>CAYGZY010000066.1:0-14820 GCA_964354485.1 uncultured Chlorobiaceae bacterium | reverse complement strand
TGATTTTTTTTGATGTCGGCTATAGAATTACTTTTCGCCGCAGATGGTTTTTCAGAATGCTGGAATGGCAGGTAGTTCGGCGGTATCGCAGGCGGTGAACCGACGACCATTGCTCTCTCGATGGCGTTCTCCAGTTCGCGCACGTTCCCGGGCCAGTGATAATCAAGGAGCAATTCCATAGCTTCGGGTGATATAGAAAGTATCGGTTTGCCCATCGATTGCGAGTACTTTTTCAGGAAGTATGCGGCGAGAAGAGGTATATCGGAACGTCGCTCGCGGAGCGGCGGCAGAACTATCGAGAATACATTGAGGCGGTAATAGAGATCTTCACGGAATGAACCTGCGCGGACGGCATGTTCAAGGTCAAGATTGGTGGCACAGATGATCCGGAAATCAACTTCAATCAGTTCGTTACCGCCTACACGCGTGAACTGCTTCGTTTCGATCACGCGGAGGAGATCCATCTGCGTCTTCGTGCTGATGTTACCGACCTCATCTAGGAATAGGGTACCGCCGTCGGCAAGTTCGAGTTTTCCCTTCCGCCGGTACTGTGCACCTGTGAATGCACCGCGCTCATGTCCGAAAAGCTCGCTCTCCAGAATTCCCTCGGGTAGTCCTCCGCAATTTATCGTAATGATGGGGAAGTATCGTCTTTCGCTATTTGCGTGGATAGCACGTGCAATGATCTCCTTGCCGGTGCCGCTCTCCCCCCTGAGCATGACCGTCGTATCAGTTTTCGCTACTGTCAGAATGAGTTCAAAAACTTTTTTTATTTGAGAAGATTCCCCGATGATTTCGTCCGCTTTAGAAAATTCCTCGAGGTGTTCCTTGAGGCGGATGTTCTCTCCCTGCAGAGCCCGCTGTTTAATGGCGTTTGCCACGAGGTGAGAGAGATGATCAGGATCAATCGGTTTCGTAATGTAATCAAACGCTCCCGCCTTGAGTGCCTGAACGGCTGTATCCACAGAGGCGTGGGCGGTAATAAAAATTATAATAGCGGTTGGATCAATTTCCCGGATCCGCTTCTGAAGTTCCATGCCGTCCATACCGGGCATTTTTATATCCAGCAGAAGAATTTGCCACTTCTGCTGTTGAAGCTTTTTCAGAGCTTCCACAGCATTTTCTGCCGAATCAACCGTGTAACCGTCTTCTTTGAACCATTTCGTGAGCGAATCCCGTACGACCATCTCATCGTCGATGATTAATATGGAAATATCATTGTTCATTGTGATCCTCTCGGTGACCATGTGTTTTTATTCTGCTTGCCTTGAGAAGATGACGGAAACATTATTGAGAATTCCGTACCTTTGCCGATAGTGGATGCTACTGTGATCTTTCCGCCGTGCCGTTCTATGATGCCGTACACAACTGATAAGCCAAGGCCGACTCCTTTTCCTTCTTTTTTGGTTGAATAAAACGGTTCAAAAATGTGGGGGAGATCTTCTGCAGATATTCCGCACCCGGTGTCGGTAAGTTTGATAAAAGATTGGCCGGTAGCCGCGTCGCTGAATCCTTCGATCGTCATCGTTCCTCCTTCAAGCATCGCTTCGGCAGAGTTGACGAAGAGAGCGATGAGAGCCTGTTCGATCTGGTTCGCGTCACAGAGAATCATTATCTCCTCGTCCTCGTATATCTCTTGAAATTGGATGTTGGATATGTGAAAGTGATGCTGAACGAGCTGTACCGATTTATTGATTATTTCTTTCAGAAGGACGAGCGTAAATTCGCCGGCTTGCTTCTTCGAAAAGAGGAGTAGATTCTTCACAATATTACCGCACCGTTCGGTTTCCCGAATGATAAGCTCCAATTCCTCCAGCGCTTCTTTTGCGGCGTCTCCGATTACGGTATTTTTCTTGAGCTGCCTTGAAATAAGTTTGGCGTAGGTAAGAATTCCCTCAAGAGGATTGTTAAGTTCATGCGCAACGGTTGCCGACAGCTTGCCGAGAGAAGCCATCTTCTCAATCTGGAGAATCTGTTCGTGGATTCGTTTCAGTTCGTCTGTTTTCTCCTGAACACGTTTCTCAAGTTCTTCCGACCAACGCTCGTTCTCCTCTATGACGGATCGAAGAGATGCAGTCATGGAATTGAACGACTGAGCAAGAAGGCCGAGTTCATCACTTGAGCGTATCTGTATCATATGGTTGAGATTACCTGAAGAAATTTCCTTTGTTCCCTCAATCAGACGATGAACCGGTTTATGAACGGTTCGGTAAAGGAAGAGAAGCGAGGTAATAATCAGAGCGAGTATGGCTATCCCGGCGTACGCAGTAAGTTTTCCTTGTGCATTTGCAATAGATGCATCGACATGCTCAAGCGACATCCGAACGTCGAGGACACCAAGGACGGTCTTGTCGGGAGGGTGCGCATGACATTCGTTATCGGAGCAGCTCTTTTCGTTCCGGATGGGATTGATGAGTCCCAGGATGCGGTAGCCCTGCGGTGAAGTATAGACCCGCATCCGGTTATTCATTGGGAGTGAACTGAGTGGTTCCTCCTGATTGTGGCATCCATAGCAAGCTTCGGTGTGCATATCGACTACGGTTCGTTCCTCTGCCTTGCTCGTGGAAACAATGATTTCGCCGCGTTTGTTATAGATGCGGATTCCCTCTACGCCCGGTTCCTTCCCGACCATCGTAATGATCTGATACACATCCTCATTACGATTCAGAAGCATGCTGTAGTGCGTCGAGTTCTTGATGACGTCGCTCAGACTGTTAGCGCTCTGGTAGACATACTCCATTGTTTGGTCACGGTGAAATTTGATTATGAGGTATGTCGATAGTGTAGTAAGCCCTACGAGTAGTATGAAAGTGCCGCCGAGAACGCGAAAACTGAGTGATTTAAAATATTTCAAGCATTTTCCTCATATGAAAACAATTTCATGCTCAAGGCAATATATAAAACGCAATCTGTATGAATATTGAAAAAAACTAGGAAAAGTGCAATACTAATGGCAGAGGGGAGAAACTAATCAAGATGGCGTGTTATTTCGGGTTGACAAATATGCGTTTTACCGCTTCAAGGTATTTCTCGGGACCTAGGATTTCTGATATATCATCGAGGGGCGTACCGCCGTCCATCAGTGTGGGACCCACGGAAGGGACATTCTCCTGCAGCATGCCGGTTAACGTATCGTGAAAAGCCAGGAAATCTTTTTTATACGCATGATCGGCATGTTCGGCAGTGAGGAGGTTTTCCGTGTACTGGTCGTGGGATTGAGGTGTAAGTTCAAAGATCCAGCCGTCTTCGACCGGACTCTTTGAGAGAATTTGAGGATTGGACAGAAGGGTTGTATTCACCGAAATGACACGCCCATCGACCGGAGAGTATATAGGAAGTGTTCCATGGGAAAATAGTATCCAGCCCGTCGGCTGATTACAGGTTACCCGCTGTCCGCATGAAGGGAGTACGATACCTCTGAGCGAATGGAGTACATCAGCGAGCATCGGTTCGATTCCTATGCGGAGATACTGATCGTGAATTGTCCGGATCCAGTAATGGTTTGATGAGTAAAGCATGTCAGGATTCAACGTTTTGGCTGAAGTCAGAGCAAGAGCCTGGAACTCTGTCCGTGCTCTGTGTCGAGGTTGGTTTCCCCGCTCCCCCCTCAGAGCTATGTCGAGCAGACATGTTTCACATTCGTAGTGATGATCGCAGAGCTGGTATGACAAAACTCCGGCTGTCATCCATACACATCGGGCTTCCTGCTGAGGTATGATTCGGAACGAATTTTCGTCTGAGGTCATGTCCATTGTGCTCGCTTCTTGTTTTGTTGAAGAAAAGTTATACTTTCCATTTTTAATTACAGTTCCCTGAGAAAAAATTCCTTCTGAATTTTATTCCATTCATCTTCGCTCAGAGTATCAACAAAGTCAGGGACGAGCGTTCCTCCGTCCTGCAGAACGGGTCCGATCTTTGGTGCAAAGAGCTGTGCAAGTTGCATGCGCAAAGCGTCCTGCCAAACTCTCGCGTTGGAACTGCTCATGAGATTCCTGAATTCCCGATGCGGATTTGAGGGAATGAGCCGTACCAGCCAGCCGTTTTCCTGTTGTTTTGAGTCGGAGGTAATTTCCCGTGTTTCCTCTACTCTGCCGCTCAGCGGTGAATAGAGAGTAATCGCCTTTTGTTTATGGCGGAGCGTGACAAGAGCGTCGCCCTCCTGCACGGCGGTTCCTTTCTGAGGAAGTTGAAGACCGTCGATGCTTCCTATAAGTTCTCTTACGAATCCGACAATCCCGATTGTGGCTGATGTCGGCTTGTTAAACTCAATCCATGTGTAACCCGGATGAAAGAACCTGGATGACGCAGATCGGTCAACTCCGACGTCAGCTCTGGCCGGTACAACTTTTTTACGGGCGTCAAGATACAAACGAATCACAATGAAAAGGGCAAATGTGACAAGTACTATGATGGCTACCATAAGAATGCTCCTTCTTCAACAATATTAACTATATATAAAACCTCCAATTATCGTACCAAGTTTTCATTTGAATTGCACATACTCTCTAAGTCATTGTAATCTAATGAATTAAAATGAAAAATGTTTTTAATTCAGAAATAGAGTAAAAGGCTGCATCGTTGAATAATTATACACTTTATTTGTGGAGAAAGGATTATCTATTGAAATTTTTAATATTCAATGATTTAACAGTGTTGAATATATTAACAGTGAATGTTGATAAAAGAAATAGATATTTATATAAAAATTATTCAAAAGGATATAAAAAAGCCCTGGAAGGAGCTCTAGGGCTTTGAAATCAAGGGAAATTTGAATTTGTGACACAGATTCGTTATCATCTCCATCATCGTTTGATATATGGAATTAAAAGATCTAGGTTATAACGATTGGCTTCACCAAAAAAGCTTAGAGTTCCTCCAGCCGGGATTTGAAGTCGCCCGGGTCACCAGAGTCGACCGTGACCGGTATCTCGTCAGGAACGAAAACAATGAAGTTCAGGCGGAACCGACCGGTAAGCTGATCTTTTCTGCCGAGTCGGCTGAAGATGTCCCCTGCGTCGGAGATTGGGTCTTGGTGCAGTACTACAATTCAGGTGAGCTTGCCATTATTCATGAGATCTTGCCGAGGAAATCGTTCCTGCACCGGAAATCAGCCGGTAAGAAGGTCGACTATCAGATGATAGCTGCGAATATCGACGTCGCCTTCATTATGCAATCTTGTGACTTCGATTTCAATCTGCGCAGAATGGAACGCTATCTCGTGATGGCGAACGAAGGCAATATCGAACCGGTAATCCTTCTCAGCAAGAGCGATCTCGTGAGCGCAGAAGATCTGGAGAAAAGGATTTCAGAAATAAGGCAAGCTCGCATTGAAGTCAGGATCATACCTCTCAGCAACCAGACCGGTATAGGGTTGGACATAGTCCGGCAGACGTTAGAAAAAAGGAAAACATACTGCCTGCTCGGTTCGTCGGGAGTCGGTAAAACTACGCTCCTGAATCATCTCATCGGTCAGGAGGTTTTCGATACGAATCCGGTTCGTGAAAAAGATGGAAGGGGAAGACATACCACGGCGCACCGTCAACTGACTATCCTAAAGAATGGAGCACTTCTTATCGATACTCCCGGTATGAGAGAACTTGGTATGCTCGCTGTCAGCACGAGCATCGAGGATAGCTTCTCTGACATACACGAACTTACGAAAGATTGTCGTTTCAACGATTGCACGCACACCAGCGAGACCGGCTGCGCAATCCTGATGGCGATTGAAAGTGGACATTTAAGCGAAGACCGCTACCGGAGCTATAAAAAGTTGATAAAGGAATCCGAGTATCACGAGATGTCGTATGTCGAAAGACGCAGAAAAGACAAAAAGTTCGGGAGAATGGTCAAATCTATTATGAAACACAGGAAGAAAGAATGAGAGAGCATAACATGACAAAAGAAACAAGCGTTATCAGTTGCCCTAAATGTGGAGCTGAAATAAATGTTAGCGAGATACTCTACCAACAGGTCGAAGAGCAGATCCGCGGTGATTTCGAGACCAGGAACGCGAATCGTCAGCGCGAGTATGATAAGAAGATCAGAGAAATCGAGGATGAAAAGGCGGCGATAGCGAAACAAAGAGAGACTATGCAGCATGAAGTAGATTCTGCTGTTCAGCTGAAGCTCAGGTCGGAAAGGACTCAGATCGAAAAGAAACTCCGTGCTGAAATTGAAGATGAGAAATCAGAACAGGTAAAAACACTGGAACACGAGCTCCAGCAGAAGTCCGAACAGGTAAGAGAACTCAATAAGACCAAAGCTGATGTCGCAAGACTCCAGCGCGAAAAAACCGAACTTAAAGAACAGATAGAAGCAGAAGCGGAGAAGAAATTCAGCGATATGCTGGCGCAGGAACGTGAAAAGATAAAGATAACCGAAAAGGAGAAAAACCAAACTGAAATGCAGAAAAGAGAAAAGCTCATCGATGACCTGAACAAACGGCTGGAAGATGCACAAACAAAACTCGAGCAGGGTTCGAATAAACTCGCTGGTGAAGTAAAGGAGATAGAACTCAGAGAGTTTTTAAAGTCGGCTTTTCCCATCGATGAAATCAAAGACGTCCCGTCCGGCGTCACCGGCGCTGATATCATACAGATAGTCAGGAATAACCTCGGTCAGCCCAGCGGTACGATTTTGTATGAACGGAAGCAAACTCTGAAGTTCGATGATAAGTGGATTCTTAAGCTCAAGGAGGACGGAAGGACATCGAAGTCGGACATTTGCGTAATCGTCACGAAAGCAATGCCCAAAGGTAACGAGGATACCCATTTTCGTGAGGGTGTTTGGATCTGCACGTTCAACGACGTAAAAATCATTACTGCTCTGCTGCGTGACGGGCTAATTAAGCAGTACTCGGCGCTGGCTTCTCAATCCGACAAAGGTACAAAAATGGAGATGCTTTACAATTATTTAATCAGCAATGATTTCGAGAATCATATACTCGGTATCCTGGAGGCGTTCCGGAGTATGGACAGGTCGCTGGAGAAGGAAAGGGAGGACGCGATCAGGAAGTTTGCCGAGAGAGAAGCACACATCTTCAAAGCGAAACAAAGCGTTCTAAACTTCAAGGGCCGGATCGAAGGTATAGCCAGTGATTCACTGAGCCAGAAATTGAAGATGCTTGAAGACTCAACACTCAGGAAGCCTCTGACTGATAATAAAAACAGTTAAAACTGTTTAACTTTATATCCTGCCCTAACCCCCGACTTAAGTCGGGGGTTAATGAATCAAAGATTTCTGATGAACCGTTTTAACGGTTTAATCAGCTTACTCCTTTTCCTGCTCCTTCGGGTAGAGGAGTGAAGCGATAACCGAGATTAGTAAAATAACTGCGATAATAACGAGTGAAAGAGTAATCGGGATTTTGAAAACATCCGTCAGGATCATTTTTATTCCGACGAAGACAAGAATTGCCGAGAGTCCGTAGTGGAGGTGGTGGAACAGTTTCATTATTCCAGCAAGCGCAAAGTATAACGCGCGCAAACCGAGAATCGCAAAGACGTTCGATGTGTACACTATGAACGGATCGATCGTGATCGCAAGAATGGCAGGTATGGAATCGACTGCGAAAATCAGATCGGTGGTTTCAACAATAATTAGGGTTACAAATAGGGGGGTGGCGTACGATCGCCCATCCACTTTCTTGAAAAATTTTCCGTCTTCGTAACTATTGGTAATTGACATAAACCTGCGGAAAAGTTTTACCACCGGATTGCGCTCCGGATGGATTTCCTTGTCCTTTTGTAGTGCCATCCTGATGCCGGTAATGATTAGAAACGCGCCGAAAATGTAGATAATGAAATGGAACTTTTCGATCAGCGTGATCCCAAGCGCGATGAAGATGGCGCGCATGATGAGTGCGCCGATGATGCCCCAGAATAAAACCTTGTGCTGGTAAACCGCAGGGATCCGAAAATACGAGAAGATAAGAATGAACACAAAGATATTATCTACACTCAGAGCTTTCTCAATCAGGTAGCCGGTCAGGAATTCAAGTGCGCTTTGTGTGCCACGCAAGAAGTAAATTAGAAGGTTGAATAGAAGCGCAAGAACGATCCATACTCCGCTCCATATTAGAGCTTCTCTTAGTTTTACCTCATGTGCTTTCCGGTGAAACACTCCAAGGTCAAGCGCGAGCATCGCAAGCACGAAAATATTAAAAAGTACCCAGATTAGTGCATCATTCGTCATATTCGGATTCGATATTTTTGTAAATTTCTATTGATTTTTCTTGTGGCTAGGGAAAAATATTTAGTTGGAAAACGGTGAATAGAATGGAAAAGTTCCGATCTCATAGCCCCCGACTTAAATCGGGGGCAAAGATCAGTTTCAGTAACCTGTTTCGTCCGACGTCGGTGTGACTTTTCCCCTGAACGAGCGGTATAAGTAGATGAAATATGTTGTCGTCAGTACGATACCGACTATCCACCAGATTAGTCCGATCCGCAATCCGTACTCTCTAGCTATTGTATTGTACACGGTGAGGGAATCACCGAGATCAATAGTCGAACGCAGGAGGTAAGGGAAGAGACCAAATACCGTCGCGCCGAGCATCGATCCGATGAAAAGCGCCGATGCCAGGAATGCTTTCGCATCTTTTTTCTTTGTTGAGAAAAAATACATTCCTGTGAATCCAAGTGCACCCAGGATAGGAAAGATATTCCCCCATGGGTACTCGGCGTAATTCTTCCAGAAATCGGGGTGGATCGATGTTGTTCCGATCACTCCGAGCATGGATGTTATGAGGATAAACCACCATGATACCTGCGCAACGGTACGAGCGCGCTTCTGAAGGTCCCCTTCCGTTTTCATGGCAATATAGTGTGAACCGTGAGCTGTGAGTGTGCTGAAAGAAACCAAACCCATGATAACGGTGAACCAATCGAGGACGCCGGCTTCGGGAACGACCGTAAACGTCGTCCAGAGAGGCGTAAAAAAGTAGCCGTCGTCATTAAGCGGAACGCCGCGGATAATGTTTCCGAGCGCCGCTCCCAGAATGACCGCAAGGAGGATGCTCGCAAGCGAGAATGTTGTATCGCACAGTGATTTCCACAGGGGATTGTGCAGTTGGTGACGGAATTCAATTCCTACCGCACGCAGTATGAGAAGCCACAGAATAATCATGAGAGGCAAGTAAAATCCGCTGAAGCCGGATGCGTAGAGCTTCGGAAATGCAAAGTACATTGTTCCGCCCGTTGCAAGCAGCCACACTTCGTTCCCGTCCCATACAGGTCCGATTGCTCTGATCAGGAGCCCGCGCTCCGTTTCGGATTTGCCGATCAATCTGTGAATGATGCCAACGCCGAGATCAAAACCGTCGAGAATGACGTACATAGCGAGCATGAATGCTACAATACAGTACCAGAGAATTTCCATATGTTGTTCTCCTGTTTTAGTGACTGTTTGCTGTTGGTGATGGACCGTGGTTCAGCATGCGGATGACGAGGAAAAGAAAAAGCACGCCCAGGACGAAGTAAATCCCGAGAAAACCGAGGAATGTAAATAAATTGTTGCCTGCCGATAAAGTTGGTGATGCACCATCCATTGTTGCCATCAGTCCGTACACAAGCCACGGCTGACGCCCGACTTCCGTCGTCATCCAGCCGGCAGTGTTCGCAATGTAGGGAAATGGGAAGCTCAGAAGTAAAATCCAAAGGATCGATTTGGATTCGTAGAGTTTCCTTCTCCATAACAGAAAGAGGGAGATTGTTGTAATTGCGATGAAGATAGTGCCGAGTCCAACCATGATGTGGTAGCTGTAATAGAGCAGTGGTATATTGTCGGGCCAATATTCTTTCGGAAAAGCATCGAGTCCTTGAACCTTGGCATTCCATCGGTAGTAAGTCAGAAAGCTCAGCAGGTACGGAATGTGTATCGGATTGTCGAGCTTCCGCTTTTCCACATCGGGTTGTCCGATAATGACAAGCTCTGCGCCGTCTTTAGTTTCGAAGAGACCTTCCATTGCGGCAAACTTGGCGCCCTGGTATGTAGCAACGTTCCTCGCCTCGATATCTCCCGTCGGAAATGCAGCAAGGATAGATGCTGCGAATCCGGCGAGCAGGCCGATTCGGATAAATGTCTTTCCGTATTCCGTATCGCGCTTTGCGAGAAGGTAGTAGGCGCCGACCGACATCATCACAAATGCGGCGGTAATGATGGCGCCGATCATATTATGAGCGTACTGGGAGTGAGCCCACGGATTCATAAGCAGCTGCCAGAAATTTGTAAGATAAAAAGTCCCGTCAGCCGCAACTTCATACCCGGCCGGATGCTGCATCCACGCGTTTGTGGCGATGATGAAATACCCGGACAACCACGATCCTATGAAAACAAGTATCGCTGCTATGAGATGGCCGATGGGTCCCAGCTTTTTCTCGCCGAAGAGAAAAAGGCCGAGGAAGCTCGATTCCAGGAAGAATGCGAACATCCCTTCCATCGCCAGGGTTTGGCCGATGACACCACCAGCGAAAGTAGAAAAAACTGCCCAGTTCGTACCAAACTGGAATTCCATCGGGATGCCCGTTACAACACCCATTGCAAAGTTGAGTCCGAAAATCTTTCCCCAAAAACGCGCGGAATCGTTGTACTTCTCATCCTTGGTTCGTAGAGCCGTAATTTTCAGGATGACAATGAGAAGCGCAAGCCCCATCGTAAGCTGCGGAAAGAGGTAATGGTATGCAATTGTGAAGGCAAACTGAAGCCGGTTGATGAGAAGTGCATCACCCATAAGTTTTATTCCTTCTTAAAGTTTGTATGACAACGGAGTTACTTCGCTTTTACCCGTTTAGAATTTTTAAGACGACGGTTTGGTTATGTAAAGATTATCTGCGCACCTGCGGATTTTTCGTAAAATTGACCCACCGAAATAATATCGTCAACCTGCGGACAAAAATCCGATTTAGTCAGGTGAAACATATCGACAGTAGCTTTGCAGGCGTACAATTCACCACCCGCATCGTGAATCATTTCGATATATTCGCGAACAGGCGGAATGTCGAGTTTTTCCATTTCCTTCATCATTTTTGATGTCGCGAATGCGGACATACCAGGAATCGCGCCAATAAGCGTGGGAATATGCATTGCCGGATTTCCGACAGTAGCCACCTTCAGATTGTCCATCCGCTTATTGATAATGGCATCCATACCGAAAAACGTAAAAAAGAGGGTTGCCTCGATCCCTTCCATCCGCGCACCGTTCGCCATGATCAATCCGGGGTAAACTCCTTCGAGAGATCCTTTTGAAACTATTATTGAAACCTTTTTTACCGGTTCGTTCGTGTTATTCATGTTATTCTCCTTTAATTTAAATGCATCCTTTTGGTTTCGGAAGTCCGGCGATGCGCGCCGCTTTCTTAGCAGGTCCCTTTGGAAAGAGAGCGTAAAGTTCCTTGGTATCAACGCCACTTTCTTTTGTCAGCTTCCTGATCGAAGGGGCATCTCCTTTTGCGTCAAATTCTTTCTGCATGAATTTGATTACGATCCAATGGCGGTCGGTGAGGGCGTCTATACCCTCTTCCTTTGCGAGTGCACGGGCGACTTCTTCATTCCAGTCGGTTCTCTTCGCAAGATTCCCATCGGCATCGAGTTCAATTGTCTTTCCTGCAACTACTGTTGATGTCATTGTTTGTCCTTCTGATATTGTTGATTTGCTAAATTTTTTAAAAATCGTATTGCAAATGCCAAGCCCCGCCTGGCTTCTGGTGTGTTGAGTTCTTTCAGAAGCTTCAGCAGAGAAACATCCTCCTTTACCTCGATGTTCATCTTCTGGTATACTGCGAGAGCATTATTGGCGGCCTGCAGCATGTCTGGCTGTGTAAGATTCTTTACCGTATTGATTATCGTTACGATATTCTCCCCGAGGTTTTTTATATCGTCGGCTGAAAACGACGTTACGATACGGTCGGTTATATTGCCGAGTTCTTTTGCGAAGTTGAAG
This sequence comes from uncultured Chlorobiaceae bacterium, assembly GCA_964354485.1. Lineage (GTDB taxonomy): Bacteria > Bacteroidota > Ignavibacteria > UBA10030 > SZUA-254 > CAYGXH01. Next base: position 2,882 of record CAYGZY010000066.1, on the reverse strand, counting down.
TACCCTTTACGGTCAAATTCATCAAGCTTATTCATGAAGTCGATGAACGATTCGCGTGCTAGCGGCGCTGCGTCCTGCAGGAAATCCCTGATGCTTTCAAGTTGTTCAAATGTTTGTGTAATCGTTCTGACGTTGCGCAGTACTTTTTTACCCAGGTAGAGAATATCGCCCGTGGAGAGGTAATCGTGAACATCGTCGAGCTCCTCGACCGCGGTCTGATAGAAATCCTTCCCCACGCGGACGAGATCTTCTTTCAGATCCTCCATTTCGCGGCGCCTCTGCCGGAGATATTCGATTTCTTCAAGAATCGTATCGAGCTTTCTGTTAATTGTATCGATCTGGTTCTGGAGGCGCTGTTCTTCCATTTTACCACCTCTTTCCTGCCATCGACATGTTCGATTCGATCGGCAGTTCCAGACCTTTCAGGAGAAAGTTCCAGTACATCCAGCGGAACATTATTTTTCCGTAGTGGTTCATTTTCGTCTCTTCGAGTAGCGAAAAAGGACCGATGCCCGGGAGCGGGAACTTGCCCGGAAGCGGCTCCGTGGTGTAGTTGAAATCGATGAGAATACCTTTGCCGAATCCGGATTCGATGAAGCAGTTGGCATGGCCGTCAAACTTTGCATCCGGTTTACGTCCGTCAATAACGCTGAGAAAATTGTCATAGAGAATATCGGCCTGGAAGTGTGCCACGGAACCGGCTTTCGAGCTTGGAAGATCCGTCGCATCCCCGATCACGAAGATATTGGTAAAATCCTTTGCCTGAAGCGTTTCCTTATCGGTAGGTATGAAATTCAGCTCGTCGCCCATCCCGCTGCGCTGGATGGCTCCGTCTCCCATGTTTGTGGGAATGGTAACCAGGACATCAAACGGGATTTCATTCTCATCCCAGGAAACGATTTTCTTTTCATGGTTGTCGACGCGGGCTATATTAAAGTCAGATGTCAGACGGATGTTCTTCTTGTTAAGGAAATCTCCAAGGATTGCTGAGGCACGGGGTTTTGTGAACGCACCGGTGAGCGGAGTTACAAAATGGATATCAACCTTATCACGGATGCCGCGCTCCGTGAAGTACCAGTCGGCAAGAAATGCAAATTCGAGCGGGGCGACCGGGCATTTGATTGGCATTTCCGAGATGTTGATGACGATCCGTCCTCCTTGCCAGTGTCTGAAGAATTCTGCCAGACCGCAGGCGCCTTGTATCGTATAAAAGTCGAATATGCTCTTGTGCCAGAGTTCACCCGTCATTCCTTCGGTCTGTGCCGGTTCTATGTGTGCGCCTGTTGCGATTATGAGAAAATCGTATGGCAGGACGACCTTGTTTGCAAGGATAACACGGTTTTTGTCGGATTCGATTCGCTCGATGTCGGAGATTATTACGTTCGCCCCGATGGGAAAGAAATCACGTTTAGGCTTTATAACATCCTTTTTTCCGTAGATACCGAACGGGATGAAAAGGAATCCGGGCTGGTAGTAATGTGTTTCATCTTTATCAACGATGGTGACTTGCCACTTGTCCTTTTCAAGGACTCCGCTGAATTTATTGAGCATTATCGTACCAGCCGTGCCGGCACCGAGTATAACGAGTTTTTTCATAGTTTCTGTCGAATATATTGCTGTATGTTATAAATATTGAGACAAATCCCCGGCAAAATCTCCTTCCAAATCAACTAAAATTTCAGGTAATTTTATTGAGGGCCTGGTCCAGGTCATTCTTGAGATCTTCGTAATCTTCGCAGCCGACGGCAATTCGGACCAACTCGTCGGGGATCCCTGCTTTTTCCCGATCTCCTTTCGGTACGGAAGCATGCGTCATCGATGCGGGATGCTCGATCAGGGACTCAACTCCTCCGAGTGATACCGCAAGAGTGAACAGCTTAAGGTTGTTCATTACAATTTTCCCTCCCGCGAGACCTTTTTTCACGCCTATCGCTATCATCGCGCCGAAGCCGTCCATCTGCTTTTTGGCAATGTCGTACTGCGGATGTTCCGGCAATCCCGGGTATTTAATCCATGTCACCGCGGGGTGGCTTTTAAGAAACTGAGCAAGCTGCATTGCATTCGTCTGGCTTTTCTCCATTCGCAGAGCCAGTGTCCGCACGCCTCTGAGAACAAGCCAGGACTGGTGTGGGTCCATCGTACCGCCAAATGAGTTGAGAACAGGTTTGATCGCCTTGTACATGGATTCATCTTTCACAACAATCATTCCTCCGACAACATCGCTGTGACCGTTGAGAAACTTGGTAAGACTGTGGACGATGACGTCAGCGCCGTGTTTGAAGGGCTGCTGCAGATACGGACTGGCAAAAGTGTTATCAACTATGAGTGGAATATTGCGGCTGTGGGCAATGTCGGCCGCGGCTTGAATGTCGGTTATCTTCATCGTGGGATTTGCCGGAGTTTCGATGAAAATCATTTTTGTGTTCGGCCGCAGAGCAGACCTGATCGCATCCGGGTTCGATGTGTCCACGAACGAAGCCTCGACTCCGTACTTCGAATAGATTGTCTCGATGACGACGCGCGACGGACCGTAAATCGTATCGGTGCCGATCATGTGAGCGCCCTTACTCAGTAGTGCAGTGTAGACGGTAGTAATTGCCGCCATGCCTGTCGAGGTTGCAAGCCCACGGTATCCGCCCTCCAGAGTCGAAACGTTTTCTTCAAGGGCATTTGTAGTCGGATTGCCGAGCCGGGTATAAATATACCCGCTTTTCTCGCCGGAAAATCGTGCTGCTCCGTCATCTGCGCTGGGAAAAGCGAAGGTTGAGCTCTGGAAAATCGGGACTGACACTTCACCAAAGTCAGTGAGTTTTGGATTCCCTGCATGAATCGCTTTTGTGGATTTTCCCATTGAATCGTTGCCAGTCGTCATTAATTCTTCC
>CAYGZY010000065.1:0-8805 GCA_964354485.1 uncultured Chlorobiaceae bacterium | reverse complement strand
TCTGTCCTTTACAGACGGATCAAATCGATCTACTATTCCCTCGATCCCTATCAGGGACGCGCAAATAAAGTACAGGCCGGACTGATTTATCAGCCGACAGATAAGCTGGCTTCAGAACTCAGTTTTCTTTACACCGACTTTTACCGGCAGAGTGACGATGCGGAAATTTTCAGCTATCCTATATTCCGGGAGAAGCTGACGTACCAGATGAACAAGTATCTTTTTCTGCGCGGAATCGTTGAATATAACAACTACCGGAAAAGCCTGCTTACAGATTTTCTCATTTCATTCACTTATATACCGGGTACGGTTGTTCATCTCGGTTATGGATCATTCTATGAAAAAATTTCCTGGGATGAAGCAAATGAGCGGTACGATCCCAGCAGTCGATTCCTGGAAACACAGCGCGGATTATTTGTAAAGATGTCGTACTTGTGGAGGATGTGAGAACCACACTACCCTCTCCCTGTCACTTCGTGACATTCCTCTCCCGCGTGCGGGAGAGGGACAGAGGGAGAGGGTAATCCAGCCCGCTAGCTGTTCATTTCTTTAGGATCTATACTGAGCGGATTCAGACTAGAAGCCACGCTATCCTCGGATTTAGTCACCGATTCCATCTTCCTCCTCACCCAGATTGGACAAACAAGCTGTCCGCCTTCTACCGCTTTCCTGAAAATATACAAACCGATCAGAAACTGCATCGCAACCGCGATATACGATGCTTCAACTCCCCATGCGCCCCCGGTAATCCACGTCGAACCGTCGATCGCCGGTGTAATCCAACCGGGCCTTGCGGTTCCCGAGTTTGCCATCCCGAACACGCCAGCCTGGAAAAAATTCCAGCTCCAATGCATTCCCATAATGAGCCATATTCTCCTCGTGAGCATATACGCCCCGCCGAAAAGCAATGTGCATGATAAAACCAGGCCGATCGACGTCCATAACGTTGCGTTCGGATTTGCAATGTGGGCAAAACCGAAAATCAATCCCTGAACCGCAATCGCAACCCAACTTCCAGCAAATTCCTCCACCAACTTAAAAATCACCAATCTGAATAATAACTCTTCTGAAAAACCAACCATCATCTGCAGTACAAAAGCATCCGTGAGGTTTTTGATCGGATTGAATGCAACGATTTTATAATATCCCAGAATACTCAACAGCAAAACCATGGAACCGACCATCAGGAACGAAATGAGTATACCGACGCCTAATTCCGTATAAAATTTATCAAACGAAATTTCGTGCGCTTCCCTTCTTTCAACAAACTTCGTATACAGTCCGTATGCAATCATGAATAATATTAAAAAACCCAAATCACGACCATACCTAATAAGCGCGTAAAACGGTTCGCGCAGTTGCTGGTACAGTTCAGGACCAATAAAATAACTTAGTATTGTTACCGGAAGGAGAAACAAGATTACAATAAAAATTCTTAAAAGCGGGAATTGAATTATCTTCCCTACCACTGACGTGGGAGTGATATTCGTAAACAGTAACGTACTGGTATTATACATGCTTTATTCCTTCCATCGGTTTACTATATTCATAAACGTTTTTGATGAAAGTATGAATTATCTTTGCTCTATAACTATTTCATCAAGCTCAATTTGGATTCCATCGAAAACCGCTTCCACCCGCTCTCAATGAGTATTCGTAATAATCCCGAAGAAGTTATCCCCCTTATAATATAAAAGGAAATATGCCACTTTGTTATTTCATACATTATTCTTAAAATATAGATCAAACAATTTCCTGCCGTCAGGAAAACTCACCTATGAGTAAAATCTTGACGTCGTAAACCCAATAAAAACATTAACATCAAAATCGCCCAAAAAGAGTAATTATAGAAATAAGAGGAATGCATGTGTAAAAAGTGGATAGTCTGCATTGTTGGTTTCTGTACTTGTCTGTCTCTGATGGCTACTCCAACAAAAGCACAGGAAGACCCGGATCAGCAGTTATCACTGGAAAATGCAATACAGCTTGCCATGAAATATAATCCGGAGCTCAAAACGGCCCGTCTTGAAGTTGAACGCTCCGACGCACGCGTAACTGAGGCATGGGGTTATGCACTTCCGTCTGTAAGTGTATCAGGACGCTTTACACGCACACTAAAGAAGCCTGTGTTCTTCTTACCCGATTTCTCCGACCTGGAGAGCGGCCGAATTCTCCCCGTAAGAATCGGATCCGATTACGCCTTGGATGCCTCCGTAACTGCACAGCAGATCCTGTTCAACGGTGCAGTTATCGTCGGCGTGGGAGCCGCAAGAGTGTACTCACGACTCTCACGGGAAATGTACACGAGTAAACAGGTTGAGACAGTAACATTAGTCAGAAAGGCGTACTACAGCGCTCTCATCGCACGCGCAGTGGTTGACCTGATGCACTCGAGTCTGCTAAATGCCGAGAACAATCTGAAAAATGTTCTCCTCATGCGGGATCAGGGTATCGTTTCCGAGTACGACGAGCTCCGCGCATCGGTTCAGGTCGATAACCTGCGGCCAACAGTAATCCAGAGCGAAAATAATTACGAACTTGCCCTCGATGCTCTGCGCAACGCCATCGGTATAGAAAAGAGCACAGATCTTCTTATCATTGATTTACTTGTTTTTAATCCGATTGACGAAAATATTATTGCGCGCGCTGAAGAACTGGTATTGAAGTCCAATCCAAACCTGCATTCTCTGGATTACCAGATTGAGCTAAACGATGCCGCCATATCTGTTGAGCGTTCAAACTACCTGCCGACGATCGCGGCTTTCGGACAATACCAATACCAGGCGGCGAAAAATGAATTTAAATTCTCCACGGCGGATCTCATCTCAAGCTCACAAATCGGACTTACGTTATCCTTAAATATATTTCAGGGCTTGCAAACACGCGCACGCGTTGAACAGGCGCAGGTGGATCGTCTTAAAAGTGAAGAACAGAGAATCAGTCTGGAAAGAAATCTGAAAACCGGTGTACACTCTGTTGTAGGCAATCTTCGTCAGGCGCGGAAGCGCATTGAAGCGCAGGAAAAAACCGTTGAGACCGCTGAGCGGGGATATAAGATTGTAACAACCCGGTTTCTGGCGAATGGCGCGACACAGCTTGAGGTGAATGATGCTGAATTAGCTCTGACTCAGGCAAAAGTTAACCGCATTCAGGCAATTTACGATTATCTTAATGCGTCGGCTGACCTTGATCAGCTCATGGGACATATGCCAGATTATGTCGCCGAAATGAATAACGAGTAAAATTTATACAAAGGAAAAAACCAATGCTGATGAAAGCGCGTATTTCTTTACTTTGCGGTATCCTCCTCTCCCTCCTACTGCTTGTTTCCTGCAAACAATCAGGGACGGAAAATAACGAAAAGAAGATCCAGCCGGTCAATGTTCACATTGAGACGGTTAAGCCGACACAATTAGTGGATGCCATCCAGGTCGCAGGCGTGGTGAAAGCATTCGAAGATGCGAACATAAGTCCCGAAGAAGGAGGCGTTGTAAAAGAGTGGAGAGTAAAGAAGGGGCAAAGCGTTCAGAAGGGCGATATAATTCTGGTTCTGAAAGATGAAGTTGCGAAAGCGAGTTACGAGGCGGCGGAATCGCAGCACAAAATGGCGGAATTGAACCTTGAGAAGCAGAAAGAAGTATTCGCACAAAAGGGCATCAGTGAGCTTCAGTACAAGAACATGGAATATACGCGCGATGGTGCGAAAGCCAACGCGGACCTTATGAAGGCACGGTGGGAGCGGACACAGATTCGCAGTCCGTTCGACGGTATTGTCGACAACATCATACCGAATGAAGGGGAATTTGCACCGTCCGGAGTCCCGCTGGCTCGCGTTGTTAACACTTCCATGCTCAAGATTCAGGCGGAAGTTCCGGAATTATATTCGGGAGCCATCTTTATCGGTACACCCGCTGCTATTATTATAGACGCCGTTCCCGGCGCCACGCTGAAGGGCAAAGTCACATTTATAAGCTCGACTGTCTCGGCGGCGAACCGGACCATGCTCGCAGAAATCCTCATAACCAATACGAACCGGCGAATAAAACCGGATATGGTAGCAAAAGTGAAATTTCTTCGCCAGACAAAATCTAACGCCATACTCGTGAGTGAAAATATTATCCAGCTTGTCGATCGCGACCGCACTATTCTCTACGTGGAGAAAGACGGAAAGGCGGAAGAACGAAAGCTTAAACTTGGCGGACGGCAGGGTAATATGGTGGAAGTAATAGAGGGATTACACTCCGGTGATCACCTGATTACAAGCGGGTACCAGAAACTTATAAACGGGACACCTGTCAATGTCGTGCAAGAGTCGGAGAATCCAAAATGAAAATCTGGAATATCGCAGTCGATAACAAAGTTGCTGTCTATATATTAATCGCGATCATCATTGTCTTCGGATTTTCTTCCTACAGCAGTCTTCCCCGGGAAGCAGCGCCTGAGGTACTGATTCCGTGGATTATAGTTTCTACTCCGTACATCGGCGTTTCTCCCGTCGATGTGGAGGGATTGATCTCTCAGCCGCTCGAACGCGCTCTCAAGGGATTGAAAGATGTGAAGCAGATATCCTCTGTTTCAAAGGAAGGTCTCTCGACTATCCAGATTGAATTCAACACCGGAATTGATATCGACGAAGCGCTGCGCCGTGTGAGAGATAAGGTAAATTCCACACGTCCCCAGCTACCGAGCGATATACTGGATCCGATCGTTTCCGAAATTAACATCAGCGAATTCCCCATCATGTATGTCAATGTTGGCGGCGACGTCGGATTAGCGCGGTTGAAGAAGATCGCAGATGATCTTCAGGACCGCATTGAAGGCATACCGGGTGTACTGCGCGCCGACATAAGCGGCGGTCTCGAGCCGGAAGTTCAGGTGAACGCCGACGTCTATCGGATGAACGCTTACCAGGTTAGTTTTGATGACATTGCCAACGCCATCCGCGGTGAAAATCTCACGATACCCGGTGGGACCATAGACACAAAGGAGAAGAGTTTAACGATCCGTGTACCGGGTGAATTCAAGGAAGTGAAACCGCTCGAAGACATCGTGCTGAAGATCCAGAACAACAAGCCGATCTACCTTCGTGATGTGGCAACCGTAAATTACTCATTTGAAGACCGGCAAACCTTCGCTCGTCTGAATACATTGGAAGTAGTTTCTCTCGCCGTACGCAAGCGTGCCGGCGAAAACCTGCTGCGCATATCCGACGAAGTAAAGCGGATTACAGCGGAAGAGCAGGAAAAACTCCCGGAAGGAATAAAGCTGGATGTGTCCAACGACCAGTCGCGCTTCGTGACGCGGATGGTAAAAGAGCTTGAGAACAGCATCATCACCGGCATGTTTCTTGTCGTGATGTCGCTCTTCATGTTTTTCGGCTTCAAGAATTCTCTTCTCATATCGACCGCAATACCGCTATCGATGTTTATTGGATTCGTCGTGCTCTCGGCGCTGGGCATTACATTGAATATGGTAGTATTGTTTTCACTGGTCATGGTATTAGGAATTTTAGTCGACGATGCCGTCGTCGTAATTGAAAACATCTACCGTCATCAGCAGGAGTATGGAGAAAATCCGGTTCAGGCGGCGAAGGTAGCGGCGGGAGAAGTCTTCGTCCCTGTTCTAACATCCACGATTACAACATTATCGGCTTTTCTCCCTCTGGCATTCTGGCCCGGAATTATCGGCGATTTTATGAAATATTTTCCATATACGCTCATCATAACACTGACCGCATCTCTCTTCGTTGCGTATATCATCAGTCCTGTGCAGGGAGCACAATGGATTAACTACAAGCGGGAAATCAAGAAAGCGAAGTACAACCTCGAACATCCGCACTGGTACAAAAAATACAATCCGTTGACAATCCTGTACCACAAAGTTGATGAAGTGTTTTTCCCGATGATGCAGAGGGAATACGTGAAGACACTTCAGTGGACGCTTCACCGGAAAGGTTTTACGATCACTGTCGCGTTCGCATTATTCATTCTCGTCATAGTCTTATTTGCACTATTCAATAAGGGTGTCGATTTCTTTCCGAACACCGAACCATCCCAGGTGAGCGTGAACATTGAGACACCCTCAGGCACGTCTCTGGATATAACTAATGAGATTGCGAAAATCGTAGAGGAGCGTCTTGAAAAGATACCGGGAAGAAAGGATGTGGAGTTCATTGCTTCGAGCATCGGTACGTCCGACGATCCATTTGACTTCGGCGGACAGGGTACATCCAACAAAGGCCGGATTGCGGTAAACTTTTTCGAGAAAGCAAAACGCGAGCAGAGCACTTTTAAAACTCTTGATGAGGTTCGCACAACGATAGTCGGGATCGCCGGCGCAGACCTCCGGGTATCAAAACAGCAGATGGGACCGCCTGTCGGCGCGCCGGTAAGCATCGAAATATCGGGGGAGGATTATCAACAGCTTGCCGCTCTGAGCAATATTATACGTCAGAAGATACAAAACGTAGATGGACTCGTCGATCTCAAGGATGACTACAACACCGGTCGTCCTGAGGTTGAAATTATTATCGACCGGGAGAAGGCAGGACTCTTCTGGAGCAGTACCGGGCAGATTGCATCGACAGTTCGTGCGGCAATCGCCGGCGTTGAAGCTTCGAAGTATCGTGTAGGTGAAGACGAGTACAAAATCCGCGTGAGATTGCGGGAAGATCAGCGGACATCGCCTGCAGATCTTGAGAATCTGCGCATCAATTTCATGAACCGGCGTGGAACACTTCTGTCCATTCCTCTCACTTCTGTCGCGGACATCAGGCGTACGACAGCCGTCACAGACATCCGTCGGAAGGATTTAAAGCGTGTGATCACAGTCAGTGGCGATGTTGAAGGACGCGTACAATCCGAGGTAATCAAAGATGTCAGAAAGCTCATCGCCGGAGTAGAAATGCCTGCAGGGTACGGGATGCAGCTTACCGGATCTCAGGAAGAACAGCAGGAAGCCGCGGCATTTCTTACCAAAGCTTTCATCATTACTCTGCTTCTCGTCTTCCTGATAATGGTTGCGGAATTCAATTCTATAAAAGTACCGTTTGTCATTATGATCTCAGTGTTATTGTCTCTGATTGGTGTAATGCTAGGATTGTTATTAACACAAACTCCTGCTAGTGTAGTCATGACAGGTGTTGGTGCTGTGGCGCTTGCAGGTATTGTTGTTCGGAACGGAATTATATTGCTCGACTTTGTAAAGCACAGGCGCAGGGAGGGTGGTATGTCGCTTGAGCAGGCATTGATTGAAGCTGGCAGGGTTCGTCTGCGACCCGTGCTTTTAACCGCGGCGGCGGCGGTGCTTGCTGTATTACCTTTAGCAACCGGATTCGATTTCAATTGGCGTGAATTCCACTTCGTCATAGGCGCTGAGAGTGCGGGTTTCTGGAGACCGTTGGCAGTTGCGATCATATTTGGGCTCACTATATCCACAGTCCTGACACTTGTTGTTGTACCGACGGTATATTCTCTGCTTGAGGAAGGGACGGAGAAGATTAGAAGTAAAATCACGTCGTTGGGTAAGTCTAAAGAGAATAAAAGTGAATGAGAATTTTACATATTATTGAAGCAGGTGCCGGGATAAATTCAAGTAGGTAGGGATAGTGGATAGATACGATTATTACTCCGTTATCCCTACAATTTCAAGTTAATTGAGGACTACAGGATAGTATTCCTAAAAGTTTTCAGAGTATTTTCATTTAATTTTATTTTCTTACTGAGATATCACTGCTCTAACTCATTCAAGGATTTAATTACTCCCAATTTCGGGTTTTACAATTCCACACCATTATCATACCCTTCATATTGAGAACCGCCTTAACTACTGGTGCAAGGAATGAGCGGATCTCTTCAAAAATACTTTTAAAATCTTGTTTGGACAAAAGTTTCGTACGCTTACTGAACGCTTCCCATTGACCTCTTATATTGATCTTTTCTCCGAAGTTGGAATTGAGTAGTTCTTCAGCTGAATGCAAACTTGTTTGTCGTTTATTAAAAGTGTTCCTTATTGCTTCACAAAGCACTTCACCGGCAAAATCGAATTCTTTTGCCATGAACGCAATGTCGTAGTAATCTTTCATTCTTGTATTGAAAGTGGTCAGCTTTACGATTGCTTCCAACTTCTCAGCAATAATAGTCTCTTTCGAATATGCCAACACTCTGACACTTTCCTTGCTCAATAGGGCTGGATAGTCCATTTGGAGAGGATGAGGGCTTACGATATCACCGAATCCGAAATCGATACGAATTGTATTCCGTGCCGATCCGATTTTAGCGGTAAGTCTAACACGTATGCCATGGTAGTCTGAGTCTTCTTTGATGGACTCGCTTTTTATTGATTCAGGGAGAAATTTAACTCCGTCGTTCAGATTGATTGAAATAATTTCGCGTATAACTTTTTCAATATCTTTGCGATCGCTAGACATATTGACTCCAAGAAAATCTATATCCTTCGTGGGTCTGGCCTTTTCGATGTTGTAAGCAAGAAGCAAAAATCTTCCCTTCAGGACAAATTTATTGACATATCCCGAGATTGAGAGGCGCGACAGGAATCGTTCTTGGAGATATCTAGAGAAGGGAATTAAAATCAAAATGCTGTTTATCAGCGATATTCTTTAGGCGGGCGAGAACAGAGGCTGAGATATTGGATGATTTTCTTTTCATCCTACAATCGCTTTGACATATTGAGAAAGGATGCCCTTGACCCGGCATATTTCAGCATACTTCATCAGCTTATTCAGATCCCGATTACGCCGTTTTAGATATTCCTTGAGGCCTTCAAGGGCAAGATCATCACCAAGCT
>CAYGZY010000064.1:0-2260 GCA_964354485.1 uncultured Chlorobiaceae bacterium | reverse complement strand
ACAGTTAGCGGTATACAACGTATTAGGCCAGAAGGTAAAGACGCTTTTGAGCGGAGAGACATCGCCCGGGTCATACGAGATGGAATGGGACGGGACAGACGGACAGGGTGTATCGGTACCTACCGGTATATACTTTATCCGGATGTCGGCTGATGACTTCAAGGCAGCTCAAAAGGTTATGTTAATGAAGTAAAATCCAGTACCCCTTCGATGAACTCAGGGGCATGAGCCCTCGAGCTTTATCGAGAGGGTCATGTTGATGAAATAAAGGCTGATAACCCCTCGATGGACTCGGGGGAAACCATCGAGTTCATCGAGAGGGTCATGCTGATGAAGTAATCTTTCGCTGCAAGATTCAAAAAACCCAAGCCAGAACATGCTGGCTTGGGTTTTTTATTTGTTTCCAAGATAAAAATTAGATAGCTTTTTAAATAAAGACACCGCATTGTGGAAGTAACCGGCATATCCAATATTTTCTATCAAATGGCAACTGATTAATTCCAATGAAAATCGGCTCAATCGACATACCAAATGCTATCCTTCTGGCTCCAATGGAAGATGTTACCGATATGGCATTCCGCTTGGTTTGCAAACAACTCGGCGCTGATATCGTTTTTACAGAATTTGTAAACGCCGAAGGACTTGTACGCAATTCCGATAAGACGAAATTAAAGATGCATTTTCTTGAAGAGGAACGCCCTTTCGGTATACAGCTATACGGCGGTCTCGAAAGTTCGATGGAAAGAGCGGCACGAATGGCAGAGGAGCTTCAGCCCGATCTTATCGACATCAATTGCGGGTGCTGGGTACGGAAGGTTGTCGGACACGGGGCAGGCTCTGGACTCCTGCGTGATCTCCGAAAAATGGAAAAGATAATCACGAGCGTTACGCGGTGCGTAAACCTCCCTGTGACGGTAAAAACACGGTTGGGATGGGACCAGAAATCCATCATCATCACTGATGTCGCAAAGATGGTGGAATCAGCAGGTGCGCAGGCTTTGACTATCCATTGCCGCACACGGGCACAGGGAAATAAAGGAGAACCCGATTATTCCCTGATCCCGGATGTAAAACGTGCGGTCTCTATCCCTGTTATCGTAAACGGCGGTATCGATTCCCCCGAAAAAGGGAAATATATTTTCGATACGACCAGGTGCGACGGCATCATGATTGCCCGGGGTGCAATAAATAATCCCTGGATTTTCAGAGAGACCAAGCAATATATCATAAGCGGCACCCTCTCCCCTGCTCCATCGTTTACCGATCATATCAATCTGCTCATCACGCACCTTAATCTTGCCATTAAATATAAAGGTGAACGCAAAGCGGTGATTGAAATCAGAAAGCATTACAGCGGTTATCTGAGAGGAGTACCGGGCATTGCTAAAATAAGAGCGGACCTGATGCATTGCACTACGTACCAACAGATCGTCGATCGTCTGACTGTTTTCAATTCTTCTCAGTACACTGACGGTAATAGATTGACAGCTCCCTTTAATGATCCGACAGCACAAGTCGATTGAGAAAACAATTATGAATTATGCACCCCCGGTTTCCGTAAACAATGTAACCGGATCTGTTGTAATATTTCCTTCTTTTACTTAATTTCATCGCAGGATGGACAAAAGAGAAATAGCGCGAATACTTGATGAAATCGGTACACTCCTCGAACTGCGCGGGGATAATCCTTTCAAGTGCCGTGCATACCATAACGCCTCGCGAATTATCTCCTCATTGACAGAAGACCTTACTTCAATCATCGAAAACGATGAATTGAAATCCATAAAAGGAATCGGTGATGCACTCTCACAGAAAATCGAAGAACTGCACAAAACAGGAAGGTTGCAGTACTACGAAGATCTGAAAAAGTCTTTCCCGGAAGGATTGTTCGAAATATTGCGCATCCATGGTTTGGGTCCAAAGAAAATCAAAATTCTCTACGAAGATCATAACATTCAGACAATTGATCAGTTGAAGAGAGCTGCCGAAGAGCATAAGCTTGCCGAGCTGGATGGTTTCGGTCAAAAAAGCGAAGAGAACATCCTCAGAAGTATCAATCTCTTCTATAAGGACATTGATAAGCACCTTTATCCCGATGCACGCGATGCCGCTTCAAAGGTTGTCGATGCAATAATAAAACACCCAGGTGTCATACGGTGTGAAATCGCTGGAAGTCTCAGACGCTGTAAGGAAATCATAGGCGATATCGACATTCTGGCAAGTGCAAAGCCAAATGCTGAACAAAGTGTAATGGATCTCT
>CAYGZY010000063.1:0-6995 GCA_964354485.1 uncultured Chlorobiaceae bacterium | reverse complement strand
GGTATCATACCCCGGATGACCGGATAACCTTCCTGCACATTCCTTCGAGGAGAAAAACCTGACACTTTCCATAAGATCATTTTCTGTGATCGTCGTATATCCGGGTGCCGGGTCACTCGTCATCTTCTTTTCCTGTGCGTTCACACTGCAGCAAAAGCCTACAACAAGGATCAGTACTGTTGTCCATTTCATACAATATCCTTCATAAGGTTCCGTACTCGTGCATTGTTTCATACATTGTAATAATATTCTGTGTCGGTGTTACCGGCTGGATGTTGTGACAAGGTGCGCAAATCCAGCGGGCATTCCTGAAAATTTCAATATTCTCACACACTTCCGCCCGCACATCCTCAATTGTACCGAATGGGAGAGTTTTCTGATTATCCATCGCCCCATGGAAAATGAGGAATTGCCCAAAATCACGAACCAATCCTCTCCGTTCCATCGACGGACATCGCCATTGGATGGGATTCAGGACTTCAATACCGGTAACGCGGATAAGATCGGGTATCGCTTCACGAACGTCGCCATCGCTGTGATAAAAGATGTGAATGCCATAGGTTCGTGCAAGATCAGCCATGCGTTTCTGGTTGGGAAGAATAAACTCTCTGATATGCTCCATGCTCATCAGGAGTCCGTGCTGGCTTCCGAGATCCTCGGCAATATAGGTCAGGTCTATCCGGCCTTTCCCAAGCTCGAACGCACGCTGATTGAGTTCGAAGTGATACTCGAAGATGTGATCGAGCGCCGCGTGAGCAATTTCCGGGGCTTCAAGCAGATCCATCAGTGCCTGCTCCATCCCACGTAAAGCGGAGTACCGGAGGAACGGTTCATAATCACCCGTTTTGATGATGCGATGCTTAGGTGCGTTGCCGAGCAATACCCTGAAAGTTTCATAATCGCAATCCTTTGCAGAGGGCCATGGATAATTGTGAACATCATTGATAGTTTTTGCTGAGGCAAGCGGATGATTATCAACTTCATCGTACTCACCTGTGCCGTAATTAATCCATTTCCGTCTCAGACCCCAGATGTTTATTCCTTCATCACCCAAGCGAGCGGGTATAGGATGAGGCGGCTCAACTTTATTAATAGTATCAATGTGGAGTTTAATATGGAGATCTTCCTCCGTGGCGCATCGAAGGTCTTTCAGCAGTCGGTTCGTCACTTCCGGAGTTCCCCAATAATCGGTGGGAATGCGGTCAGGCTTTTCACCCGCGAAAAGAGCAAGCCATCGCTCACGAGGAGTCATGCTACTTACGCAAGTTCACAGATATTCACCCGCAGATTCTCCTTTATCGAGTAATAATTTAAGGTAATGATGCCACAGCAGGTACGTTTCGAGGTATGCTTCACGCCGTTTTAGATTCGGCTCGATCACCTTCGCGCTCTTCAATCCGACAAATGCCTCCTCGAGTGACGAATACAAGCCGGCGCCTACACCCGCTCCGCGCGCCGCACCCTGAGAACCATCCGTGTTGAAGAGTGTTACTGTCGCGTCGGTGACCGTAGCAAATGCTTCACAAAAAAGCGGACTCAGGAACATATTGGTATTCCCGGCACGGACATCGCGTACATCTATTCCCATAGCCGATATGATTTCCAAGCCGTACTTCATGGCAAAGACGATTCCTTCCTGTCCTGCCCGCAGGATGTGAGCTTTCGTATGGATGTTGAAGTCGAGGTTGCATAGTGATGCGCCCACAGTCCTGTTGCCGAGTGTCCGTTCTGCTCCGTTGCCGTACGGGATGATGACCAAGCCTTCAGATCCCGCAGGAATCAATTCAGCAAGCTTGTTCATCTGCGTGTATGTTAGAGAGTCGCGGCCAAATGTAACGATATTCCGCTTCAACCAGCGGTTGAGAATACCGGCGCCATTGACACAGAGGAGCGCCCCGTACCTGGATTCTCTCTGGGTATGGTTAATGTGGAGGAAAACATTAACACGCGATCTTTCATCATAGCGCGGAGAATCGAGAATACCGTAGATAACTCCCGATGTACCTGCAGTGGCGGCAATCTCGCCCGGGTGCAAGACACTGAGTGAAAACGCGTTATTTGGCTGATCACCCGCACGATAGGAAACGAGTGTGCCTGGTTTCAGCGAAAGTTCTTCAGCCGCCTCACGTGTGATTTGCCCCTGAATGTGAAAAGTTGGGACAATCTGCGGCAAAAGATCCGGTGAAATATGATAGTACCGTAATATACTATCAGCTATTGTATTCTCCTGAAAATCCCAGAGTATTCCTTCCGAGAGACCTGATGGAGTTGTAAAGATCTCCCCGGTCATTCTCATGGCTATGTAATCTCCCGGCAGCATCATCTTATAGGCGCGCTTATACAGCTCCGGCTCATGGGTCATAATCCACTTCAGCTTTGAAGCGGTGAAATTACCGGGAGAGTTCAGGAAGCGCTTGAGGCAGGTTTCCTGTCCGAGCGATTGGAATGCTTCTTCTCCTATTTCAACCGCACGGCTGTCGCACCATATGATCGCAGGACGGAGTACTTTATAATCTTTATCCACGATCACCAGTCCGTGCATCTGGTACGAGATCCCGACCGCAAGGACCTCGGCCATATTTATTCCCGATTTTTCCTTCACGAGAGCCGTCGCGCGCACTACATGCTCCCACCAAACTGCAGGATTCTGTTCAGCCCAGCCGGGTTCATACGAAATTATGTCGAGTTCGGTCTCGGGAGAATATGCCGCAGCTTTGACATTGCCTGTTTCGATTTCGAGCAGTGTCGCCTTAACAGATGAACTTCCGATATCGTAACCGAGCAGGTATCCGCCTTCAGGCATTTTTTAAAACTCCTGAATATTTTTCGTACCCATCCATTGAAGAAATAGTAAGAATTGCACCTTGTTCGTCTGTCTGTACTTCGTGAATCTCGTTTTGATGATTCTGTATCACGCCTCTCACACCATCACCTTGCGGAGCACTCCGCAACGCTTCAAATAATTTCGTCCCAAAAATTATCGGATGACCACGTATTCCATTGTATGTTGGAATGATAATATCTTTTTTAGACTTCCAGAAACTCTGAAGAAGATTGACCAGAAGCTTTTGTGTGATGAGTGGATGATCGATGGGGCAGACCATTACACCGTGTAAATCATCCGGTGAAACTTTATCGAGACCCGCACGAATGGATGACAGCTCTCCGGTTTTCCACAACGGATTGACAGCGATCTTTCCATCGAACCATGAGAGATCCTTTGCAGTTTGATTCTCATCTTCACCAACGACGATGACGATATCAATGATACGTGCGGACCAAAGTACATCCACAATATGACGGAGGAATGTTGTTTCTTCTATTTTGGGAAGTGCCGGCACGATTCCGTTATGGAAGGAAGCACCGGTCGACAGTATGATACCCGAGATCATATAGAGAAATCAAACTCATTTATAGTGATTGTATCCCGCAGGAATAAGATTACCAGCACGGGTATGAAATACTCATTATAACCCAGATCGGAATTTGCCCTTAGCCGGATTGCAGCTTCCCAAAGTCGTTTTTCGAGAGCTTCGATGTTTTGCATAGCCATTCCGTTCCATTCACCTTCTTTTTGAGGAATATTCTTCATGTCCTCAACAGGGACACGATTTTAATATCATGTACAAATATTACCCTTTTCGGGACATGATGGTTAACTCATGTACCAGCATGGTACATGAGATTTGTGGCGTGTCTTTCATGCATTTTGTTTGCCAGATAGCAATCGGTACAATTTTACGTTCACAAAAACCTTTTCCTTCCAGATCTGTTGAGACATCAATACGCCAATTTTCTCAAGTGTATCGAGATATCGAGCGGCAGCTTTTCGCTCAGCAATTCCATGTTCCACCAGAAAACTTATTTTGCAGTATGGCTGATGGAAGAGCGCCTCAACAAGCTCTTTTGAATAAATCTTTGGCGCTTCTTTCTTTACCTTCTCTATTGTTTTTTCCAAGAGCGTCTTAATCTTGTTGACCTTCAAAATCGTATCGCGTGAAGTTTGATCGACGGCATCCAACATACAGATAATCCACTCTTTTGTTTCATTATTGGCAGCAATATCAATGATCGTGCCAACCGAATCATGTACATGATACATTGGATGAATGTTTTGCCTCCTATTTTGAGATGCGCCGGAGGTTTTTTTGGGAGGGGCGAAGAAACACATGCCGGTTTATTAATATCCGAGATCATATGGAAAACCTGTTTGGTCCGCAAATATGATTTTCATTCAGGATTTGAAAAGGATGATCTAAGGTAACACTTTCCGACATCTGTCGCAACAGACGGGTAGAGTGTTTTTTCCCTTATATGCCAATTATTCTTGCGGAAAAATTAAATCCCATCCGATAATCTACGCTCTCAGAAAAACATACCTCAGCATAAAAAGAACCGCGAGCAGGTACACCAGCCAGTGAACATCCTTCGCCTTTCCGCTCACAAGTTTCAGGAGGGAATACGAAATACACCCGAACGCGATCCCTTCCGTAATGCTGAAAGTAAACTGCATAATGATAATCGTGAGGAACGCGGGGATGCCTTCCGTAACATCATCCCACGCGATGTGCCTGACACTCTGTAGCATCAGGCTTACGACTATGATCAGAGCCGGCGATGTTACAGGGTGCAGGATTACACCTTCAGCAATTTCATAACCGCCGCCTTTGATCTTGACTATCGGTGAAAAGAAGAGCACAAGGAGGAACAGTACGCCGGTTACCATATTCGCCAGCCCCGTGCGCCCGCCGACTGAACCACCGGCCGTGCTTTCTATATAGCTCGTTACCGTCGATGTCCCAAGGAGTGTTCCTGCCGTTGTACCGATCGCATCGGCAAGTAGAGCCTGCCGGGCGCGTGGGAGCTATCCATCCCGTATCAATCCTACCCGCTCGCCAACACCGACAAGGGTGCTGACGGTATTAAAGACAGCCATGAAAAATAAAATTAGAACCACGATAATGAAATCGGCATGTGTAAAGAGATCAACGAGGTTGAGTTTCATGAATGTCGTAATACCGGCAATTACCTCCGTGCGGATACTGGTTGTATTTTCAGAAAAATGGAATAAGCGATCAAGCATAAGCGCTCCACCAAATTCCCGTTGTCTATTTTTCTTTTCCCATCCTACGCCACAGCTTCTTTGCGACTTCACCGGATTGCTTGTTCATACTTCACCGAGGAGCGGTATCGAATGCATATACATCATTTCCCCCCGATCGAATTCAGATCCTCGACGAATCTCGCTATCTGTGAATCATTGAATCCCTTCCCCTTAGCGGCGCTTTCGAGTGTTCCCCAAATTGGTTCACCACAAGCGAGGCATTTTATTCCTTTCTCCATCAGATAGCCGACCGCATTTGGTATTTCCCGAACAAGGTCTTCGATCGAAATATCCTTCGTAATTATTCCGCTTCTCCTAGTTACCGATGAATATTGGTGCGTAATAATCCGTTAAATAAGCATCGATTACGTTTTTCGGCAATCTTACAGCAGATGTACAAAATTGACAGAAGGATTCCAAATTTTTTTGAAGTTGCGGGAAAGAGTCGTATATTGAATAGGATTTCGGGCCAATTCCTCAAACTGCCCGTGTAATATTCTCCCCGGGGGATTAAAATTTCAATAAAATAGTAAAATTGAAAGGTAAAAGTAATGAAAAAACTCGCTCATTTTATATTCTTCGCGATACTTTTTACTCCGCTCGCGATTTTTCCCCAAACGCAGGATGAAGTAAAAGCCGAAGTACCCGAGCTGAAAGCTTTTCACTCGGTCATTTATAAACTATGGCATAACGCCTGGCCTGAAAAAGATATCGCATTGATGGCTGAGCTCGTCCCCGAAATCGAAAAAGGGGTAGAGAAAGTACAGAAGGCACAGCTTCCCGGGATTCTGAGGGAGAAAAAACCGCGTTGGGAAGAGGGTGTCAAGGGTCTCACCGAGGTCCTCAAGGAATACAAGATGGCAATCGCGTCCAAGGATACTCAAAAGATTCTAGATGCCGGAGAGAAACTCCACGCGCAGTACGAGGGTATGGTTCGGATGTTACGGCCGGTGCTCAAGGAAGTCGACGAGTTTCACAAAGTCCTCTACCCGCTTTATCACTATTATATGCCGGAATACAAGAGGGATAAAATCATGGCGTCTGCCTTGGAGATGGATGCGAAGATGGATTCCCTTCGGAAAGCGGAGCTTCCTGAACGACTTCGTGCAAAAGGGAAGGATTTTAATCGCAGTGTAGAAGAGCTTACAAGGGCAGTAAAGTATTTTGTAAAAGTAGCAAAAGAAATTGACGACGAGAAAACTGTTACCGACGCGATAAAAGATTTGCACACAAAGTATCAACAGCTCGAAAAAGTATTTGAGTAAGCGGTTTGATCTATCCCACGGTCAACCCGAAAACCTCCCGAAGATTAACGCGCTCAAACAGAGCAAACCTTCGGGAGGTTTGCTAAGGACTAGGTACTAACATCTCTCCGCTACCTGCTTACCCTTAAAGAGTACAACTCTTTTTTGATATGTGTTCGATAGTCCAACTATCGAACAACAGCCATACTCGTTAAACCTCAGACATTTTACTTGCTTAATCTGAGATAAATATCGGAAGTTTTACTTGTTGTACTTTCGAAGATTATTCGATTTAGAGTTATACTCTATGTTCTAAGCTCTACGCTTAATGACTAATAGCAGAGAGTTTAGAGCAGAGAGTAACGCACAAAGAATAAAGTACAATGAACAAGTTACAAAGTACTAAGTACAAATGACCATTGACCCGCCAAAAAGACGGCGGGGAGTCAATTGACCAAAAAAAAAGAATCCCGATAAAAACCGGGATTCCTTTCATGTCGCCCTCGCTAACCGGGATCGCTTGATACTATTTCATTAGGATCATTTTTCTCGTCTGCTTGAATGAGCCGGCTTCCAACGTATAGAAGTAAATACCGCTCGGTGCCTGAGAACCATTTGAGTTCAGGCCATTCCACCTTATGCGGTAG
>CAYGZY010000062.1:0-2990 GCA_964354485.1 uncultured Chlorobiaceae bacterium | reverse complement strand
ACGCGTGAACAACCAGGTAGTCGAGCTTCGAAATGGCATCCGCAAAAACCGGATCAGCAGCGATGTCGTCGTCAAGAACGTAGAGAAATTTGATCTTCCCGGTTTGCAACATCTCAATCAATCCCGGTAGATTTGACTCGGATGAGTCTTGTACGGCGCCGACCTCCTGTGCGCCGCGGTAATTCGGCGTCTTATCTTCCCTGATAAGAAGATCATCCCGATCACCCTGTTTCATGTGTACCAGAGAGTTTATACGCTTTACTCCGAGGAAATTCATCAACTTGACGAGTAAAAAATTATCTTCATTGGTTGTATATGCCGAACCGATGGCAGCAATTTCGTTTTTCTTGTATGATTTTATTTCGGATGCGACTTTCGATATAGCTTCCTCCCATCCGACTTCCACCAGTATGCCGTCCTTTCGCACCATCGGAGAGTTGATTCTGTTACCGGCATTTACATGCCGAAAAGTGTTTAATCTCCCATGGTCACACATCCAGTAATTGTTTACGTCGGTATTAAGACGCGGGGTCAGACGCATGATTTCGTTATTCCGCACCCACATATGTGTATTGCATCCGCGGGAGCATCCGACACATATTGTATCAGTCGACGACATGTCCCAAACCCGCGCGCGGAATCTGAAATCTTTGCTCGTCAGCGCACCGACAGGGCACAGTTCTATGACGTTCATGGAATAGGGATTATCGAGTTGTTCACCCGGATAAGTCGTAAGCTCTACATGATCACCGCGCTTGGTGAAAACGAGCTGTGGTTTTTTTGCGATTTCATCGCAGAAGCGGATACAACGCGAACACATAATGCATCGCTCCACGTCGAGCATGACATTCGGACCAAGAGATACCCGCTTCGGCTTACGGACTTTTTCAAATTCGAACCGACTCTCCCCCACGC
This sequence comes from uncultured Chlorobiaceae bacterium, assembly GCA_964354485.1. Classification (GTDB taxonomy): domain Bacteria; phylum Bacteroidota; class Ignavibacteria; order UBA10030; family SZUA-254; genus CAYGXH01. The sequence continues at coordinate 2,075 of CAYGZY010000062.1, read as the reverse complement.
TGTACTTGTATGCATAGTCCTGCAGCTTGCATTCGCCGGCTTCATCGCAGATCGGACAATCGAGGGGATGATTGATGAGAATAAACTCAAGAACAGCATTCCGGGCTTTGATAACACGCTCGGAATTCGTGTGGACCACCATCCCGTCAGCGACTTGTGTCGCACAGGCAATGACGAGCTTCGGCGTTTTATCAACCTCTACCAGACATACCCTGCAGTTCCCTGAGACGCTCAGCACCGGATGCCAGCAGAAATTCGGTATGGTGATGCCGTTCCGCTCGGCAGCCTGTATGATCGTCATATTCTTTTCTACTTCGTACTGCTTGCCATCAATCGTGATCTTCACCATTTGTATTCTCTGTAATTGTTACACCAAATGCTGCTCTTTAATTATTCATTTCATACAGCCGGATGATTTCACTCCGCGCAGATTCTGCTACTTGTATGAATTTTTCAGTTTATCAGTATATGTGAGGTGAAATTTCTTGAGCTTCCGTACAAAATCCTCCATCTCATCTCTGGGAGGAAGGAAGGTTGTACGGAAATGCAGTGTACCCGGGAGCTGTCCGAATCCCGATCCGGGCACAACACATATACCCGTCTCTTCCAGTAACGACATGCAGTACGCTGAATCCCGCTTCGCCTCGTACCGCATACGTTCCTCCGGTTTCATACTGCGAACATCCGCGCTAGGATCCTCCGGTAACTCGAATTTCACAAATGCGTACATAGCACCCTGCGGAGTTTCCAGCGACATACCCGGAATCGTGTTGATTTCTTTTCCCAGTATCGCGGCTTTTTCCTTTAGTTCACCGAGGATTCCATCGCGTTCACTGCAGTACGTTTCATAGCTGTCGTCACCCGGCTGCGGCGGCGAGACCATGAGGTACGTTGTGATCTGCCCAAGGACATTTGCACAGAGACTGATCGACTGCAATTTCACAAGTTCAGCCATTATATCCGGGGGAATGTTCCGAAATTCCGTATATCCTCCGCGATGACCGCACTCGCCTAAAAATCCCTTCGAAACAGAATGGAAACTGAACAGTGGAACGGTGGTCACTTTAAGATCATCCATCACCTTTGCGAAGGGATAGAACCTGACACGCGGATCATAAATATTTTCCTGGTATACCTCGTCGGCTAGTATTGACAGCTCGTTCTTTTTGGCAAATTCGATGATCATACGAATATTTTCGTAAGAGAGGACGGCGCCGGTCGGATTTCCCGGATTAATCACGGCAATTGCAACCGGTCGGATCCCATTCGACCTCGCTTGCAAGATGCTCTCCGAAAGGACACTCTCGTTCAACTGCCAGTGTCCTGCTTCATCAATATAGTACCCGATCTGTTTTCCGCCGTAAAGTGTGATGGTCGCACTATAGAGCGGATACTGCGGTATCGGTATCATGTAACCATCATCCGGGCTTTTCAGGAGAGCAAGTATTGCGGACTGTACGCCTTTGCTGGCACCGTCGGTAAGTATGATCGCATCTCTGCTTGTGGAAATTCCGTCGCGTTTCTTTATGAAATCTGCGACTGCCTGCCTCACAAATGGGATGCCGGCGCTCTGTGTATATGCACCGGTCCCGTTGGGATTTTTCTGCATGAACATCTTTGCCCTTTCCACGATATCCTTCGGAAAGAGCTTAACCGCCTCTGCGTGTTTCATGAGTTCAGGATATTCCTGGAGGCATAACATTTGTCTGATATACGTGAGGGGTTTTTGTTTGAGCGCCTGCGGATTGCCGATGTTACAGTATATAATCTTCTTTCCCTGCTCCTCAAGCTGCTGAGCGCGGATAACGATCGGCCCCCTTACTGCATATTCGGCTTCAAGCAGATTTTTATTCAATGAATCCTTGGTTATCATAAACTATCAATTGTTCCTTTCATCCAACGAGAAACTGATACGTCCGGATTTTTACTCTTTTTCGGTGCGTCCGCTTGTCCCTCTGAAAATTACGGTAGAAAATTTTTCCTTGCGCAGTAGTTTCCCGGCAACTTCATCGATGTGTTCATTCCGTACGTTATCTATCTTCCGGATCACCTCATTGAGGGTCAGAAATTCCCCG
>CAYGZY010000061.1:0-9413 GCA_964354485.1 uncultured Chlorobiaceae bacterium | reverse complement strand
GTGTTCAGACGCTTTAGTATTTCTCCCTCTTCACCCTGATCTGACGGCTTATAATAAATTTTATTCTTCAATGCCTCCGGAAGATACTGCTGTTCGGTAAAGTGGCCGGGGTGACTGTGCCCATACAGATACTCTTCGCCGTACCGTAAGTCTTTCATGAGTTTTGTCGGGGCATTGCGCAGATGGAGCGGAACCTCATAGTGCACTTTACTGCGAACATCCGCCAAACCTTCCTCGATTGCCATATAAGACGCGTTGCTCTTCGGGGCTGACGCGAGATATATTGCCGTTTGTGATAGGATTATCCTCGCTTCCGGCATTCCAATGTAATCTACGGCTGTGAAGCAGCTCGTGGCAAGCGCCAGAGCATGCGAATCGGCGTTTCCGATATCTTCCGATGCAAGGACGATCATTCTCCGGGCAATGAATTTCGGATCTTCACCTCCCTCGAGGAGGCGTGCAAGCCAGTAAATTGCAGCATCCGGATCGCATCCCCTCATACTTTTAATGAAGGCGGAAATTATGTTGTAATGTTCCTCTCCTCCCTTATCATACCTCAGATTGCGGCGCTGGAAAGCTGCCTCAATTTCCCTGCCATTGATGGTCCGTTCCCCATTTTTATCCTTCTCCGTCAGACGCAACGCAGTTTCCAGGCCGTTGAGAAGAATACGCGCATCACCGCCGGAGAGGAGCATGAGTAACTCACGTTCTTTTGTACCCACATGAATTCTTTGCAGCTTCAGAACTGTATCATCAGTGAGGGCGCGGTCAATGATCGTATCTAAATCCTTACCGGACAGCGGTTCGAGCACATAGACCAGACAGCGCGACAGGAGGGGCGGTATGATTTCGAAGGATGGATTTTCTGTCGTTGCGCCAATCAGAACCACATCTCCCTCTTCGACGCTATGCAGGAGTGCATCCTGCTGTGCTTTGTTGAAACGGTGAATCTCATCGATGAAGAGAATTGTTCTCCGCTGAAAACGCGTGCGGTTGGCATGTGCGCGATCGAGGATCTTACGTACGTCCTGCACTCCCGAAGATACCGCATTCAACTGGAAAAATTCTGCATTGGTGTGCCGGGATATGATCCGTGCGAGCGTGGTCTTACCGCAACCCGGAGGTCCCCAGAATATCATAGACGGCACTTCATCCTTCTCGATGAAGATACGCAGGGGCTTTCCCTCCCCGATCAGATGCTGCTGACCGACACAATGGTTGATATCCTGCGGGCGCATTCGTTCAGCAAGCGGCACGGAGCCGGCGCTATTCACTTCTTTATGCCCGGGGTCAGATTTCTCAAATAGATCCATAGGGAATGGTTAGGTATGCTTCCGATGATATGGAACGTGTGTACACTCTGATGTACAGAGGATAATCACACAACTGCTTACAGCTTATCTCTCTTCACTTTATAAACGATCTCATCTTCCCGAATAAAGCCATATTTTTCTCTTGCGACTCTCTCGATCGCTTTGAGGTCGTTGTCGAGCGCTTTCGACTGCTTCTGGAGTTCATCATATGTCTTTTTCTGTATCCTCAGCTCCTGAATTTTTTCTTTCTTTGTCGCTTCGAGAGAGATTCGTTCGACTACGCCTCTTTTACTGAAAAGCATAAATGAAATAACGGGAATTGCGATGAGGAGCGGAATGACGACACTTTTTTTCCTCATCGTCTTATTGAGCCACGTTTTTACCTTTGGCTTGGCTTTTCGGTAGTACTGATATTCCATGGGAAAAATGTAAGATATATTTTGATGGAAATCAAATTTCCTCGATTACCGGTACCACGCTCTTTTGGGCGCATACACGCGCTGCAGACGTCCATTTTCACGATTTCGCTCGATTGCGAGTCGAATTAGTTCATCCAGAAGCCGCGGATACGAAACACCCGTAGCTTTCCAGAGTTTCGGATACATGCTGATCGAAGTAAATCCCGGAATTGTGTTGATTTCATTAAAATAAATTTTCCCCGTTTTTCTGACAACGAGAAAATCTATACGTGCCATGCCTGCACATTCGACGGTTTGAAACGCATCGACGGCCATGTTCTGTAATTTTCGAACGAGGGTCCGCGGGAGCTGTGCAGGGATTACTGCCTTAGACGCCCCGTCCACGTATTTTGCATCGTAGTCGTAAAATTCATTTGAAGGAATGATTTCCCCCGGAACCGACGCTCGGGGCGTATCATTCCCCAGCACACCCACTTCGATCTCACGGGCATTCTCGATACTTTCTTCCACGAGAATTTTCCGATCGTACCGGCTCGCGAGAAGAATTGCTTTTTTCAATTCGCCGCGATCATGGACCTTCGAAATGCCGACGCTAGATCCCAGATTCGCCGGCTTGACGAAGTACGGATAATCCAAATTCTTTTCAACCATCACCCTTACTGCGGCAGGATCTTCGTGAAAGTCGTGAGAATAAAAAAAGACGGACGGACTAACCGGGATGCCTCTGAGACAGCACAGCTGTTTTGTCATTACCTTGTCCATACTGACAGAAGAACCGAGCACTCCGGCACCTACGTACGGGATGTTTGCAAGATCGAGAAGACCCTGGAGAGTCCCGTCTTCACCGAAAGTCCCGTGCAATACGGGAAATACAACATCCAGCTTTATTCTTCGCAGGGCTTGAGATGCAGCAGTCCACGACAGAAGACCGCCCGTGGTCGGATCCGGCGACAGGATGCTCTGATGCCGTCGACTCCGATATCGCCTTTGTTTGAGTTCATTAAAAATTTTCGTATCACTGAACCAGCGGCCATCGGGTGTGATTCCGATAGGAATAATCGTATACCGGTTCCTGCCAAGAGCATTCATGATCGATTCAGCTGAAACGAGGGATACTTCATGTTCTGCTGAGCGACCCCCGAAAAGAACACCCACCCTTATTTTTTTCACATGTTGAATCTTTGATTTCACTCTAATCATTGGGAACCTTGCAGTATATTTTTTAAGAGTTCACGAAATCTTCTGTCCATTTCTCCCGTACCGATGTGCGGTCTTTGACTTTCACCCGGTTGATCGTGTATGGTAAACGGAATGTCCTTTCCATACGTTTCAGTGTAGGCGGCACGGAGTTTTTCTATCTGTTTTCCGGTGAGCGGTTTCTCTCCCCCCAGCAAATGTGCTATGAATGTCACCTGCGCCGCACGTTCAACTTGCTCCATCTTCCAGTATGCATCCCAGAGATCCCCGCCGATCGTCACTACGCCATGGTTCGCCAAAAGAACCGCATCTCTCCCCCGAATATAGAGGGAAAGCGATACGGCAACTTCATCCGTCGAGGGTGTCGCATACTCGGCAAGAGGGATGGATCCGAGACCGACGACAATCTCCGGCAGGACACAGTCTGTCAGAGGAATCCGTGCGGTTGCAAATCCCGTGGCGTACACGGGGTGAGCATGGACGACAGCCTTAACATCAGGACGCTGATCATAGATAAAAAGATGCATTTTCAATTCAGTAGAGGGTTGATGGCGGTTTGTGAGCAATTCACCATGAGGAGTAACTTCGATCAGGTCATCCTCTGTTACTCTCCCTTTATTAATTCCGCGCCGCGTGCAGAGGATATTTCCGTTCCCCAGGCGGGCAGTGACATTTCCCTCTGCCGCTGTCACAAATCCTTTTTCTTCGAGTCGATGACAGACCGCAACCAGCTCTCGTCTTATGTCGTATTTTTCTTCAGGCACTTTTTTACAGGACGCTTAACAATTCATCGATCACGTGATACTTTCGGAATGGAGGCATGATATAGGCGCCCGCAACCATTTGCTTTGCCTGGTGCAATATTTCCTTTGCCTGTTTTATTCCGACAGCGGCGGCCTGATCGCCTGCCGCGCGCAGTTCATTTCTTATTTTTTCGGGAATCCTCATCCCGGGCACTTCATGGTGCAGAAAATCACCATGGCGGTAACTTCGCAGAGGAATGACGCCGACCATGAGAGGTATACGGAGATGATCGATGGCATTCAGAAATTTTTCCAACGTAGCCATCTCGAACAGCGGTTGAGTGAAAAACATTTGCGCTCCGGCTTCAGCCTTCCGCTCGCATTTTTGTATTTCCTTATCAAAATCCGCGGCAGACGGATTTGCCGCACACGCAATGAAAAAAGATGTCGGCGTACCTATGGAATTCCCCATAAGATCGACTCCGTTATTCATCGCGTTCACCGCGCGGATAAGTCCGACGGAATCAACGTCAAAAACTGATGATGCCTGCGGATAATCCCCGATACCGGTCGGATCACCCGTCACGCAGAGAATATTGCGTAAGCCCAGAGCGTAGGCACCGAGAAGATCAGACTGCAATCCGATGAGATTGCGGTCCCTGGTTGTGCAGTGCGTGATAACGTCAATCCCCGTCCGCTGCTGCACCTGGAGCGATATGGCGACCGGCGACATACGAAGGCGTGCACGGGCGCCATCTGTGATGTTTACTGCGTCGATCTTACGCTCATAGCAGAATTGAGCGCCTTCCAGAACGCTTGTCATCTCTACTCCGCGCGGGATATCCAGCTCGACCGCCACGAGGAACTTCTTATTGACGTTTTTTGAAAATTTTGACCAGCGGGATGGTGCAACATAGTACCGCTGTTCAACCTCGTCAACAACCTTATCGGCACTCTGAACGACGCGTTCTCCAGATGATCCGATTTCCATTCCCTTCACCGCATCGGCAATTGCTTTGATATGCTGCGGTGTGGAGCCGCAGCATGCGCCGATAATTGTCGTACCGGACCGAACCAGATCCTTCGCATGAACGGCAAGGTACTCGGGTGTCGCGTGGTACATGGCCTTACCCTCGAAGAGCGTCGGAATACCGGCCGCCGGCTGTGCAGATACAACTAAGCCCCGATGGTATATACTGCGAATGAGATTGACCATCCTCTGCGGACCTACGGAGCAGTTCGCGCCCACGACGTCTGCCCCTTTTTCTATCAGGTGGTCAACGACCTCGCGAGGGAATGACCCTCCTAATATTTCGGCGTCTTCGGAAAATGCCTTCTGCGCAACAACCGGAAGATCCGTTAGCTCCTTCACCGCTGCGAGCGCTTCATCAAGTTCATCAACGCTCACGAACGACTCAAGTATGATGAGATCGATACCTTCAGAAAGGAGTATCTCCGCCTGCTCGCGGAACATTTCCTTCGCCATCCGACGTTTTATTTTACCTATCGGTTCGAGAAGCTGACCCGTCGGTCCGATCGCACCTGCGACATAGACATCATTCCCGGCGGCACGGCGGGCAATGACGACACCCTGTCTGTTAATTTCTTTAAATTTTTCCTGAGCGTGGTATTGCGTAAGCCTGAGTCGATTTGCGCCGGAAGTATTCGTCTCGATTATCTCCGCACCGGCCTGGATGTACTCACGATGGATGGATTCGACAATTTGGGGATTTATTACGTTGTATATTTCGTGTGGGAGTTCGTTAAAACCGTATAGCTCCAGCAGTGTCCCCATCGCACCATCACAGATGATGAGTCCCTGCTTCAGTCTTTCCCGGAATGGCGCCTTCATAGGTTGATTAATTAAACAAAATACGTATTGAGATTATACCAAATCGAGGATAGAGAAGCAAACGTTGAACTCAAAAATATTCAACGGTGAGATGTGATGAGCGATAGACGGGTATACACCCATCAGCGGTATTTGATGTACTCTTCAGCAATCTGTACTGCATTCGTTGCGGCTCCCTTGCGAAGGTTGTCAGCCACGATCCACAGATTGAGGCCGTTCGCCACAGTATTATCACGCCGGATACGGCCTACGAACACATCGTCCTTTTCGTGTGACAAGAGCGGCATCGGATAAAGAGAATGTTCATCATCATCCAGTACTTTTATTCCGGGCGCCTCATTGAGCGCATGCCGGATTTCATCGAGGGTAAACGATTTTTCAAATTCTATATTGACCGACTCGCTGTGTCCTCTTATGACGGGAACACGAACGCACGTTGCAGAAATCCTAAGCGAGGGATCGCCCAGTATTTTCTTTGTTTCATTCACCATTTTCATTTCTTCCCGTGTGTACTTCTCCTCGGCGAAAACATCAACCTGCGGAATGACGTTCATTGCAATAGGATGCGGAAATTTCCGGACCGGCGGTTCTACTTTCAAGAGTTCTGATTCGAGCTGGTCAACGGCGAGCTTCCCGGCACCCGTTACCGATTGGTAGGTTGAAACGATAAGCCGTCTCACTTTCCACAGGTCATGGAGAGGTTTCAGGACGACGACCATCTGGATGGTGGAGCAATTAGGATTGGCGATGATGCCTTTATGATTGCGGATGTCCTCTGGATTCACTTCCGGCACCACAAGAGGCACGTGCGGATCCATCCGGAATGCACTGCTGTTATCGATGACCAGCGCCCCTGTGCGTGCGGCAACGGGCGCAAACTCTCTGCTGACACCAGCCCCGGCAGAAAACAGAGCGATGTCAATCCCCTCGAAGCTTTTTTGCTGAAGCTCTTCAACGGCAACCGACTTTCCACAGAAATCCATCAACTTCCCCACCGATCGTGCGGATGCAAGAAGTGAGATTCTCTTTATCGGGAACTTGCGTTCCTCGAGAACTTGAACCATTTTCCTGCCAACAAGGCCGGTCGCACCGACGACTGCCACATTATATTGGTTCACAGCGCCTCTTTTATATTATTGTTACAATAGCGGATGATTGCATCGGCAAGTATGCGCACATCGGGCGAGAATACATCTCCGACAGGCAGACCTGTCTTATGTTCCAGTGTTGCCTTGGCTTCATTCATCTCGGCATCGTTCATCCCTACGGTATTCATCGCGATCCCGACAACCTTCGACTGCCTGAAGGGGGAGAGAATCATCTCATGCAGGCGGATAAACGATGGAAGGTTGTCCAGCGCCAGACCATAATCGTCCTTTAGACGTTTCGGATGATGGACCATGATCATCGCATCAGGCATGACACCGTGGAGCATCCCGAGAGCCACACTTGAATATCCCTGGTGAGTCAGTGAACCCTGACCCTCGACGTGGATATATCCCGCGCCTCCTCCCGCAGTTTCTTCAATAGCAGTTTCAATGGAACCTGCGATGTAATCCCCCACCACCGAATCGACGCAGACGCCGTTTCCGGAAAGTAGAATTCCGGTCTGACCCGTCGCTAGAAAGACTGAATTCAGTCCGCGGCGCCGGAACTCGCGATGCAGCTCGAAAGAAGCGGTCATCTTGCCGACATTACAGTCGGTTCCTACCGTGAGTATGGTCTTTGCACGTCTGTGTTTCCAGAGACCTTTCACAACAACTTCATACTTTGGGGGAACCTTCCGAAGATCGATCAAATCTACTCCGGCAGAACGTGCACGATTGCGGAATTCGGAATCATCCGAGAGATAGGTGTGGAGTCCGCTGATCACATTTAAATTATTTTCTATCGCTTCGTGCACTATCGGCCGCCACGACTCCGGCAGTCGTCCGCCTGTCGGCGCGATGCCGATGAGGAGAGTATCCGGCCTCTTAACCAGAGATTCTTCGAGTGTGGCATATACGGGAATATCCCCCCCGAAGCCGATGACTTCCTGAACTTTTTTTCCGGCATGGAGGCTGTCGATAATCCCGACAACCTGTTCGGGAATGTATCGTATCGCCTGATTTGCAGTTTTCGAGGTGAGCGGACCGAACTTCGACTCGGCGAGAATGACCATGCGGCGTTGTGTGCTCATACTACCCGAGGAACAACTGTTTGAGCATAATGAACGGGACCATGAGCGTGCCGACGATTCCCCCGAAGAGATTATAAAATGGAGGCCATCGCATCAGAAGAAGGATTATAAATACCCCGTAGAAACCTATGCTTCTGAATCTCTCGGCTGTTTCGTCCGGAAGCAATGATGCAACCACATGGGAACCATCCAGCGGCGGAATCGGTATCATATTGAAAACCGCAAGTATAATATTGAGCACAATTCCCCCCCAAAACATGCGGAGAAAAAAGGTGAATGCCTGAATGACGATGGCCGATGGCTCGTGAAACAACAACCCGAGAAAACTCACGGCGATGAAACAGAGTGTACATACCAGAGCGAGGAGAATATTCGACAGCGGACCGACTACAGAGACAAGTATGTCGTCACGACGGTAGTTCGAAAAATTCATCGGATTCACCGGAACCGGTTTCGCCCATGCGATGAACACCTGACCCGCAACGAAGAGAGAGAAGAGGGGAACCAGTATCGATCCGACCGGATCGATATGCGGGATAGGATTAAGTGTTAAACGCCCCATATCACGAGCTGTCGGATCTCCGAGGCGCAAAGCCATGTAACCGTGTGAAACTTCATGAATCACGACGGAAAAAAGTAATATGGGCAATATGTAAATTTGATCGAGCATTATCTCACTATATTTTCCTCTCAGCCTCTCGGGTGGAACGTTTTATGAACTTCTTTCAGGTATTCCCTGTCTATGTGAGTATAGAGTTCCGTTGTCGTGATGTCGGCATGTCCCAGCATTTCCTGAACTGACCGCAGATCCGCACCACCCTCCAGCAGGTGCGTGGCAAATGAATGACGGAACGTATGGGGATGAACATCTTTCGTAATTCCTGCCCGCTCCTTTGACGACTTCACGATATTCCAGACCGTCATTCGTGTCATTGGCTTTCCGCGTGCGTTGAGGAAAACGAAATCCCGCCCGGAACCGCCGCGTACTAATGATGGACGTACGTCTTTAGAATAATGTTCAATCCACCTTAAAGCCGACTTACCGATGGGAATATATCTCTCTTTCGACCCTTTCCCCAGTACTTTAACAATACCTTCCTGCCAGTGGATATCCGGCTGTCTGATCGTTATAAGTTCACTCACTCTCGTGCCGGTAGCATAAAGCGTCTCGAGGATTGCCCGATCCCGGATTCCGAGCGGCTCCGATGTCATCGGTTGGTTCAGGATTATTTCAACTTCATCCTGATTGAGGACATCGGGCAATTCCCGCGGAAGTTTTGGCGTGTCGATATTTTCAGCCGGATTCTTCTGTGCCAGTCCGTCGCCCATGAGAAATTTGTGGAACATCCTGATAGCTGACAGCGTACGTGCAACGCTTCGCGGCGATAAACCGTATTTGTAGAGTTCTGCCAGGAACTTCGAAATATCTTTCCCCTCTATACATGCTGATGAACTGATTCCATGATCCTGAAGGTATGCCCTGTAGCGTTCGAGGTCGCTGGTGTACGCCGCAACCGTGTTCGGTGAAATATTTTTCTCCAGTTGAAGGTAGTGAAAGTAGGAACGGAGCTCTTCTTTCATCGGACGTCGCCCACGGATCAGGTAATTGTTGTTGACGGCTGTTCTTCCGAGACCGATGGAGGAGTTTGTTCGGGGGTAGAGACATCGCTCCCTTCCAATCCGGATATTTTTGTTTCCTCGGTTTTCTCC
>CAYGZY010000060.1:0-35687 GCA_964354485.1 uncultured Chlorobiaceae bacterium | reverse complement strand
GTTACCATAATCGGCGTCGAACCCGCTCGGTTGCACGCTTACCGATTGTATCGCGTTTGCCGATACTGCAAGTCCGCTTTCACCGCCGCCGATGACGCCCGATTGTACGCCGGCGTACAACTGCGCGAGCTGTTGATTTGCGCTGCTCGTGGCGAGAAGATCGCCGGAGTTGCCGACGATGCTGTTGGTCGGAACGCCGTCTACGAGATACTGTATTTCATTAGACCGGCCGCCGCGCAGGAAGAGATTGTTCCCCTGCTTAACGACGCCCGCCTGCAGTTTTAATACATCCTCCACGCTTTTCACGTTCGGGATGCTCTGGATAGATTTTTCACCGACTGTCTGAGTTGAGGAGGTTGTAAGCTTATTGACGAGAAGATTGTCTGCCGTGATCGTCACACCCTGCAGCGTGACTTCGCCCGACGTCATTTTAAAATTAAGGGATGTCGTTTCATCGGCTCCCACTTTCACGTCCTTGTACTCGACCTGCGAATAACCCACAAGGCTTGCGCGCACGACATACGTACCGATCGGTACGCCGATGATTGTGTATTTTCCATCAAAGTCGGTAACGGCGCCTCTCGTTGTACCGACAACCAAAATGTTCACTCCGATAACCGCTTCGCCGGAAACTGCATCGGTGACTGTACCGATTATTTTCCCGGTGTTGCCCGCATAGAGATGAACGCTCAGAAGTGCGAAGAAACAAAGAATTCCTAAACCCTTCATTATTGCTTTCATCGTATTGCTCCTTTCCAATCTATAACATCGCGTAATGCTTTAGCGATTGTGGAATCTGCCGCTGGTCGCTGCATGTAGTAAAGCGGAAAACCGAAATAGACCGCATTAAAAGTTACTCCCAGATATCTGATAGAGAGAATTTGATTCTCTGCATTAAACGGGGGCGGCGCTGCGGATATAAACTTGTGAATGATCTCTCCAAAACCGTACGGCGAGCATGTCCACATATTTCGTAGTGCGTACTGACCGCTTCCGGAATTTTTCCATGCCGTATCGCATTTCGTCGTATCGAGCAGTATGTTCGGATACCCGAGGAATCCGTGTGCCCCTTTGAATTCGTGAGATTGAACCACGTGCGGATTCTGAGGTGCTGTTATGCTGACATGAAGGATATTCAGCATGAATTCCGGCTGAAGCGGTGTGTTGTACGGACTGACTTGTGCCCATCCGCTTGTGATGAAGTTGCCGCCGACGTAGCAGTAATCTCTGATAATATTCTGCCGCGTGCTCGCGAGCGCAGGGTAATTACCCCACATGAAATATTCATTAACAGCATCACCATACAGAAAAATGAGGTTGTACTTGCCGATTTCGCCCAACGATGGAAAATCAAGAGGCGGATCTTTCTTGATATGCCACGCCACGATTACCGAATCATGAATGCCAAGCGAGTTAAATATCTCGTGGTAGAATTGATCCACCGTTTCACGCAGCGGATATACGGGTGTTCCGGGCCATGTGGGTGGTATTGGCGGTTCCGGGTACCCTATGTTCAGGAAAAGAACTTTAAACTGCGGCGGTAAATCTTGCCTTGCAAACTGCGGATAAATCGTTCTGAAAGTGACACTGCCGCCTACGGTGTCGATCGATCCGAATTCATTCCTCGCCTGAACAGTAAATATGTGTTCAGTCGCATACGGATCGTAAAAATCGCTGGCAACCACATAAGCATTTTCTGACGGACCGAACCGCGACCACGGAACGGTGTCACCGTCCGCTATCCTGAGATCCCTGTCGACCACCCAGCGGTAATCGATCGTCCGACTGTTCGGATCATTTCCTGTGAATTGAAACCGAAGACCTCTGAACGTCGGAGTTTGATTCATAACGACCAGGGCCGTATCCACCGGGTAATAGTCAATAGATGTGACGGGCGGAGGTACTTGCGGCGTTTCAAATGATATCCTCCGGATGTTTGGAGGTCCGAACAACGAGGTGTCACCCATATTATCGATCGCAGTGATCTCAAACGTATGGAAATTTACAGTGTCCTGCGAATCGAAAATAAATGTTCCGCTGTTGGGGTTGACATGGACAGGAAAACTGTATTTAATCCTTGCCCCTGTCTGAATTCTGATGGAATCAGGATTTGATGCAAACACACCGACTCCCTCAACACGTATAGTATCACCTCGCGCAAGAGAATCGATCCGATTCAAATCGAGACCTTCCGGTGGAAGAGTTGCAAAATATTTGTATACCGGCGGAACAATTAAAGGATCCTCGGTCGTCACCATGAGTGTAAACTCGTTGATGATTATATTAAGCACGATGCTGTAGGGTTTGTACTCAAACGGCTGTGATTGCGATAACCGGAAATTCCATCTGTATCTGTATCCCGCTACATATCCGTCAGGATCATCTCCCACCCAGTTCAGCGATACACGGGGACTCGTCGTTCGCGTTGTATCATCAGGCGGGGGTACATTCGACAATCTGGTGACGGGGGGAACATTCGGATTAAAATCTCCTATTTCCTTCGGTTCACAATTCCACGATATGGCGGTAATGACCAGGAAAAGAACCGCCGTAACCAGATTAACAAAAAAAATTGTTGACTTTTTCATTCTGGGTTTTCCTCATACTTGGACGTTCATTGATATTGAATGCTCGTAATTTCGTAGTAGGGAACAAACATATAAGTGAATGCACCCTTCTGCAGGGATTTTGAAAGATCGATAGTCAGCGTGATTATCGTTTGTTTGCCTTCAGTGACATGGAATGGTTTTCGGAATGACAAGAGCGCAGTGAATCCTTCCGGTCTCAGGACATCGATCACCTGATATCCACGCAAAATTACTTCCTCCGCGGGCTCAAGCAGAACATCGACGCCGATGTATTCGTCCGGGGGTGCGTATGTCTGTCCGATTACCAGCGTTGAATCTCTCGCCCGAGGATCCAGCGTGTTAACAATTATCGGTTTCGTTTCGAAGGCTTTAATATCGCTGTAGATCAGAACCTTCGAGCCGCTTGACCGAATGGTCATTTGCTGTGAAATCTTTAGTGTGAAACTATTAAGGGGCGAGAAATCTATCTGTGTCGTGTCGGAAATTGTTTTCAGACGAATTTCAATTACACCCGGAAGAGGGGATGAGTATTCGTACTGACACCCGATATTCACTAAGAGATGTAAAAGTAAGACAGTTATGACCGCGACCCAGGAGATAAATCGTTTGTATGTCTTCATATATTTAACCCGACGTGGCAGTTAGGGGGAATCGTTAACGATTTAATTACAAGTGTAGTATAGGAAAAAAATATATTCAAGTCAAGTTTTTTACTGCCATTTAACAGGTTTTTAATACCCCTGTGCAGGACGGTAACCTCTAAGTGATTTAATGAAATATCCTAAAAAATATCCATTTTGTTGATGAAACTTTCTTTCGTAAATTACGTCAAACGTATAAATACCATTTTTTACAAAAAAATCCAAACATGAAAGCACCATATCTTTTATTTACGGCAATATTAACATTCTCACTGATGTTCACATCCTGCAAGGATAACAGTAAAGACGGCAAAGACAGGGGTCCTGTCTGGATAACGATCACATCCGCCGTTGCCCCGGGTCTGATGAGCAATTACATTCACTGCATCACCAAGGACGGAGAAGGATCGATTTGGTTCGGAACCGACAGCGGCGCATCAAAATATACCACCGGCCGATGGACAACCTTTAGGGATTCGTTGGCCTGGACTGTTTACAATCCGAGACGCACTCAATATGTAGTCAATACGATTGCTGAAGGTAGAGGCGGGATCCTCTGGTTCGGTCTTGCCGGCGGCGGACTGCGAGCATATAACCGCTATAAAACCAGCGGGTCATTTAAGACATGGAAGCGATTCGATTTCTCTGGTAATGTTATCGACGGGATTGGTGCGTTAAAATCAGTTAACGGTGATGTCTGGACAGCTGTGAACAACAACGGTGTTCACCGGTACGTCCCGCCCACGCTAGCGACAGAAGATCCTCTCGACGGACAATTTGTACAGGAATCCCCTGATAAGTTCAGATCAAGCTTAGTGCGATGCATCACTACCAATCCATTCAACGAATGGGTCTTCTTTGGCGCTCCGGAAGGTGTGGCATACGTCAACACTCGATCTTCGCCCTGGTCGTGGTCCTTTCATGATCTGCAACCGGGATATATATCTCCGGTTTACTCACTCGCAGTTGATTATTCCAATACCATGTGGGCCGGAAAGTTTTATGGAGTGACGGAATATAATCCGGGTACCGCGGTGGAAAATAATTACATTCCCGGAAACACGGGGAACATACTCCCTAATGCATATATCAATGCAGCAACTACGAACTTATATGATATACGATGGTTTGGAACAAGCGTGGGACTGGTCCAGCTTAAGGATACAACCTGGACTATCTATACACAGTCAAATACTCCTGCATTACCGAGCAACAATATCCAGTCTCTCTTCTTTGACCCTATCCGGAAGAATTTATGGATCGGAACCGATAATGGGATAGCTGTTTATAACGAGGAGGGGACGAACATCTGAGTTTTCACAGCGGTACCTCGACGCATTTTCCCGTAGTTGAGGTACCGTATTTCTTTCCGTTGATCCAAACTGTGACTCTTCGCGATCGCTTGACAATTTTTAACTTCCTCCCACAGATAAAGAGGTTATCGAGCGTAAAGTAATCCGCCTGAAACGGAAACGGATCTACTACAATTTGTCTCTCTTCCGGTCGGACACCTGCGAGGTATTTAATGAGCAGATCCACAATCCACGAATGCTGGTAATCATCCACTCCGCGATAGACAGAGGGTTCGCCTGAGATCGGATTGTAGTGCTCGAAGCAATTCGGACGTCCTGGATCGTTATTAAAAAACATCATCCTGATATACTTGTAAATAAACTCCCCGCTCATCGCTCTCAGCTCTTTGCTCTTAAATCTAATCGCACACTGCGCCAGTACTTCCGCCATATGACTGTTCGTCATGGGCCATACGCGCCCGTTCCACGGACAATTCATTCTTTTCCCTTTCCATTCGGATTCCGCAGAGAAATATTTATCATCCGCCGATGATGACGGGACGGGATATTTTGTCCGGAATTCTCCCGGATTGAGAAGATGCTTTTTCAAACCTTGTAAATGTTTTTCTGAAACGATGTCCGTCATATAAGGGTAGAAACAAACTGCCGCTTTTACTTTTGTTCTCTTGCCTGTTTTTGGATTAATGTCAAAGAACATTTCCTCTTTCGGATCCCACATTTTTTCAACGATCGCCTGTTTTATTTTCTCCGCCTCTTTGCGCCACTTTACAATCTCTGCGCCCACCTGAACCAGCCCGTCATCGGCTCGCCCGATCGTATCGGTCGAGCGGGTATGGCGGGCACCGTAGGCGGGCAGGCCTTTGCGTTTTAGAACCTCCGCCATCCAAGCCAGCGTTTTCTTCAACTCATAAATATAAACAGTGACATCCACACCCTTCAATCGAAACACTCTTCCCCAATTATCTTTATCGGCGCCAGGATCAACTGCAAGATACCGATGCATGTACTCCTGCCCTGTTTCGTAATGGTTATCGATGTCGTATAATCCGCTCCTTTCCGGATCACGTTCACGATCAAAATAACGGACATACTTAACCAATCCGTTATATGCCTTCTTCAGGAATTCTTTATCAGGATGGATACGATACAACTCCCGAACGGCATTCCCCCAATTTGCATGGTAAAAGGGTTCGACTATGCTCACCCCAAGCATTTCTTGTCGGTAATAGTTCATATCGATGTATCCGCGGAAACCTCCATCCTTCCGCTGATTATCGATGAATGTGAGAAGACTTCCCTGTGCGAGATTTGGATCACGGCGCCATCGATTCTCGAGCATATGACACATGGCACTGTAGGAGATTGGCGCTCTGAAGTATCCGATTCCTTCGCACACCGACGGATACTTGTAGTTCCCCTCTTTTCCGTCCATGGTCATCAATTTTAGTCCGTACCACCGGTACCAGTAATAGCGAGTAAGGTATTCATCTGAACAACGGAAGTACGGCAAGCTCGCAAAGTAATCGGTCCAATTTTTCCCGCTTGTATTGAGGGGATCTTTTAATTTTGATGCGGTAGAATAATTCTTACTCGCCTCAGCTCTGCCAGGTGCGGCAGTAAAAAAGACAGCCACCGATTCTCTGCTCTCATCTCTAAGCTCTATGCTCCTATGCAAAGCCATAAAAACCAACCCATCCTTATTTATCCCCGACAATTTTTTCTCATTTGGTAATCTGTCGTTCCTGAACTTTTCGGCAAACGGAGTCAATCGCCAGTACGGTTGAATTGCAGATCCTTCGCTGAGGTTGACGGAATACGATTTGATTTTTCGATTTATACCAAAGACACAATCAACAGGTAGGACTGGAGCGTTATCTCTGTGAAGATGTTTTCTGAAGAGAATATGATTACTCCCGACATTAATATCCGATAACCGGGACGTTTTTTTTGAAGGATAGTTCGGTTGGACAGTCCATGCAATGAGATGCAGCTTCCTTGAATTCTTAGAATTGTTTTTAATGCTGATAACCGATGTCAGCACATCGTTCGGCAAACAGCATTTTGATTCCTCAACACTCAACGCTCCCCGCTCATCGCTATTTGTACTTTGTTGTTTGTACTTTGTTCTTTGTGCCTTACTCTCGGCTCTCTGCTCTATGCTCTCAGCTCTTAGCTCCATCACAAGCTTCGACGGATCCCACTTTCTCTCCTCCCCTCTTAGAGGAATTTCTACTCCATCCTCATCTAGTATCGTCCATGTATAAACCGGTTCGATCTCGTAGTTGTAGTAATGCGCCTTATCCCAGAAACCGGGATAATCAAGCCAGACAGGAAACGGCGGCGTCCAGATGAGACGGTTGCCTCCGCCAAGGTACCATTTGTCTTTTCGTTCTAAGTATTTGAGGATGTTTAGTTTTTTCATTTCGTGTTCCACCCTCTCCCGAAATCGGGAGAGGGGTTACAGGGTGAGGGTTATTCTGATGTTACACAAATTATTTTTCTTTGCTGTCCTGGATACAAATTAATCAATATACCAGAGCGGTGAAGAAAGTGCGTAGAAGTTATTTGAATGTAATGATTATCTCTTTCCGAGCAAAGTCTGTTTTGGAAGTATTCTCGAATGAGATTATCAGCTCATCCTTTTCTACTTTCGCTCCCTCAACTTTCATCACCAAATACGGATTTTTCAGGATAGCCCGATATGTTTTACCTCCTAAACCCTCGGCCAGGTAAATAATTCTTTTTTCCTCAAGTCGTGAAGAAACGATTCTTAGACCGCTGTTGGTTATTCCTATTTTCCCATCAGGTTCCGGTAATTCGATCACGGGAATGGGGGGATAATCTACTTTCGTGATTTTTTCAGGCGCTATCAGGCGGGAGCTATTTAATCCCCGATTTGCAACTGACATCGGCTGGAAGCTCACATCAATCGCAGTGGGATTTTTATCCAACATACTTAGCGAGCTCCCGCTGCTGTGATTATGAATTACTAAATCGTGTGACTGTGATCCGATTACTAAATTCCTTATCGTCACCGAATCCCATGTCATAGGTATGCCCGGCTTAACATCGAGATGATTGAGCAGAGCGTTTCTCTCCAATCCCAACAATCCTCTCACCAGAGGCAGCAGGTATCCTGTTGTTGAGAAACCCTGATGGTGGTAACCTTCACCAAGTTTCTCATTCAACTCGCCCGAAAAGACTTCCGGCACCACTCCGAGCGCATGATCGAACGCGTGTTTGATTGTTGAGCGAAGCAGCTGATAACCCGGTAATGCATAATTATGCTTAAACTGTGCCGTGTTAAAAAACGACGATATGAATGGCCAGACCGCACCGTAGTTGTAGTTTGTCGGATCGAATAGGTCTGATTTCTTCGAAAGTGTCCGAATCCCCCAATCCGTACACATATCCGCCGAATTAAAATTCTCTATGCTCTCCGCTGTCCGCTCTTCGCTCAATAAGCCAAACATCATAGCAATACCGGACCACGGAGTTTTCTCACGCACCTGCTCGCCCTTCTCGGTCGCGCCGTAAGCATAGTAACCTTCTTTTTCTAACCAGAATAATTCTTCCAATCGTGGTTGTGCTTTTTTGAGCTGTGTATCTGCCTGAGTTACCGTCGAATCATCACCGACTAACTCCGCCATATATTTCATTTCTTTTATGCCCTGCACAAATATGCCGCAGGTATACAGATCAGCGTAGATGCCGACGAGCTTGCCGAACTCCAACGCGCCCAGACCCGCCCCCTTGAGATCCATCAATCCATCGCCGTCGCTGTCTTTACTTAAGCACCATTCGTAAGCCTGCTTCACCGATTTCCAGTTCTGTTTCAGAAACTCCACATCACCACTGGTACGCACATAATCCCCCATTGCCACGAGATACCATGGCGATGTGTCGGCATGGTTGTAACCGTAATGATAATCGTTCCACCAATCACAGATACCGTCGCTTTGCGACAGCTCATGGGACATCTTGCCTACATCCCTTGGAGGATCGCCCGGATTCTTTTTGCGAATCGGAAAATTATCCTGTCTCTGCCACTTTTGGGTGAATGCGAGTGCATCTCTGGCTTGCTGAAACATTCCGACGCTGTTCAGTGTAAGCACATTGATGAACGCATCGCCGCCGAAGTACCATGCGAAACCTGGGCGCGCGCCGCCGCCCGAAAGTCCGATGCCTGCGACCATGCCGTAACCGAGCCGGGGATTCTTGATCATTAAATTATCAAGCGCCACTTTACCCCACTCGTATGCAAGATTGATTTCCTTGTCGGGTGTTTCAATCTGCATCGTCGAGCTACGAAGATTCCGGTAATAATCATAGTTCTCACGATAATATTTTTCAGCGTTCTGCCATAATCTTGTATAAATCGCCTTCACCGAGTCCATCTTCATTTTCCAGTCGGTGGAATTCGGCACCGCACCCGTGATGATGATCGGTATGAACTTTCCTTCGGTTTCACCCGGTTTCACTTCTATTTTAAACTGTAGCGGATTATCGCCGAACATGTGTGCGGGCGGCGCTGCCATCTGCTGCCCTGCCGGCGAACCGCAGAACACTACAGCACGCCATTGGGCTTCGGATATCACATAGCCATGCATCTCATCTTCCCAATAACTGAATTGTCCGCCTATGCCGGCAGGCCACATCGGCTGCATCACCGGAATAAATCCCGGTATGATAGCGAGCGGGGTTGTGGTATGAACATCGAGAAGAAGAATGGCACCCGGCTCATCTCTCGGTATAAGGATATATTCTTTTACCGTGAAGGATTCGTATGTGTAGGTCAATGTTGTTACTTCAGGCGTGACAGATATCGTACGGACAATATCCTTCCCGAGTATCGGTTGAGTAGTAGTGCCGAGAAGAAATTGTAATTCAAAATTCCTCAGCGGTTTCCAGGGCCATACCCACATCTCGAATGTTCCGCTCTCGTATCCCATCAATCCCGCTCTGGGACCGATTTTATCGAAGTATTGATACGGTTGAGCGAGGCGTGTAAGCTCGAGGTCATTTTGTTTAATTTCAAACGATGGTATAGTAGTTTCTTTAACCTTTATCTGCGCAAAAGAAACTGTGAAGAAACAAATAAAAACCAGTAAAATATTTTTTATCATCTTGAACTCCTGATTATTTTAGCGAATCTTGCGAAGGTTTGTTATGTTCAAGCAGAGCAATCCTTCGAAAGGTTTACTCAGTTTGCTTTGGTTGTCTAGCGAACCTTGCGAAGGTCTGTGAAGCTTAAGCAGAGTTAACCTTCGCAAGGTTTGCAAGCTCTGCTCGTTATCTGATGAGCACCATTTTCTTTACATCGGTGAAACTTCCTGCGCTCAGACGATAATAATAGACACCGCTTGGATATTTACCCGCGTCCCATTCAGCAAAGTGAATACCAGAGTGCAAAACTTTATTCACGAGTGTCGCAACTTCCCTCCCGAGTAAATCATATATCTTCAACGTCACAAATGATAAATTACCCGCCAAAGAGCCGGCGGGCGAGCTAATGACAAATGACATCTTGGTCGTGGAATTAAACGGGTTTGGATAGTTCTGATAAAGCACAAATCGATGCGGGATTGCCTGCTCAGCGTCGATAGGCGGCGGTGGAGGCAATTCTCCGTCGGAGCGAATAATAATCCGATTTGCAGACGATACAACCGTATTTTCACCGATGACCAGCTTCCCCACCCTGTCGGATTTAACCCAATACCCATTCCATGGATACAGAGTATCGACGCTCGAATAACTGCTATCCCTGTATGTAAAAAACTCCGATAAAACCATGCCCGGCGGATCACTCTCGATAGTTGACACCGCAACCGGTGTACTTATCGAACCTATTATATTCCATCCAGCATTCAAGCGGATTGAATCAAAGAAAACATCGACGCCCGTTATATCAACTGTCTGGGTTTCATCAAACTTCATCCAAAATCCGAAATTTCTTCCACTAGACTCCACACCATGGTACGTTCCGTCGTACCGATATGCGTCAGAGACTTTTGATGGAAACACCATTTCATTCGCATAATCTTCGAGGTACATCGGTACCGACATGAGATTCCATCCTTCATTAACATACATCTCACGTGTAAGACGCTCATCGATGATAGCTGTCCATACACTTAAAGATCCGCCGTCCATACGCATCCACATTGGATATACTCTTCCGTTGAGCGCTGCAATGTTTGTATAATCGCCGAAAAAGACATTTGATTGGGGAACAAATGATGCGGTGTTTACTTTAATATTTGTAAATGTATCCCCGCCATCCACAGACCGCGCGACATACACATCAGTCGTATCACCTAAAGTATTTCGCCGATCGTAAAATACTATATATAAATATCCATTAAGTTGATCGACAGTCATCCATGTGAAAAACTGATGCCGACCGGATAGATCATCATTCACCTGCTTTACATATCCCCACGTGTTACCGCCATCTGTCGACTTGATAAGAAAAATATCCGTATTATTCTCTCCATATCTCTGATCCGACCAATTGATGTAAATGTTTCCCCTAAAAGGCGAGTTGCCGGCGTCGCACGCGGTAACCGGCATTCCGTTGCACCGATAGATACCCGGGATATTAAAATCCCAGCCACCGGGATGGTCGGTAACGAAAATATCCTGACCGAATGTTACACCCCCGTCAGTTGATTTATCGAATACGATCCCCAAAGGTCCCGACCAGCTTACATACACTTCACCATTCGGCCCAACGGCGGGTACCGCTCCTTCCACGGTACTGTCACTATCGATACAGTTACCACCCTGATCGCTCAGACGTACGGGTGACACCCACGTTAGTCCTGCGTCTGTCGACCGTGAAAATAAAATTCTCGTGCTGTCCGAAGGCAGGCTGCTGCCATAATCGTCGAATTCAGTCCATGCCATGTAGATATTGTTACGGTATGAGGAGTTGGTCAAATCGACTGCGATCCACTCCTTGTCCTGATTTTTATCCGGTGGGTTGTATCCGACGCCAACACCGTTGTTCCATGTCGCACCGCCGTCTGTGGAGCGCTGAACTACGATCCGATCGATCCAGTAACCGGATAAAGGTGGATTAGAGAGGTGGCCAAAATGTAAATTTCCTTGCGCGTCAAAGACGACACAAGGATCCCCCCAAACACCGAAGTCACTTGAGGTTAATTTTTGCTCTATCCATGTATAACCGCTATCCAACGAGTAGTATGAAAAGTTGAGATTTGCACCTGCGGCGAGATTGTTTTTGTGCACAGGATTAATAGTGATGGTAACTTCTTCAGGTGTCGTGCTTGTAATTTTACTGATGCGGATATTCTGATATTGCGCCAGCAAGGACTGGACAGACATCAAAATGGCAACCAGTAAGAACACACGCTTCATCATGCTATACATCCTCCTTCCGATCCTATAGTTCGACGTTTTTCTAATTTTAATCTACATAATTAAGGGATGATATTCCAGATACCGGGTACAACCATTCACATAACATGGGAAGCTGTTTTGACGGTCACTTGGAAAAATTACATAACCCAGTAGATAACGGTATCTATCCCTTTAGTCCGGTGAGCGTTATACCGCGTACAAAATACTTCTGTGCAAATATAAAAACCACGATGATGGGCAACATAACGATCACAGCGGCTGCCATCTGATGCGGCCAGTCGGTCGTATAAAGCGAGCTGAAGTTGGCAATCCCCACTTCCACGGTTCTCATATCATTCCTGTTGGTTACGATGAGGGGCCAGAGAAAATCCTTCCAGCTTCCCATGAAGGCAAAAATTGCGAGCGTTGCGAGGGCCGGTTTCGATAGCGGCATGACGATTTTCCAGAAGATAGTAAATTCAGAAGCGCCGTCCACACGTGCGGCATCTTCAAGATCCTTGGGGATAGTCTGGAAAAACTGCCGTAAAAGAAAAATCCCCCAGACACTCGAAAGGGTCGGCGTAAAGAGCGCCCAGTAGGTATTCATCCACCCGAATGCATTGATAATGAGGAATGCGGGAATAATCGTGACGATTGCGGGAATCATCATTGTCGAGAGGTACAAAGCAAAAAGTTTCTCGCGGCCGCGGAAGGGCAGACGGGCAAATGCATATGCTGCCATGGAACAAAATATCAACTGACCGATTACAGAAGCGGCGGCGACGATGGCGGAATTCAGAAAAAATCGGCCGAACGGTTGTAATGTCATTGCTTCAATAAAATTTGACCATCTCCAGCTCGTCGGCAGAAACTTTGGAGGGAACTGATAGACCTCGAGCTCGCTCATCAATGACGTGCTTACCATCCATATAAACGGGATAAGCATGGAACACGCAAGAAGAAACAGCACAATCGATATTATGATCGGCAGTCCGGCCTTCATCACACCCCGTTTGCCCATACCTGTTATGCGAATACCTCCTGTCATGTATAATCCACACCTTTGCCCATGAGTTTAAACTGGATCCAGGTTGCGATCATGATGATCAGAAAGAGGACCCACGACATTGCTGATGCGTAGCCCATCCGCAGTTGTTCCCATGCCGACTGGTAGATATGATAGACAATCACGTCGGTACTCCTCACAGGACCGCCTGCAGTCATGATATAGACCGTCGTGAAAACCTGGAACGATGCTATGAACGATGTAACAAGAATGAAAAATGTAGTCGGTTTCAGCAGCGGCAGTGTGATTGACCAGAATCTCTGCCACCGCGAAGCTCCGTCGATGCGAGCCGCTTCGTAGAATTCCTCCGGAATCCCCTGAAGACCCGCCAGAAATATAACCATCTGGTATCCGATTCCCATCCATATAGTAAAAATCATTATAGAAATCATGGCGCTCCCCGATGAATTCAACCATTGCTGGGGAGGCAATCCAACCAGACTAAGGAAAAAATTGGCAGCGCCGAACGTCGGATGGTAGATCCACATCCACACAAGTGCAATAGCCACGAATGATGTCACGCTCGGCAGGAAGTAGAGCGTCCTCAAAATACTGAGTCCCTTAAGCTTTCGGTGCATCATGAGCGCGACGACGAGGGATAGCGCCATGCCGAAAGGCACATTGAGCGAGTAGAGCAGCGTGTTTTTCAGGGCGTTCCAGAACATTGAATCTCCCGCCATATCGGAAAAATTTCCGAGTCCGACAAATGGTTTCTCAGGTACGACGATATCCCAGCGATGAAGGCTGAGATATGCAGAAAAAATTATCGGAGTGAATACAAACACCACCAGATGAATGAGTGACGGTGAGATAAATGTCAGTGAAACCGCAAGTGTTCTGCGTTCCTTCCATTTTGAAAGGAAGTATGCAGCCAGACATATCCCTGCTGCAGCGGCAGATACTCCGAGAAGGAACCACAGAATTTCCGTATGTTCCTTTATAGGTTTAAACTCAAGCTGTGGGTGGCTCCGTATCTGGTTCAACTCCTTGTCGATTCGACCTGCATATGAGGTCATCGTTTCGTGCATCGGTTTTGAATTCAGCATGACCTCATCGACGGCATCCTGGATAGTCCATTCGATCTCGCTGAAGCGTTCGATGATGGAACCCCACGGTTGACGGCAGTACGGCACTTCATCGAGGAACACCTGTTCCATACCGGTAGGATCATTCATAACTGCTTCCTGTGCAACTTTCATGTTGGCAGGAATTTCCAGCCGACCGACTGATCGGATACGGCACGCAGTCTCGCCCGACATAAACGCTGCAAGGATGACGGCTTCTTCCGAATGCTTCGCGTTCACGGGGACGCACCATCCGGATTCATACATCACATTTACCTTTTTCCCCGACGGGGATCCGGGGAGCGGAGCAAC
Organism: uncultured Chlorobiaceae bacterium; assembly: GCA_964354485.1. Lineage (GTDB taxonomy): Bacteria > Bacteroidota > Ignavibacteria > UBA10030 > SZUA-254 > CAYGXH01. Next base: position 21,338 of record CAYGZY010000060.1, on the reverse strand, counting down.
TCCAATGTCGAGAATTCCTTCGTTCACATACTTCACATACTTCGGCATACGCCAGTGCCCGTCGAGAATCATGGCAATCTTACCATTTGCGAACAGAGATGGATTCGTTCCGGTTTTTTCCGCCTGTACCCAGGTGCCTACGTCCGGAGCGACTTTATGCTTTATCCGTAAATCAATTAAAAACCGTAAAACATTTTCTGTTACGGGCGAGTTCAGGTAATTATTCGAAAGCATTCCGTCCGGATCAACTACATCACCTCCGGCTGACCACACCCAGGGAATCCAGAGAAAGAAGTAGTTAGTGAATGCTGTACCGTACTGATCCATATGCCCGTCACCGTCGGTATCTATAGTCAACTGCTGAGAGATTTTCAGATATTCATTCCAATCCCACGTCGGCGATGGATACGGAATTCCGGCGCTCCTGAAGAGACTTTTATTGTAATACATCATTAACGGTGTAAAACCCTTGGGAAATGCATAGAGACTGCTCCCCCGACGTGCTATTGCAAGGACATTCGGGAACCATTGAGTCGTGTCGATACCGAGCTTCCGGATATACGGCGTGAGATCGAGTAGTACTTTTTTGTTTGTGAAGGTCGGAATCAGTTTGGAATCAAGGAGAAAGACGTCCGGGGGTGAATCTGCAGCCAGACCTGTAAGAATTTTTTCTTCATACTGCCTCCCCGGATTCGGTTCATAAAGGACATCGATCCATGGGTATTCCTTTTCAAACGCTTCGATTGCGAGTTCATCAAGCGGCATTTCCTCGGTGGCGGCCCAGTCGACGATTCGCAGTGTGACTTTCTCCTGAGCGCGGAGTAGCGGGACAAATAATAAAAAGAGGAGAGACAGAAATCGCAGGAATTTCATTGAAGCATTACTACGGGGACAGATGCAGTTCCATCGCGAATGTTCATGACGGAAGCTCCATCTTCCGTTTTCGCAATATAAAATGTCATTAATCGACCTGCGCGGCGTGGATACCCGGATCTGATTCGTTCCACGAGACTATCAATTGCATTTGCGGTTCACAACCAAATATTTTCCTGTACCGTTCAATTGTATCATCCAGTATTTCCATAGGAATAAAATGGCAGGTTTATCCCTCAGCTGAACGATTTCCATGTGCATTCCCATTCTGTTTCATTCGATCGCACAAACGAGCGTTCTCCCTCTTTGAATCCTTTTGCACCGACAATCTTGTCGAAATAATACTTCCCGGCGAGTTTTCTCGGCATCATGACGTAGTCGATTTTAGGCATGGTACTCTCATCGAAATCCTCGCGTTTGAAATGCGTTTTCCACGTATTGATATCGACCGGTTCAAGGGTAACAGTAACTCTCCCCCAGCGGGTTGGCGTATAAGTCAGCGACATCGCCTTTTCGGCTTTCAACTCCGGTATGCCGATTCCCCGGAAAAGTTGCAGGTTGCGGTCATCCTCCAGTACCATCATATGACGAAGGTACCTTATGCATTCGGCGCTCGCCCAGTTATGCGGCATGTCGCCGATATAGTTGAATACCTCGGCGCTCTGCAGGGATTGTTCCTCGCGCCACGCGTACAGCGGCGAAGCGTGATTTAAAAATCCGATAAAAAATTTACGCGCTATATCCGGCATCCCCAGATATAAAAATGCCTGCGCGGTGATCGCCGCGTTATATGGCCACACAGCATTATTGGACAACCAGCCGGTCTCTGCGGGGATATCTTCCTTCACGATCGCCTTCATAAGTTCCACGTGACCCGTGACGATCGGATCATCGTTGACGAATAACAAACCCGGAAAAATTGCCTGAGAAATATAGATCTGCGCCGCCTGCAATTGCGGTTGCTTCATCAGATCAGTCTCGTTCCATTTCGGATCGCTCTTCATTAGCATCGGGAGAAAAGAAAATCCATTCGGATGCTGACGCTTTTCCTGACGCATGGCTTCATAAAATGACTGACGCAATTCACCGTAAAATTCTCTGATAAGGGGTCTTTTCTGCATAGGGATGCGGTATATTACACTGTCGAGTGCCTTAAGAGCGACCAGCGCCCAAATTGTATTTGTAAACTCTTCCCTTATTCCGCCGATACCACTATCTCCGTATCCCTTCGGGAGTAATCGATAATTGCCATTCGCCGTGCCGTCCTGGTATGCCCGATCTCGTAAATCCTTCAGCGCCATCAGTCCGTTGAAGGCATCCGGATACATCTGATTAAAGTAGTCCCAGTTTTGTGTCAGCTCCGCATGACGAATTAAAGCATACACTGCAACTGCCGTATCTTTCCAATGAGCTTCCCCGGCGCCCGCCTTAAAAATTCCACCCTCTCCCTGTTTTTCCCAAATAGCCTCCAATCCCTCCTGCGCTTCATTGTCGTAACCGAGGTAACGCGCCGCCTCAGTAATCGAAAGACCATCCACCACCCATAATCCTCTATAAACGGTCGGTCCTACCTGAAAAATCTTTTTTCCATTTTTAACTTCACGTGACTGCAGAATATTACGGACGCTTGCCGCAAAAAAACTCTCATACGGATCGATCAGTCCCCATGCGACCTTTCCTTCAGTCGGTTTGAGATTCTGCCAAAACAATTTCGTTCCAGCCAGAAGTTCTTCAGGTTCCTCCAGACCATCTTCGAGCTTTTCGAATTCCTGTCCGTCTTGCGGGAACCGGATAAAGCATCTTATTGGTTTCTCACCTTCCACATCCGACGTTGAGAGGTCGTAGCGTTTTTCCCCCTCACTCTCAGATACTACTGCAGGCCGGTCAACTATAAAAAATACTTTCTTTGCAACATCATCAACCTGCACAATTGAATAATCATCGTCACTTAAGAGGTGAAATTTGTCCGCCGACTTCAGCAATATTTCGGGGGAACACTGGATCTTCCCCCCTTCCTTTGACTTGATTTCCACAAGGAGATTGTCGACCCGTCCCTCATCTTCATTTTTCGATGCGAAGGTAGTTAGCGTAACGATCACATCCCCGCCGTCCAAAGAGGTCGTGATGATCGGTATCCACGGTGATTCGAGTTTCTGATCGATGTATTTGAGTGGTTCTCTTCCTTTCAGACCGATGGTAATGACATGCGGGAAGAATTTCTCATCTTTTTCTATCCCTTCATGTCCATACCGCATATCACCTAACCTTCCCACGAGGCTCTTGTGGGGATCATCCGGGAAACAGTATGTTGATTGCCAGTCCTTGGGAGCATAGCGGAAGTCGACCTGCACCCGGTCTCCTCCCTTGCCGCCGAGCACCTGGATCTGTGTTGCATCAGTTTCTTCAGCATGCGCATCAAATTGTAGCATGATATTCTTTCCAATCGTAATAGCGCCGACTGTGGCGCCGAGTTTTGCGAGAAATTCACGTCGTGTTTTTTTCATCTATATTTTATTCCTGAAATGATATTATGTCATCCGCCTGAATTCCGATTCGGCTTTACTTAAAATTCAAAATATTCAATGTGCAGGGTAATTCTGATGTTCTTAGTGCGCTCAGTATCCGCCGTCAGTTGTATCTTCTCCTTCTTTTTGCGCGTCCTTTAACTGCTTCATCAATTTTTCCATGTCGATATTTTCACCGGGATCATCTTTATCTTTTTCCTTATGCTTTTTACCTTCTTTCTGCATGTGCTTCATCATATTTTTTATGTCGAAATCAAACGACTGTTTTTTATAATCCTTCGGGACATCGAACACCGTTTCCGGTATACTCTTCTGTTGTATATTCGTTACTTCCTGAGTTAAAACCACTTTATTGTTTTCTTTGGAAACGACTTTCAGGGGGAACATCGCGAGTTTTGCAATTTCATCATCCCACCCGCGTGAGCGGTCCCCTCCCTCTTGCATACCCATCTCGCTGAACGATTTCATCATCGTGCCGTAAAGGTCGCCCAATTTCTGAGTGCCCCAGATATACGTAATCTCATCTTCACCCTCTATGATAATCTCCTCGCAGAGATAACCGAGGATTGTCTCCTTGTTTCCCGTTTTTTTGACTTTCGCTGCAAACTTCTCCGCTTTAGATTCTTTCTTTCGTTTCTCGGATTTGGTCTCATCCTTAAGTGAGATTTCAAAGTAGGACTTCTCTTTATCGTTCAGTATCCAGACTACCTGTTTATCGCCGCGGAAAATAAATTTACCAGCTCCGTTGGCATCAGTAGGATTTTTTACCTCCGTCGCCATTAAATTTTTCTTGATGGTCATAGTATAGAGAATGTTGTCGTCTTTCCCTACATCGGCACCCGTTACCTTCATATCCATTATGCCTTCAAATTGGGCAAGGATTGTTCCGACGAAGAATAGCGCCATGCCCGCCAATCCTAAAAAGTATCTCATCATGTTCGCTCCTTTTTTATACGTTTCCGTCTATCAGCTTACTTTTGTGCCCGAACCTCCGACTGAAATCCCACCGTTTTGTGGGAACCGTCGCAGAACGGTTTATTTTTACTTGAACCGCAGCGGCAAAGCCATGTGGTTTTCTTCCCGGTGAGGTCGAATTTTTTTCCGCTTTGATCGCAGAGATCGAATTCACCTTCGACTTGAATACTGCCGTTGTTTTTTACCGTTATTGTAGTGCCCATGGATTATTCCTTTTGTGCTGAATTTATTGATTATAATAAACTTCCGTCGGAAAAACAAAGCAAAAATTAAGGCGGGGCATCTCATTTCCGAAGAATATCGTCCCCCATCAATAATCTATTCAATTATGGGTAACTAAAACGTTCAACCTCCAGTTTCGCCATAACGGAATCGATCAGCACAGGAATATCCAGTTTCGATTCGGCCTCTTCAATTTGCCGGTAGTCCGACCATGTTTCCGGTCTTCGCGGGGCAAGAAACGAACAGCAATCGTCATACGGCTCCTTCGATATTTCATACGTGCCTATAGTGCGTGCGACTGCCATCGTCTCTTCCTTGTCAGTTCCTGACAGCGGGCGCAGAATCGGGATTGACGTTGCTGAATTGATGTTCCGGATATTTCTCAGCGTTTGTGAAGCAACCTGACCAACAGCTTCACCGGTAACGAGCGCTTCAGCTTCCTCTTTATGCGCAACGGCATCGGCAATCCTCAGCATCATCCGCCGATAGAGTATGATACGGAGCGACTGCGGCGCCTGAAGTACGATTTCTTTCTGCAAATCAGCAAAGGGGACGATGTACAACTTTGATAAAAACTGGTACCTCGTCAGCAGGCGTACGAGCTTTCGTACCTGATCGAGCGAAGCCTGACTCGTATACGGCATACTGTGGAAATGAATAAAAATAGCCGAGGCCCCCCGCCGCATAATTTTCCAAGATGCCACGGGAGAATCAAATCCTGATGAGAGAAGAGCCACCACCCTGCCACCTGTACCTGATGGTAATCCTCCTGCTCCCGGTATTTTCGTCCGGTAAACATACGCTCCGCCATCGACAATATCGATACGGATGGTCTCATCAGGCGCCGAGAGATCAACTCCCGTATTGAAATGAGAACAGATGTGAGCTCCAACCGCAGTATTTACTTCTACAGATTTCAATGGAAATGATTTGTCCGGCCTTTTTGTATGGACCCTGATTGTTTTAAAATCAATCCCATCCAGCAAGCGTTCTGCGGCGGTACAGAAAGTCTGGAGATCCTGTTTGACTTTCAGTCCTATGCAGATATTTGCCAATCCGAAGATATATCCAAGCCGGAGGATAATTTCACTGGTGAGATTTTCTTCGTTCAATCTGATAACAAACTTGCCGTACCCGCCCGATATAGCTTCATGCGGAATGAGATCGCCGAGCACGTGCCGGATGTTTTTCCGGAGCTGTTTTTCAAAAAAATTACGGTTATCTCCCTTGAGAACAATTTCGTGATGATGGACAATAATGACATGTTCCATAGTAGGAAGATACGATGAGTGGGCATGATATGCAATTAAGGAACGGTAATTTCGACCGGTGTGAAGGCAGAAGTATCAAGATTTAAATGCATAAACGATTCGATGTAGGACTTCATTCTCCTGATGTAAAATATTCTATAACCCCCCTCCTGTAATTGTCGGCGGTGCTCCTCGGATAATTCATATACGATGTACTGCTCTTTTCTGCTCTGAAAGACTGCAGCTTCCGAGGTTCCAAATCTACTATAACCATCCCTCACATACTCTAAACTGTCGTTTTCAAACCACAGTATAGGACCCATTCCTGTTAAAACGATAGATGAATCCGGAAATGGATAACGTGCTATCTCTTCCCGCATCTTGAGTACTTTTATTCTTTTCAGGTAATCATCGATAACAAATCCGTTGGTAATGCGTGGGGCGATACGCTGGTTGCGGAAATCATGTTCGATAATGTCGATATTAATAAATGAATAACTAACTAAACAGATATATATGAGCATGCTATACCGGACGGGAAAGACTAACGATAAATAAATAAGAAGAAATGGTATGAGTGGTATAAGATATTCTCTCTCATCAGGAGAAAACAAAAATAGAAGGAGCATGCTCATTATACCCATGAGTACGAACCTAACTTTTATTTCTGATCGAAATATTTTACACACCCGTTTCCGGTTAAAAAGAAGAGCGACCAGGATCGACAGTACACCGAGTAACCCAATCGAATAAACCGAGCGGTAACCGAAGAAGGTTATAATTTCGGTCGGTGAAAATCGCTGTACAGTAAACGCGTAATTATTCGCCTCATGCGCAAACTCCGGTCTAAGGAAGACTGGAAGGTAGCAGAGAAACGACACTCCGCAGAGGGAGAGGACAAACGGTAAAAGACCTTTCCTGTCCCCTATAGAAAAAAGATAGTACACGATCGGGATTAAAATAATAAAATGCGTCAGGCGTACCCCGACAGCAAGTCCGAAGAAGATCCCTGATATTATCACCTTATTTTTCAAAAGAAAAAATAAACTCGTCAAAATAAAAAGGAGTCCCCAAATATAATCATGCGTTACAGCAGAATTCTTCCAGAGAAGGGGTAAAAAAGCAAAAGTCCAGAGCGCTGATCGTGCAGAGCGGACCTCAAGGAGAGCGAGTAGGCGTGCAAAGACGACAAGACCCAAGAGGAATAGTAACAGCGTAAAACTATTTGAGAGGAACGCGCCTCCGCTTCCTACCAGTGGTGTATTCAATATTTCAAAGAGTGGAAATCCGGGAAACCTCGATGGGTGGTAGTTCCCTTCTGACCACAATGTTCGGGCACTCCAGGCTGATCGCCAGGCATCACCATCCGACCCGTAACCGAGAGATAAAAATGGAACGCGGGATATTATAACAGCCACGACTAGAAAAAAGAAATCCCTGCGAGTAGTATTTTCATGAAAAAGAGAAAGGAGCAGGCGATTCACAACGCCCTCCTGTAGTTAATCCGGATCGTATGTCTTGCTGTCTCCGTAAGCGAGATGTCCGCCGCTGTCTGATCCTGAGGTATCTTCCCATTGTGTGATGCCGAGACCGATTCGGTAGAGGAGCGGGATTTTGAATTCCATACTCGAGTCGACGGACCGGCCCATCGGCTTCAGCAGTCCGGTATCAAACACTGCCCGGATACCTTCATCGCTATTTGGCGTTAATTTTTCAAATAATCCATAAAGCTCATCGCGTGTGAAACGTGTTTTTTCAATCCCGCGAAAAACATCGAAGTGCTTTGTGAGGTGCGGAAATTCTGAATAAAGATAAGTATCACAGCGATAGATCGACAGCATTGCAAATGCTTCCCGGAGGGCTTTTGAGCTTATCAGCCGTTTGGAGGCATGCTCTCCCTCTTTACGGTTAATTTCTATCTGTTTTTCCGCGGCAAGATTACCCAGGTGAATCTGTTCGCGCGGATATACATTATCCATGCCATCGGTCAGATTGCGGAGCATCCATGTGTGCAGGAAGGGAATATCATATTCAGTATCATCGTTTCCCGCCATTGTCGATTCAAAAATGGCATAGAACAATTTCAACACATCCTCATCATCACCGTTTATCACATCGGAAACCTTCACTTCCTCGCCTACAAGTTCCTCACAGTACTTCTGGACGACAGGTTCCGCGACCGCCCGTGAGACAAGCAGTTTAAGGAGAAGCGAATCGTTCCACTTCATTTCCGTTGTGTAACTTATAAGATGAGATTTATTAACAATACGCAGCTGGCGGTAGATATCTGATCGGAGAAATATCTTAAAATGAATGTTTTTAAACCGGTTGCTCTGTTCAATGAGGAGCTGGACAAGCCCTGTGATCGATGCCTTCAGCTTTTCGAAATCATCGATGAACATGAGATCAAGTTTATCCAGCATCAGCCATGCGAGCGTGTTTGTCTCCCGGAGAATAATATCAATTTTATCGAGCATCGCCGTGACACTCATACCTGTTTTGTGCCGGAAATCTCCCTCGAGCAGTTTGGACACGGACTCACCGGTTGCCGCTGCGTCACGGGAAGAAGGTTTCACGAGTTGACTTATGCGCTGTTTTAACTTGCCGATTGTCGTCCGCTCCTGTTCGATTCCGAGGTCATCGACGACCTGACAAATGACCTTATAGGCATTTTTCAATTCGTTGTCTTTGCTTTTATTGACGAGCGATCGGATTTTTTCATCCTGGGATAAAAAAGAAACGGTCTTCAATCCGACAATCAACAGCCAGAAGTACCGAAAATCGTCTATCGATCCGGTTTTCATCTCCCTCAGCTCAGTACCGTAGATATATTCCTCGTTGTACAAACCGTAAACGGGTATTGGAAAAATTTCTTCGTACCCCTTCGGCATAAGCGGTTTAAGGTGCTCCTTATCGGTACAGAGCAGACGAAACACGGCGCTCTTTCCCGACCCCTTGCTACCGAGGACGAGCGAGTGCTGCGGTGTCAAAACGTGACGGAGCATGTCAGTTCCGATGAAGCAGTATTCAAACCGTGTATCGGACTCGGCATCAACTCTTCCAAAATTTAATTTCGTCAGTACTTCCCTCGGTTCCATTTACTCTTTCACAATGTATTTACCAGTCAATTAATATACTCTTTTCTGATGGAATTTCATATCCAAAATCCGTGGGGATTATTTTTCTTTGCCTGCCCACTCAGGGATAAAAACAACATCGATGCGTCTGTTCTTCGCGCGTCCTTCCGGCGTATCGTTGCTGACTATAGGCCTGCTCTCTCCGAATCCCTGATGGTTGACCGGAATTTCCACACCCATGTTTGCCATGAGGTACTCTGCAACAGATTTTGCCCTACGCTCTGAGAGAGTCTGATTTGTATCATCGCTGCCCTGGGAGTCGGTATGACCTTCGATCCTGACAGAGCAATTCGGAAATTTTTTAATTACATCCTGAACTTTTTTCAAAAGTGGGTAGAACTGCGGCTCGATGATGTCTTTCCCTACCGGAAATGTCAGGGCGTACAACCGTATGATGACCTCATCACCGTAACGTACGACATCGCCTTCCTCTTCCGTGAACATTCCGGTTACACGTCTTATCGTTTGCTCTTGTTCAGATTTCTTTTCGACTTTATGCTGAAGTTGTTTCCCTTCATCCTGAAGTTTACGTTCAGCTTCGTTGAGAGTACCGAGTCTCGCCTGCATAAGATCAACTTGTTGCTTGATGTTAGCCACCTCGGCATTTTTCTGATTTACGATTCCTTCCATCATCCTCAGCGAATCCGCGTACCGCACGGTCTGGGCTTCTCGGATTTTCATCGTTTTGACGATTTCTGCGACTGCCACATCGATTCCGTTATCAAACCGGACGACGGTATCGAGACTGGCGGCGATTCTCTTAAATTGACTTTCATTCGTGAGGATGACGTCTTCCCATGTCAGCTCTTCTTTCTTAATATTTTCTATGTATTCATGCAGGTAGATTGCATGCGCAGCTTCATACTTCGCCTCCTGCGCCAGCTGTCGGGCTTCGTCGGTGTCGTAACGGTTCTGCTTGAGGAGATTTTCGACTTGAATTGCGAGTCGGTGAGCAGTTTCAATCGTCTTCCGTACGTTATCGCTGACATCCATCTCATCAGCTTTCCTGAGTAATTCACGGGCCGGACTCAGGAAATTTGTCTTAATGGCATCGAGCTCCCCCGAACGAAATATTTGTTCCGCAACACCGGCTCCTTCTTTGGCATCCCCCAAATCACCACTCTCAAGATCCCGACTCGCACTCTGAAGTTTTTCCTCCGCTTCTTTCCATAATCTTGGTGAGTAAGCCGGAGCGCCGGCGCTGATAGCATCCGCACGAGCCGCCATTACTGCGCTGAATGCAACTTCTCCGATCGTACATCCGTCTATCGCCTTTGCGAAATACACTTTTGCATCTTCAATTTTATCGCGGATATCCTCGAGATTTTTACCGCGCTTGAAGTAATCCTCAGCTTCTCTTTGATAACTCATCCCCTTTTCAAAATTCACCGGCGAATAAATGTCGGCTTTCTTATCTTTCGCTCTCTCCATGAGCTTGTCGAGCTCGCCGAACAGCTGTGTGCGCAGACTCTCCTGCGATAACATCTCAGAGCAAAAGCCGCATCCGATGATAGTGACCACAATGAAGAAGAAATATTTTTTCATCTTTCACCCCTCATTTTTTATTAAACGACATCTGATTATACCGCAAATTGGAATGATTGTCAAGGTATGCTATGACCGATATGCACGCGCTAATAAACTTACGGGGTGAAGCACTTCCATCTTAAGTCCATGTTTTTTTATACCATAGAGGATCTGGAGGTGACAACCCGGATTTGATGTAACGACAATATCAGCCGTTGTTCCTTGAATATTTTCCAGTTTACGGTCTAGGATTTTCATAGAATCTTCATACCTGACGATGTTATAAATTCCGGCGCTTCCACAGCACCACGTCGATTCGTTCATTTCTACAAATTCAATTCCCGGAATTGCCGAAATCACTTTCCTCGGTTGCTCGCTTATTTTTTGCGTATGCACGAGATGACATGCTTCATGGTAGGTGACTTTTGCCGACAGCCTTTTCAGAGGCGTTTTGAAGCCGGCTTCAGCGAGAAACTCGGTAATTTCTTTAACCTTCTTCGAAAAAGCTTTGGCACGCTCACAGTATGACGGATCATCTTGCAATACTTTACCGTATTCTTTCATGAATGCACTGCAACCTGCCGAATCAACTACGAGAGCATCATATTCATACTTTTCGAATACATCGATATTTTTTCTCGCAAGATCCTTTGCATCCTCAAGTTCGCCATTATGAGCATGCAGTGATCCGCAGCAGACCTGAGATCTCGGAATAACAACCTCGAAACCGTTGTAAAGGAGAACCTCAAGAGCATCCGAGTGGATATCTGAGAACGATACATTCATGATGCAGCCTGTAAGGAATGCGACACGACCCCTTACCTGATCCGGCGAATTTACCTTTTCCGGATACATGTCATCGAAAAATTTCCCGTCGATCCGGGGTATGAGCATATGCTTCTCATGGAGAGAAGGTGAAAAAAGCTTGAGAACTTCTGATTGCTCAACAGCGTCGCGCAGACCGCTCTTCTCGTACAATCTCATCAGACGGGCTGCATATTTTATACGGGATTTTGACGGGAGGATATTTTTGAGAAATATGCTTTTCAGAATGCGGAAACCTAGCGTGTCACTCTTCTCTTCACGTATCTGATTTCTGGTTTCCTCGACAAGTTCACCGTAACGCACGCCGGCCGGACAAGCTGTTTCACACGCCTGGCAATCGAGGCAAAAATACATTTCATCAACAAAATTTCGTGTAAGATTCAGTTCCCCGCGGTGGACCGCATGGATGAGATGAATTCTGCCGCGCGGTGAGGATTGTTCATTCTGTGTTATCGAATAGGTGGGGCATGTCGGCAAGCAGAGGCCGCAATGGAGGCACTTCTGAGCAATATCCTCGAGATGCTGCCGCAGAGATTTCTGAGAGGTCACCGCGATTTCCTTAAAAGTGAGAAGAGAAGAACACCTGCCAGGAATCCGCCGATATGCGCCCACCATGCAACACCACCCGCGTCTGCACCGATACCGAGTGAAAAGACCCCGCTGAATATCTGCATGAGAAACCAGATCCCGAGAAATAAAAATGCAGGTATTTCAACAATCTCGAAATAGAAAATGATGGGAATTAACGTCATAATTCTCGCCTTGGGGAACATGAATACATATGCTCCGAGCACACCGGCAATTGCACCGCTTGCGCCAACCATCGGAAGCTCGGACTCAGGAAACATAAAAACCTGAGTGAGCGCTGCCGCCACACCGGCTATAATATAGAAAAAGAAATACCTGACGTGCCCGAACCGGTCTTCAACGTTATCACCGAATATATAAAGAAACAGCATATTCCCGATGAGGTGCAGCCATCCTCCATGCAGGAACATTGATGTCAGCAGCGGTAAGAATGTTGCCGCTCCGACCTCCATGACCTTAAAATCATAAGTTATTGAGTATGGAATCAGGCCATATCTCATAATGACCTCACCCATTCCCCGACCGTGCAATATTTCAATCAGAAAAACGATAACGTTTATCGCCATGAGGCAATATGTTACGACAGGGAAAGTACGGGACGGATTTGTATCACGAAGGGGAATCATGAATCGGAAAAGGATGTACTTTGTACTTGGTAACTTGTAATTGGTACTTTGTACTTGGGACTTTGTAACTTGTCATTAGTCATTTGTCATCGTTCGTTAGCGAGTGGCGACTAGTGATTAGTCTTTCGACCGTACACTACTATTATTATTAATCCTTCTATATTCACCAATCACTACTCACTATTTCCTTTTCTCTGCTCTTTGCTCTTAGCTCATTATTCTTTTGCCGTCTAGCAAATTTGTTACCCACTTTGTCATATCGTTTAACGTCTCTTCACTGATCTGATGATCCATGTCGTATTCACGGTATGTGACGATAGCTTTGGCATCGGTGAGCAGTCCCTTTGCCCGCCGGCCGAACGAAACAGGAATTACCGAATCATGGACACCATGTGCGATGAAAAAAGATTTTTTAAAAACTTTTTCCCAGTTGTAACCAGGTTTTATGGTACTTTCAGGGATGAGACCGCTTAGAGCCATAACACCGTTTACAAGTTCAGGTTCGGCGAGAGCGGCGACGTATGACATCATCGCACCCATACTGAAACCGCAGAGATTTAATCTGGCATGATCAATCGGAAAGAGTTTCGGCGCTTCATGGAGAAAGTTTATTAACCTCGCATAGCTCTCGGCAAACATTGCAGGGTCCGGCGACCCGATATCCTCAATATCAAACCACGTGAAACCCTGTCCGTGCATCCACGGATACGGCGCTCTGACACTGATGATAAACAACCGTTCATCAAAATACTGAGCCAGTCCCATCAGGTCGTTTTCATCGGCGCCTCTTCCGTGGAGAAGTACGAGCGCGGGCGCTTTACCATGCTGATCCATTTGCGGCGGTTGCGCGACGTAGAGAAGAGAGGATTTACCTGTCGTCATATGCGTTATCTCGGCCGGATCCTTTTTACACCTCAGATCCAGGCGACATCCTCAAACTTCTTAATCTGTTCGCGTTCTGTAGGTAAAGGCCCCTCACACTTAGGCCGGAGATCCAATATTTTTCCCGGGTTGAGGACATTCATCGGATCCATCATTTGCTTCAATGTCATCATCATACACATCGCCGGAGAACCAACCATCTTCTCGAGCAACCGTTTTTTATACAGACCCACACCGTGTTCTCCAGTTATTGTTCCGCCCAGGCTGATGGCGGTTTCTTCCACTTCTATGATCGCCCTCTCCGCACGCCGGAACGCATCTTTATCCCGTTTATCCGTCATGTAATTCGGATGCAGGTTGCCGTCACCGGCATGACCGAACGTACCTATACGGACGCCGTAATCTTTTCCGATTTTCTGAATGCGGGCGACGAGCGGGGCAAGTTCGGACCTCGGGACAGCTACATCCTCCGTAAGCGTTGTCTGCGTCGCTCTTGCAAGCGAAGCAAATGCCGCACGACGTGCTCTTTTAAATTGTATTGCCTGATTTTCATTCTCCGCAAATTTTATCTCCGTTGCACGGTTACTTTTACATATCGCCTGCACCAGCATTCCCTCCTCCTCAATTACTGCTTTCTTGCCGTCAATCTCGATGAGAAGAATCGCTTCCGTTTCTACGGGAAGTCCGATGTGCGTATAATCTTCTACACACCGAATCGTTGTGTTATCCATAACTTCCAGCATCGACGGGGTGATTTTTGCGCTGATAATGGCTGAAACAGTCCGTGCCGCATCTTCCATCGCGGGAAAAAAAGCAAGGAATGTCCGTGAAGTTTCAGGTTTTGGAATGATGCGTAAAAGTATTTTTGTGATTATTCCAAGCGTACCCTCAGAACCGACAAGTATATCTTTCAGGTTGTAGCCAGCTACGTCTTTAACTGATTTCCCGCCCGTGAAAAGAATCTCCCCTGTCGGCAGTACGACTTCGAGTCCCATGACGTAATTTTTTGTTACTCCATATTTCAATCCGCGCAGACCGCCGGCATTCTCTGCTACATTACCCCCAAGAGTTGAAATACTTGCGCTTCCCGGATCCGGAGGATAAATGTAGCCGCTTTTTTCTACATGTGCCTGCAGTGCAGCCGTTATAACACCTGGTTCGACTAGGACGGTCAGGTTCTCCTGATCAACTTCAAGTATACGATTCCAGTGATTCAACAGAAGGACGACCGAATTTTCAACCGGAAGCGTTCCCCCACTCAAGCCGGTCCCGGAACCACGCGGAATAATCGCAAATTTTTCTTCATTGGCAAGCCGGACTATCTCCGAAACTTCGGCCGGAGTGGACGGGCGAATAACTGCATCAGGCAAACGCGGTTCAATCGGTGAGGAATCGTACGAAAATGCAAGTCGTGATTCCGGTGAATCGAGTACATTATCAGGACCTACGACTCCTTTAATTTTCTTTATTATTGACGGATTCATTTCTTGCCGCCTTTTAGTGTCCGTCCAACCGCAGATGCAATTGGTTCAATTTGTCGAACGAGAGTCTGAAACTCTTCAGGCGAGAGCGACTGTTCGCCATCCGAATATGCATCGGGAGGATTCGGGTGTACCTCGACGAGTAATCCATCCGCGCCGGCGGCAATGGCTGCGCGGCTCATCGGTACAACTAATTCATGCCGCCCGGTTCCGTGGCTAGGATCAACGATTATCGGAAGGTGTGAAATGCGCTTTATTGCAGGAACGATGTTCAGATCGAGTGTGCTCCGTGTATATTCTACAAATGTTCTGATTCCACGTTCACACAAAATTACCTGATCATTCCCGCCGGATAGGAGATACTCGGCGCTCATGAGAAACTCTGTGAGAGTCGCAGAAAAATTTCGCTTAATGACAACCGGCTTGCCGATACGCGCAAGTTTTTTCAGGAGCTGGGTATTTTGCATGTTTCTAGCACCGACTTGCACGGCATCGGCATAGTCAGCCACAAGATCAACGTCGGATACGTCGATTACTTCCGTAACAATACCAAGTCCGGTCTTCTCGCGGGCTTTCAGCAGCAGCTTCAGTCCCTTTTCTCCTAATCCCTGAAACGTGTACGGACTTGTACGAGGTTTGTATGCGCCGCCCCTGAGTAATTTCGCACCTGCGGCTTTTACCATGGTTGCCGTTTCGATGATCTGGTCTTCATTTTCTACGGAACACGGACCGGCGATAACGATAATCTCCCTGCCGCCGATTTCCACGCCGGCGACGTTCACAATTGTGTCGTGCGGTTTAACGTCACGACTGACATACCGGTACGGTTTAAGAAGAGGGATAACGTTATCAACTCCGGGCAGTGTAGAAAATTGTTCACGAAGCATTTTTCTTTCGTCACCGATAACTCCGATGGTTGTAAGCTCGACACCTTTCGAAATATGCGGTTTAAATCCAAGTTCCTCTATTCTTTGAACCACTCGGAGAATATCTTCTTCAACGGCAGTTACCGCCATAACAATAATCATACAAACTCAGTTATGTTACGCAATATCATAAATATTGAATTACGGTAAAGATAAGAAAAAATGATGAGAAATTACACTACAGACATTTCATCCCCGCCAACCAGCCCACTCGTTCGAGCAGGCGGGTAAGCCTATGGGCTGCTTCCAGATTTATAAAAATCTCGTTCTTGCCGACCAGTACACACATTCAAGAAGGCGGGAAGCTTACGGGATTCTACTAAAAATCTCTGATCATATGCAATGCAAGGGGCTGACTAAAAAGTAAATATTCTTCCTATTTCTTGGAGTCTTCGTGGTAAATGAAAACATTGATTATAATGCAAATTCAAAACAATAACCACAAAGACACCAAGACACGAATGTTCAGAAAGAACTTTTTAGACAGCCCCGAAACGTTTATAACAAAGGAATAACCCAACGGATAGCTCCGCAGGAGCGACACAAAATCTTGCACAAAAAATGTTTACCTTTATTTATCATAATCTCGGTTCATAATAGTTCCGCTCCTGACGGAGCTTGGCATTCTTCTTTTTTTTATCTATAAACCTGTCGTCCCTACGGGACTGCTTCCAAATTTATAAACATGTCGTCCATGCCAATCAGCCCATCAGTTAGGTTGGCGGGCAGGCCTACGGGACTGACACCACATTTATAAACATCTCGTATCTAACGGAACAATAAAAAATAACCCTTATAATGTTTGAGCTCCGCAGGAGCGAAACGTTTATAGCATAAGTTTAAAAAGATGTATAGCTCCATAGGAGCGAGACCTCACACTTTATCACGATGTAGATACGGAACATTACATCCCCTCCACATAAGGAATAGTATACGGGCCATCGGGGAGGACAACCACCTTCATCATCCTTCTATGTGAACGAATCAGCCTGTCGATTTCAGCCTGCAGATTGCTTATCGGTTGCAAATGGCAACTGCGTACATCGTCAGGCTCCAACGATGAAAAGAGTCTGACTTCGGCTTGCTGTAAAATTGTTGTGAGAATTTGCACCTGCCATTGATCGATAGAAGGTTCCTTCAAAGAATTGACGTTTCGAAGGATATCAACCGGTGTTGATCCCTGCGACATTAAGTTGGCGAACTGTCCGTTCGACGGGATCCCATCCCGACATTCACTCGCGACAAGTATGGTACCACCCGGTTCCACAATCCGGGCTGCGGCCGAGATACCCTTGACGGTCTGATAAAGGTTTTGATCAAGAGGATAACCGCCGTTCGAGGTAATGACGAGAGGAAACCGATCATTTACGGTCACCGTGGATTGTTTCAGTACTTCGGCACAACCGCGAAGATGTGCCTTACGGTAATCGCCGCAGTAAAAACCCGTTATCTTCCTTTCCGAATTGAGAGTGACATTTATCAGAAAATCAGGCGGACACGCGGAAACCATTTCGTTGATCTCATGCTGAATCGGGTTCCGTTCCAGTTCACCCCATGTACTTTTTGGATCTGCAATCAGCTCCGTACGGTGAATGTGCATAATCGTTTCCATAGCCGCTACAGCCGGTACAATTCCCTTCGCGCCGCCGGAGAAGCCGGCAAAAAAATGAGGCTCGATAAATCCCAACACAATTCTCTTATCGGCTTCGATGTATAACCGATTGAGCGATATTCTGCCGTTTGTCGCGGTTATCCCAAGGAATCGATTGTCATTCGCTTCGGTACAATCATGATTTACGATCTTAATGCGTCGTACGATCTCCTCGCCAAACATCGATAAAATTTCGGAAGGCGTGTTCTTTCTGTGGGTACCATTACCTAACAGAATAGTGATATTATCGTCGGCCAGCTTTAGTTCTTCGAGGAGCCAGGGAATGATTATATCATTCGGAAAAGGACGCGTTCCGTCGGACGTAACAACGACAATGCGATCCGTCGGTTTTATGATATCACGGAGAGGCGGGGATGCAATTGGAGTGCGGCATGCTTCAGTAAAATTGCGGCGGGGATCTTTTAATGCTTCACAAGATTCAGTTTTGATCATGTGCCATTCGGCTGTTCGCTCGTCGGCCTGCAGTGTGATCTGGCCACACCCGTAAGGTACTGCAACTTGCATTATAGAATTTTCACGAGCCAGTAATTACGTCCGCCCCGTCTCAGTACAAGATATTTCCCATGAATTGTTTCCTTGAGTGCAATTTTCTTTTCCACTTCTTCGACCCGTCGGTTATTGAGGTAAATACCTCCTCCCTGGATGAACCGGCGAGCTTCACCCTTCGATTTTGCCGCACCTGACGTCACGAGCAACTCCACAATGGGGTAACCTTCCGGATCAAAGATACTTTTTCGCAGTTCACACGACGGAACATCACTGAAAATATCCAATAATTCTTTATCGCTCACTTCCGTAATTTCACCGCCGAAGAAAATCGCAGATGCCTTCACGGCCTGATCCAACGCGGTATCTCCATGGAGTCTTCCAGTCACATCTCGTGCGAGTGCTACCTGAGCTTCCCGCTTCTCAGGTTTGGTTTTAACAGCACGTTCAAGCTCGTCGATTGTTTCCCGCGGCAATAGCGTGAAGTATTTCAGGTACTGGACGGCATCCCGATCATCGGTATTGAACCAGAACTGATAGAATTGATACGGTGATGTGCGCTCAGCATCCAGCCAGATTGTCCCGCTCTCGGTCTTTCCGAATTTAACACCGCCCGACGTTGTAATGAGCGGGAATACAATGGCGTGAGCATCTGCACTCCGCAGTCGGCGGATGATGTCAATTCCCGATGTAATGTTGCCCCATTGATCACTCCCCCCCATCTGAAGTGTGCAGTGGTAGCGGTCGAAGAGTTGTAGGTAATCGTACGACTGGAGGAGAGAGTAGGTAAATTCCGTAAACGACATACCCTGTTCCTGTTCTACACGGTTCTTTACCGACTCCTTCACGAGCATTTCGTTGACGGAAAAATGTTTTCCGATTTCCCGTAAAAAATCCATGAGTGTAACTGTCGTCAACCATTCTGCGTTGTTGACCATTTTCGCAGGATTTGATTTTATTTCAAAGTCGAGGAAGTGGGAAAGCTGTTTCTGAATTCCTTCGAGATTAAATCTGAGCTCATCAAGCGGAAGAAGTTTCCTCTCCTGCGTCTTGCCGCTCGGATCTCCTACCATACCGGTTCCTCCGCCGGATACGGCTATCGGTAAATGGCCCGACCGTTGGAAATGGACGAGACCCATGATTGGAAGGAGTGAGCCAACGTGCAAACTGGGAGCGGTTGGGTCGAAACCGATATATGCTGTGACCGGCGCGGCACGTAAATGCTTGTCAACACCCGGCGTACTCGTGTGAACGAATCCTCTCCACTCTATTTCCTTATAAAAATCTTGCATTCAATCTCCTTCAATACTACCCCGATGTATTACAGTGTGATAAATTACTACCTTCCCGCTGAAAAACCAAATAGTAATATCTAGAAAAGATAATTAGACCATAATCGCGCGGCGAACGAAATTAAACTTACAAAATTTATCAGTTTATCGATTATCTATCTTAAGTTATTCTCGATTCGAAAAGATTTATATTTTTATCATATCCATCATATCCCATCATTCTGCATAATAAAGTTTATCTGTCCATTATCCTATCAGCGGTCCTGAAACCGCTCAGAACGGCTCCCTCGATAGTTGCAGGGTAGCCGGTTGCTGTCCAATCGCCTGCCAGAAAGAAACCGCGCAGTGGAGTCTCAGAGGTGGGCCTGAGGAATTCAACGGCCGGCGTGGCTGAGAAAGTCGCGTTCTTTTCTTTTATGATAACAGAATGGACCAACCTCACTCCCCTGCTCTCCGGAAAGATCTGCTGAATGTCCTTAAGAGCCAGCCAGATCAGATCCTCCTTTTGCATATTGATGTACTTATGAGCTCCACTGATTACTGCTGTAATGTAGAGAGGAAGCCGTTCCGGTTCACCGAATATTTTTCGCCTGTTGAATATCCACTGCAAGCTGAAGTCGATACAACCGACGTAATCAATTTCCGTGAAAGCAGATTCAAACCATAGGTGAAATGAGATGATCGGAGAAGATTCAAACCGGGCAAGATTCTTGAACGGTTCTGCTGTCCGTAATCGGTGAGGGAGAAGCTTGGCAACACCATGAAACGGAACGGCACTGATGACGGAGCCCCCTTTCACAATTGAGCCATCGGCAAGTCGTACTCCGACTACTCTGTCACCTTCACATACGAGTGAATGAACTTCAGTATTCATGTCGACTTTGCAGTGCCTGTCCCGAAGGTAATCAACAGCTCCATCCGCATAAAGTTCGGTCTGACCGACTTTCGGTATGAGAATTGCAGAATCGGATCTGGTGCCGAAGAACGCTTTGTTCAGTGACCGTGCGAAAAGGAGTACCGATGCCCTTTCTGGGAGTTCATTCATGACCGATAACGCTATTGGGTACCAAAAAATTTTCTTTGCAGTAATCGATTGTTTGTGATCTGTAAGCCACTGATCGACGGATTTATTTTTCAATCGTTCTTCGGTTTTCGAATCAAGCCGCTGAAGTTCCAGGCCGATCCCGATCATACGTCTGCGATCGGTCATAGAAAGGAGCGGAAAGCTCATCAATCCTGCCGTGAGATGGAAAGGTTTAGGCAGTCGCTTAATACTGAATTCAGCGAAGCCTTTTTCTGGATGATACAGAGGAAGCCGGAGCTTTGACTCACTCATCAGGAGATGTCGAGTTTGGATGAGATCAAGGTAATGGAGGAGGTTGTGGTAAGCGCCGAGTAAAACATGCTGACCGTTATCCACAACATCTCCGGTGGCATTATCCTTGTACGAGTAACATCTTCCACCGAGCCGGACAGACCGTTCAACGAGACGCACACGTATCCCCTCCGAAGCCAGTTTTACCGCAGATGCGAGTCCGCTTAGCCCTCCGCCTATTATGAGTACATCTGTCACAATCCGAAGATCCGCTGCTTTACCCAGTATTTCAATGCGATGAGAATCTGAATTAATCTGGGAAGGGATATGGGGCGCGTAAAAACATTATACCTTTTTTCCCGTATCCGGATAAGCATATGGTAATAGATCCTCTCCATTATCTTCGCGGCAAACATGGCTCTCCGGTCTTCTTTTGGAAGACTTTCTCTCGCCCGTGAATAGTAATCCTCGGTACGACTTGCCTGATACTCCATCAGTGAGACGAACGCTTCATTGTACCGGCAAGCGAAGAGATCGTTTTCAGAGTATCCAAATTTTTGCATATCCTCGAGAGGAAGATAAATTCTTCCGTATTGTGCATCGCATGCAACATCACGAATGATATTAGTCAGCTGAAGCGCTATACCGAGATTGATCGCATACTCCTTCGTTTTTTCGTTCTTCGGGCCGAATATTCCAACGCTCATCAATCCCACGGATGATGCGACAAGGTAGC
>CAYGZY010000059.1:0-7898 GCA_964354485.1 uncultured Chlorobiaceae bacterium | reverse complement strand
CGTTCGTCTCAAAGTTTCAGAAGTCGGCACCCGACGCGAAATCAAACGAAAAGTGGAAAATGATGGATAAAATATTCGAACTTCCTTAAATAATCAATTGAATCCCAATCCAATAGTGCAGTGAGTATCAAATGAAAATTTCAGGGATCGATGCATCGGTTATAATTATCTATCTTATCGGAATCGTGGGTCTCGGCGTTTGGGCAGGATACCGGAGGAAACGCGGCGGAGAAGGAAGCCACTATTTTCTAGCCGGAAATACACTTACCTGGCCGATTATCGGTCTTGCAATGTTCGCTGCGAACATCTCGACTGTCCATCTGGTGAGTCTGGCAGAATCTGCCTACAAGTACGGTCTGATCTATGGTAATTTCGAATGGATGGCGGGATTTGTACTAATCCTGCTGTCACTGTTCTTTGCACCACTCTACCTCCGTTCCAGGGTGCCGACACTCCCCGACTACCTGGAGCGGAGATTTAATCGCCGCTGCAGGGATTGGCTTGCTTTTATTTCCATTATTTCGGCAATCGTCATCCACATAGGTGTGGCTCTCTATACTGCATCGTGGGTACTGCGCGGGATTCTCGGACTGCCCCCCGGCGCTACGCTTTTAGGCATAGATGCCCTGTACTTTTTCATTATAGTTCTCGGTACACTCACAGGTATCTATACGATGATCGGCGGATTGCTTGCTGTCGTTATGACCGAAAGCGTCCAGACGATTTTACTCCTCGTGGGCGCGGTGTGTATCACAGCAGTGGGATATATAAAAGTGGGAGGGTGGTCAGCTCTCGTTAATACACTTGCGTCGAATCCTCATCCGATGAACAATATTCCGGGATCCGGCATTACATGGGGCACAGGAAATTTTCTGAATATGCTCAGACCTGACGGTGATCCATCCGGATTGCCGTGGTATTCAATTTTCCTCGGATACCCAGTTCTGGGTATTTGGTACTGGTGTTGTGACCAGACGATAGTGCAGCGTGTCCTGGCTGCCCGCGATGAAAAACAGGCGCGCCTCGGCCCGCTTTTCTGTGCGTTCATTAAAATCCTGCCGGTGTTTTTCTTTGTACTGCCGGGTGTGATCTGTGTTGCTCTGGTTCAGACAAATTTCTTTAATGGTGAAGCACCCGCCGTTGCGGCAGATACGTACACGTTCATGATCACCCATATGCTCCCTATCGGCTTGAAAGGTTTGATTGCGGCAGCGCTACTCGCGGCAGCAATGCAAACCTGTTCAGCCGCTCTGAATTCAACTGCTACGTTATTTGCATATGATATCGTAAAACGTTATAAACCTGCAACAACCGACCACCAACTGGTAACCATCGGTAAGATTACTACTGTTGCCGCTACCATTCTTGCGATTGTGCTGTCACCAATATTTGGCCACTATACAACGATTATAGAAGGTCTAAATAAACTAATTTCTTACATTGCACCCCCAATCACGGCAGTATTTCTATTTGGTGTATTCTGGAAGAAAGCTTCGGGAAAAGCAGCTTACATTACCCTGGTTGCAGGTGCGGTTCTCGGACTTATTATGTTCGTTCTTGACTGGAACGGGTGGTATACCAGTAACTTCATGATGACCGCTTTTTACCTGTTAGTAATATGCTCGGCTGTCATGGTGCTGAGTTCCAAAATGTTCCCGGAACCTTTGCGGGAAGAGGCCCAATCCCTTGTCTGGAAAAACTGGAAAGAACCTCTTCGCGGCGAACCTGGCGGTAAAGGATTTAGTAACTACCGTGTTCTCGCGGTCATTGTTTTAATCACATTCATTGTTTTGTATTATGCCTTCAGTTAAACGGATTATGATTAAAATATTATTACGCCTGATTATATTATTTTCAGCTCTACACTTGCTTTGCGGTGGTTTCACGGTTATGATGGCGCAGAAAGTGTGTGTGCTACCATCCTCTAAGCACGATTTACATTTTACTGACATTCCGAAAAGGTGGGATGAAGGAATACCTCTCGGAAACGGGATGATCGGCACTCTGATCTGGCAGCGCGACGGGGCGCTCCGATTGGCTCTCGACAGAGCAGACCTCTGGGATCTTCGGAAAGTGAAGGAGTTTGATCGCCCGGAATTCAGCTTTTCATGGGTGACCGATCAGGTAAAAAATGGCAATTACGGTAAAGTCCAGGAACTCTTCGATTTACCCTACGATCGCGATGCAGCTCCTACAAAAATACCTGCCGGAGCAATTGAAATTCAAATTCCGAGCATCGGTGAAGTTGAATCCGGAACATTGAGACTCAATGATGCGACTTGTGAAATCCGCTGGCAAAATAATATCCGCTTCACGGCGTTTATCCATGCGACTGAACCGCGCGGCTGGTTTTATGTAGAAGGGCTCCCGGATCGGATTAAACCGCGCATAATTCCCCCTCCTTACGGGAAGTATGCAGCGGACGAAAGGAACAGCGACAGCGGGCCCGCCGGCAACGACTTACGACGATTGGATTATTCCCCGCCGCTTCTCCGGGAAATGGAACAGGAAATCCTGTACCACCAGGAATGCGCCGATGGTTTTACATACGATCTATGGCTTAGGTGGACATATTTCGAAGGTAATTCGCTGCTTGGGTGCTGGACGATTACCACGAATAGACCGTATGCCCTCAGTAAAATATCCAATCCTCCGTCGCTGGAAGATATCGTATTGACTACAATGATAGAAGATAAAGCCTCTCATACAGAGTGGTGGAATTCTTACTGGGGAAAATCGTCGATCGAATTGCCCGATTCTATACTTGAGGTTCAATGGTATCGTGAACTTTATAAGTTTGGATGCACATCAAGGCGCTCCTCGCCTCCGATTACTTTGCAGGCAATCTGGACTGCGGATAACGGAAGATTGCCTCCATGGAAAGGTGATTTCCACAACGATCTTAATACACAATTGAGTTACTGGCCCGCATACTCATCAAATCACCTTGAAGAGGGATTGGCATTCCTCGACTGGTTATGGCATTGTAAACCGGTGGCAGAATTGTACACGAAGACCTATTTTGGAATGGATGGCTTAAATTTTCCGGGAGTGTCTACATTGAACGGGGATCCGATGGGGGGCTGGATACAGTATTCGCTGGGACCGACAGTCTCTGCCTGGTTGGCACACCATTTTTATCTCCACTGGAAATACTCAATGGACCGGACTTTTCTCGGGGAGCGTGCGTACCCATGGATACGTGAGGTTGCCCGATACCTCGATGCTCTTTCTGTCCGGAATGAGAAAGGAGAAAGGCAGTTGCCCCTCAGCTCATCTCCGGAAATTCATGATAATGATGTCAACGCATGGTTTTCGGAGACGACAAATTTTGATCTTGCACTTATCCATTGGCTCTACCAAGCGGCTGCAGAAATGGCGCGTGAACAAAATCTTTTGTCTGAAGCACATATGTGGGATTCTATCCGCTCCGAATGGCCACTGCTCGCCGTATCAGAAAAAAATCATAATCTCCTCGTCGCCCCCGGTATGGCATTGGAAGAATCACATCGGCACTTTTCTCATCTCATGGCTATTCACCCGCTCGGTCTGCTCGATTGGGACCGAGGTGATGCTGAAAGGCAGGTCATTAACGCTTCTCTGACGGATCTGGAGAGACTTGGAACCGACTCGTGGTGCGGGTATTCCTACAGCTGGCTCGGTAATCTCTACGCGCGTTCCCGACAGGGGGATAAAGCAGCGGAAGCGCTGAGAACGTTCTCGACCTGCTTCTGTTTACCTAACAGTTTTCACGTGAACGGTGATCAGTCGGGAACCGGGAAATCAAAATTCACGTACCGGCCATTTACACTCGAAGGTAACTTTGCCTGCGCCGCGGGAATTCAGGAAATGCTTCTACAGAGTCATAACGGATTAATAAGGGTTTTTCCGGCGATTCCCGATTCCTGGAACGACGCCGCGTTTGAAAATTTTCGAGCGGAGGGAGCATTTATAATATCCGCGACACGTAAAAATGGTATTCTCCAGTTTCTGAAAATAAATTCGGAAAAAGGCGGATATCTGAGAATATTGAATCCCTTTGAGGAAAGGAATTACGTAGTGCGGGGAGTTGAATTCCCTGAAAAATTAATGAAGGAAAATATTATTGAAATTGAAATGATACCGGGTAAGCAGATTGAATTTTTATTACAACAGTAAAGGAGTAAAAGAGGTGAAGCGCTTCTATATAATAACCTTAGTCTGTATTCTGATGTTTCAAATGCAGAGCGATCTCATTTCACAGTCGAACATATACGGACATAAAACATCCGATGATATTGAGAAGAAAGTTGATAAACTTCTGAAGGCTATGACCCTTGAAGAAAAAATCGACATGATAGGCGGATATAACGACTTTTTCATCCGTCCGAATCAGCGATTGGGAATCCCGATGATAAAAATGGCGGATGGTCCACTTGGAGTCCGAAATTATGGCGAGGCGACAGCATTCCCGGCTGGGATAGCAATAGCCGCAACATGGAATCAAGCCATAATGAAATCAGTGGGTGAGGCTGTAGGGCGGGAAGCTCGCTCAAAAGGAGTACACATAATGCTTGCCCCCGGTGTTAACATCTACCGCGCTCCGCAGTGCGGAAGGAATTTCGAATATTTCGGTGAGGATCCGTACCTCGCGGGCAGCATGGCGGCAACTTATGTCAGAAGTGTTCAAAGTCAGGGCGTTGTGGCAACTGTAAAACATTTTGCCGTTAATAACCAGGAATATGACCGTTACAACGTAAGCTCCGATCTGGACGAAAGAACGCTCCATGAGATCTATCTCCCGGCATTCCGTGCGGCTGTGGTGGATGGAGGCGCGGGTGCCGTTATGACCGCGTACAACCTTGTTAATGGTACTTACTGTTCCCACCACTCCTACCTGATCAAGGATGTTCTTAAAGGTCAGTGGAAGTTTGATGGCATCGTGATGTCCGACTGGGGAGCAATACATGACTCTATAGCTGCCACGAATGCTGGTCTTGACCTTGAAATGCCCTCAGGCGAATACATGAACCGGAAAAACCTTCTGCCTGCGATCAAACAGGGAGATGTTAAAATCACAACAATAGATGATAAAATCCGACGAATACTGCGAATCATGTTCCGGTTTGGATTTTTCGATCACGACCAGACGGATACAACATTGCCTCTTTACAATCCTGATTCTAGACTCATAGCGCTCGATGCTGCACGGGAGGGAATAGTCCTTCTGAAAAATGAGTCAGACGTACTTCCCCTCGATCGTTCCTCAATCTCATCTCTCGCGGTTGTGGGACCCAATGCCCACCCGGCCGTAACAGGCGGCGGTGGTAGTTCCCTCATGCAACCGTTCAGAACAATAAGCTACCTCGATGGGATTATCAATTCTGCGGGAGATAAAATCAAAGTTTTCTATAGCCGGGGTGTAACGACGGATTATACAGAGATTTTTCAGAATTCGATATTCTACACAGAGCTCTCCATAGATTCAATTGTTGAGGGACTGCGGGGGGAATATTTTTCAAATATGTTTCTTCAGGGTGAACCGACATTGGTACGAAATGACAGGTATGTGAATTTCGATTGGAAACAGTCGTCGCCAGCTTCGAGTATTCCGTCTGATAGTTTTTCGGTACGGTGGAGCGGAAAAATCAAATCTCTGCAGAATGGGGTACATCAATTCATCGTGAAAGGAAATAACGGCTTTCGGTTATTTCTTGGTGGGGAGAAAATCATCGATGAATGGGCAAATCCGTCTGTGAAAATACAGATGGTCTCCCTCTCGCTGAAAGCGGGGATCTCATATGATATAAAATTGGAATACTATGAAAATAAAGGCGAATCTGAAATCTCACTGGGTTGGAAAGCAGAAGAAAATCCCAAAGACCTTGAAGCTGTGCGCCTGGCTGCTCGGTGCGATGTTGCTGTAGTCTGTGTCGGTTTCAATTCCGATACGGAATCGGAAGGCGCTGACCGGTCGTTTCAACTGCCTTCTGAACAGGTAGACCTCATCAGGGAAGTGGCACGGGTAAACAAAAGAACAATCGTTGTAGTAACAGCAGGCGGAAATATTGCCACAGCAGGATGGCTTGACAAGGTCCCCGGATTGCTTCATGCGTGGTATCCGGGTCAGGAGGGCGGGACGGCAGTTGCCGATATTATCTTCGGTGACGTGAATCCTTCAGGAAAACTCCCCGCGACGTTTGAAAAGCGATGGGAGGATAATCCGTGCTACAACAGTTATTATGATACCGATAGCGATAAGCATGTCAAATACTCTGAGGGAATATTCATAGGGTACCGCCATTTTGATAAAAGTAGTATCGAACCGCTTTATCCTTTCGGTTATGGATTATCATACACTGCATTTGAGTATGGTTCGTTGCGTCTGAATACAGAAAGGTTAAAAAAGGGGGATCGGCTCATAGTTAGCTTTGACGTAAAAAACACAGGATCGCGGGATGGGGCTGAGGTTGCCCAATTATATATCCGTGATATTGATGCAAGTGAGCCCCGACCCGTGAAGGAGCTTAAGGGATTTGAAAAAATCTTTTTAAAACCGGGAGAAGTGAAAACACTGAAGATTGAAATTGATGAACTTGCGTTATCCTTCTATAGCTCAAAGAAGAAGCAATGGATTGCTGAAAGAGGAAAATTTGAAATACTCGTCGGATCGTCTTCGAAGGATATTAAGTTAAAAAGAATATTTTCCTATGCCGAATAAACCTATGGTTTGCGTAAAATATTTTTGAAAGGAAAATCTAAATGAATAGAATAGTAGATGCGCGAGTAAGTATCGCCTTGATGATTTTATTTCTTGCTGTTAATGTGATATGTGAATCCGGCGGTATCGCAGGTGAACAATCTGCCGGTGGAAAAAAATACCATTCGATTGAGAACGATAAAATAAAGTGTACGGTCGTTATCGATGATAGCAAACTTGTATCCGATAAGCTTGAAACGAGTGGATCCTGGAATTCGGAATATGATTCCACAATGATTGAAACAGATGCGAACTTCGCGCTCGATGTGATGTACACTGATTGGTCGGCTCCGGGAAAAATTAATAACGCGGAAAATCCGGTGATACTGACAAAAGGAGATTTTACAATTGTGAATCAGTTGAAGCGGGAGGATGAAAAAGGATCCCAGGAGATAATCCTGTATTTCAAAGGAAAGGAAACGTCGATTGAGCTTCGCATCACGTATCAGCTTCTTCCTGATGCTTTCTACGTAAAGAGGAATCTAGCCGTGATGGATACGTCATTCGGTCATCACTTCCTTCGCTGGTTCTGGACGCGCAGGGGATCAATTTCAGGAATTACTTCTGTAGTGAAAGAGGGTGGTTTCGGCCAGCCAGTGGCATTTCTTATGAAAAGGGGCGGTGCTTTCTTTGGCGTCGAGTATCCTGCGGCTGATAATACATTGAAAAAGAGTGTAAAAGGAAACTGGGAACTTCAATGCAGTCAGGAATACGGTGAACGGATCGGCGCTGAATGGCTGCAGAGCGATTGGGTAGTGGAGGGAATCACACCAAATTCCGAGGTTAAGTACTGGTTTTTCAAGTACCTAGACGACATTCGCGTGGCTCCTCTGCGACCTTATTCTCTCTATAATACATGGTATGATCTCCGTTCGCCGGAATATCCACGCTGGTCGCCGGAGAAAGCAATGAGCGAAAAAACCTCACTCCGCATGGTTGATATCCTGCGAAAGAGTATGATGGAAAAGTACAAAATTCAGCTGGATGCGTTCGTGCTTGACGATGGCTGGGATGTATACGAAAGTGGCTGGGTTTTGCGGAAAGAACAGTGGCCCGACGGTTTAAAACCTCTCGCAGATGAATTGAGGAAAACGAATACATCGCTCGGTGTCTGGTTAGGACCGACCGGGGGATATTCATTCCGCATGAAACGTGTGAA
>CAYGZY010000058.1:0-5073 GCA_964354485.1 uncultured Chlorobiaceae bacterium | reverse complement strand
TAACGCTCCGCATCCATAGCGGCCATGCAACCCGATCCGGCCGCGCTGACAGCTTGCCGGTATACAGGATCAGCCACGTCGCCTGCAGCAAATACACCGGGGATATTTGTGAGAGTAGAACCCGGTTTTACAATGACATAGCCGTTTGAGTTTAATTCAATTTTAGCTTCAAATATTTTGGTGTTAGGCTGATGTCCGATACCCACGAAATAGCCGTCTGTTCTGAAAACTGACACTTCACCGGATTTCACATTTTTTACTTTTACACCCGTAACCAATTTTTTCCCCTGGTCTTCCCTGCCGAGGATTTCGATAACCTCGGAATTCCACAGAAACGATATCTTCGGATTTTTCATCGTCCGTTCCTGCATTATCTTTGAAGCACGTAATTGATCCCTCCGATGTATTATCGTCACTTTCGTAGCAAATTTCGTGAGGAACGTTGCTTCCTCCATCGCAGTATCGCCACCGCCGACGACAACCACTTCGAGGCCCTTGAAGAAAAATCCATCGCACGTTGCACATCCTGAAACGCCGTGTCCCATGTACTCTTTTTCAGATGGCAGTCCGAGCCATCTGGCAGACGCCCCGGTAGCCAAAATGAGTGCGTCGGCGTAATATTCCCTGTCGTTTGAATAGACTACAAATGGTTTCTTAGAAATATCAATCCGCGTAACATCCTGATAGAGAGTAACAGCGTTGAAACGCTGTGCTTGTTTACGAAAATATTCCATCAGCTCAGGTCCCATTACCCCTTCCGGAAATCCTGGGTAATTTTCCACTTCCGTCGTGATTGTCAGCTGGCCGCCGGGCTGCATGCCCTCGAATACCAGCGGATTTAGATTTGCCCGGGCGGTATAAATCGCTGCAGTTAGTCCGGCCGGCCCGGAACCGATGATGATAATCTTATAATGATTTTCCATCGTTACTTTCCTGATGTATTTAAAGTAGTTTCCGTTAAAGCGCGTGCATTCCTCTGAAGCCGGTGAAGCTGTATCCGCTTCACAGGATTATTTCTGAACCGTTCTGCAAATTCTTTCTCTGTCATAGCCATAACCGCCGTCAAATGGGGCGCAATAATATCCTCCCGAACGAGGAACTCATCGACTTGAGTTTGCCGCGCCCGTTCCCGATTCCATGGACATACTTCCTGACAGATGTCGCACCCGTAAATCCAACCACGTCGATCCTGCATCATATCATCTGAATATTTTCCTTTGTGTTCAACCGTCATGTACGAAAGACACTTTCTGACATCCAGAACATACGGAGCAACGATGGCACGTGTCGGACAAGCATCGATACATAAACTACAACTTCCGCATTTGTCGACCTTCGGCGTATCATATTCAAATTCCTGAGTCAGCAGGATTTCACCAAGGAATATCCACGATCCAAGCTCTTCAGTTATCATTACCGTGTGTTTTCCTCTCCACCCTATACCGGAACGTTCCGCCCAGTACTTTTCAAGCACGGGTCCACCGTCAACGCATATATTTCCTCGTACGGATGGTATCAATGTCTTTATGAAAGCGAACAGCTTTTCCAAACGATCCGAAACCACGGAGTGATAATCGTTACCCCATGCATACCGTGAGATTTTTCCTCTTCCCTCCTCCTGCGGGTACTCCGCAACGTTATAGTAATTGATTGCCGCAGATAGTATCGTCTTTACTCCCGGAAGGAGTTTCGAAGGATCAAGGCGAATTTCCAAAGTCTCAGCAAGCCATGATAATTCACCATTGTAATTATTACCAAACCACGGCAGCAATCGCGCGGATTCACTTACGCACGGTCCCGCCGGAGAGAATCCGATTTTAATGAATCCCAGCTCAGTCGCAAAGCTTTTGATTATATCTTTCCGAGTTTTCATACAATATTGCCGAGCCATCGGTACCGATAGAAATACCGAACAATCATCATTCGAAACTAACTGAATGGCCGAATACAAATCCCTTTTCAGTTCTCTGCACCGTCCCTGCTACCATCGTCGGATCATGCTCAAAAAAGAGTATCCATTCTTCATCGACAGCCTGTGTCAGATACTTTTTCTTGTCATTGAGTGTCACAAGCGGCATAAGGTCAAATGCAGGTATATAGGGCAGTGAGACATGCGACGTGAAGGGTATCAGGTCGCCCGGATAGAAAAGGGTCCTCTCGTCATGACATATTTTAAGCATCTGTAGGGAGGGAGTATGGCCATCCGACAGCAGTATGTGCATTCCGGGAAACAATTCACATTCTCCGTCCAGCAATTCGAGAACCCCGTAATCCTTCAGCGGCAGATAATCAGCGGAAATATAACTCGCACGATCCTTCGGGGTAGGATTGATCGCCTGCAACCACTGTTTTTTCTGAACGTAATAGCGGGCTCCGGGAAACGTCGGTATGACAGCTTCGCCGTGCCGCATCGTCGCACCGCCGCTGTGATCGAAGTGGAGATGAGTAAGTATCACATCGGTGACATCCGCCGGTTTTATGCCACACTTCTCGAGAGAGAGGAGCAATTCCGATTCATTAGTATCGAGGCTATACAACTCCCGGAACTTATCTGTTTTTTTTCCGCCATTTCCAGAATCCACGAGCACTACCCTTCCATTTCCCCTCACGAGGAGACACCTTGCCGCAAGTTTGACGCGGTTTCGGTCATCGGCCTGCATCGATTTTTGCCATACAACCTTAGGGATCACACCGAAGATCGAACCCCCGTCAAGCCAGAAAGACCCTGTCTCTATAGGATAGATTGTGTACGCACCAATTTTCATCTGCTCTATTCGTTCTTCAGTCAGGAGAATTAAAAAGGCCGGTTGACGGAATCAACCGACCTTTCCGAAAAAAGACTCGAACAACCAAATCATTTTTTGAACCGTGAATTCTCGGAGCTTAACGCTGAGAATTGTTTTTCTGAATGGATTTTCTTTGCGCGTTCGAATAGTACGGCTTCCGTTTCCGGATGGTTTGGATCTGGCACACAACAATCAACCGGACAAACTGCAGCACATTGTTCCTGGTTGAAATGTCCGACGCATTCAGTGCATTTCTCCGGAACGATGTAGTAAAGGTCGTTCGAGAGCGCATCGAACATCTGTCCGTTCAACTCGTACTGAGCACCGCCTGCGTAGATGGCCGTGTTAGGGCATTCGGGTTCACACGCTCCACAGTTTATACATTCCTCAGTGATCATTGTTGCCATAGTGTAATCTCCTTCGTTTTAAGCCGTTGAATATTGTTTCTGGTAAATAATCCGGCGTGAACAGCCTCTCATATACGCCTGAATATCGTTGAATTCGTATATTAAAGTATAATAAAAAGTTTATCCAAATTCAAACCGTCATACAGAAAAGTAGCGCGCCTGCGGATGATGCACAACTATGGCCGATGTCGACTGTTCGGGAACCAGCTGAAACGTCTCTGTCAGCCGAATTCCGATTCTTTCGGGTTTCAATACCTCAAAAAGAGTTCTCTGGTCTTCCAGATTAGGACAGGCTGGATATCCGAAACTGTATCGTGCTCCGCGATAACGCTGGCCGAACAGTCCTTTGATTTCCTCCGCATCGTCCCGATGTATCATCATCTCTTCCCTTACTCTCTTATGCCATAGCTCCGCAAGCGCTTCGGTTGTCTCAACACCGAGACCGTGAAAATAGAGATACTCCTTATAACTGTGACTCTTGTACAGATCCTCGGCATGGGCTGATGCACGCTCACCCATGGTGACAATAAAAAATGATACAACATCAATAATGCCGGATGATGTGGGAACAAAATAATCGGCAATGCAGAGATTGCGGTCACCCGGTTGTCTCGGGAATGTGAGACGTACCCATTCCAGGAGCTTGTTCCGCTCCGGCACATCAATCCCCCTCCATTCCTCAAAGAGATTAGCCAATCCGACCGGACGGTATACGATAAGGTCATTTCCATCCGACTGACAAGGGAAGTATCCGTACACCACTTCCGGACAAAGGAGATTCTCGGCGATTGCCTTTTCCTTCATTCGTTTGAATTCAGGATATACCTCGGATTCCAGAACTAAACGGTATTCATCCTCCTTCAGTTTTCCTCTCTTCATCTGCCACTGACCCCGGATGAGCGCAGCTTCATTGATGTACGGAAATACCTCATTGACGTTTAAAGATTTAACGACAGCGCTCCCGAAAAATGGCGGTCGGGGTATCTCATTTTCAGTCAATCGATTCACACTGGATTCTGTCTTTACTACGACCTGAGCTCCCCTGCGTTTGGTTTGTTCGGAGCCGGCAGAATCGGACGTCCGCTCTGCAGACGGCGATAGTTGCCGGGGAGAACCGGCTGTGATCTTTTCCATTAAGCTGAGTCCGTCGAATGCATCGTGTGCGTAGAAGACCGATCCGTTATAGATATTTGCCAGGACATCGTCAACGTACCGCCGCGTCAATGCCGCCCCGCCAACGATTACGGGTATCCGGATCCCACGCTCATTCATGACTTCCAGATTATCTTTCATCACATGAATCGATTTAACGAGAAGTCCCGACATACCGATAGCATCCGCACGGTGCTCCGTCGCGGCCGTGAGCATTTTTTCGAGCGGACACTGGATACCGAGATTAATAACTGCATACCCGTTGTTGCTGAGGATAATATCGACGAGATTCTTGCCGATGTCGTGGACATCGCCTTTTACCGTTGCAAGGATGATGCACCCTCGCCGACCCGTCTCGCGTTTCTCCATTCCTTTTTCAAGATACGATACAGCGGTTTTCATAACCTCCGCCGATTGAAGCACGAACGGAAGCTGCATTTGTCCGCTTCCAAAGAGATCACCAACGATTTTCATCCCGCCGAGCAGGATGTTGTTGATAATGTCGAGTGGTGGATATTGCATGAGTGCCTCATCAAGATCCGCCGCTAACCCTCCCTTATTGCCATCCACGATGCGTTTTTTTAAGCGCGCGTCGATTGACTCTCCTGCCACAGCATGAATGACGGTTTTTCCTCTGCTGGTTCTGAAACGATCGATCAAATCGATCAAAGGATCGTAATTCGTCTGTCCCTCATCAAAGATAATCATCCGACAAACTTCTTGCTCCT
>CAYGZY010000057.1:0-7351 GCA_964354485.1 uncultured Chlorobiaceae bacterium | reverse complement strand
AGCCGACGTAAATGTAAAATATTTTTCCAATGGTAATTTCTAAACTGGAAAGACAGAAGCGCCGTCCCGAGAGAGTGAATCTCTATGTGGATGGCGTTTTTACTGCGGGACTCCACCGCGATGTGGTCGTCCGGTTCGGTCTGCGGAAAGGGGACAGGATTTCTCCGGAAGTACTTGAAAAACTGAGGGCGTCGGAAGAATTTTCACTCGCACGTTCAAAAGCCATCCGCCTCATCAAATCCCGCCTTCGTTCCGAGAAGGAGCTCCGTTCAAAACTCCGCGAGAAGGAATTCTCTCCGACAGTTATCGAAGAAGTGATTGAGAATTTCAGCTCGCTCGGTCTCACCGATGATGAAAAATTCGCGCGCGCGTTCGTCCACGACGCTCTTCTCAAAAAAGCCTCCGGCCCCAAGCTTCTACACCAGCAGCTTGCCGCCAGAGGTATATCGCGCGCGCTCATTACGACTATCCTGAGCGACCTCCTCCCGGAAAGCGAGGAAGAGTCCCTCCTGCTCCGTGCTGCAAAGACGTATATAGATCGGCTCAGGAGCTCCCGCAAAAAAACCGATGAAGAGAAAATCCAACATCGGACGGTGCAGTATCTCCTTCGAAGGGGTTTTTCATTCAATCAGATAATTAAAACCGTAAAACCTTTAATACACCATGATGACTCATGGGGAGGTGATTAAGTCAATGACTTCTGTAGTATTCGATATCGAAACGCTAGGATTCCCGCTTGAAAGCTTTGATAGCGTTCAACAGGAATACCTCTTGAAGTTTGCCGACACTCAGGAAAAGCGTGAAATCGAGATTCAGAAATTCAGCTTAAGTCCTCTTACCGCACGTGTAATTGCAATCGCCATGCTGAATCCTGCATCGATGAGCGGAAAAGTATTTTATCAATCAGACGAAAAAGAAACGTATACATCAGAAGACGGTAAAGTTGAATTCGTCTCCGGAGATGAACGGGCATTGATCCAAAATTTCTGGAAAACTGTGACACATTACGATCGTATTGTTACCTTTAACGGACGGGCATTCGACAATCCGTTTCTTCTGCTACGGTCGGCAATTATCGGTATCCGCCCCACGCGCAATTTAATGCCGTACCGTTACGACAGCAAGGAACACTGTGATCTGCTGGAACAACTGGCGTTTTACGGAGCTGTACGGAAATACAACCTCGACTTTTACTGCAAGGTATTCGGTATAAAGAGTCCGAAGAGCGAAGGTATAACAGGTTTGGATTTAGGTGACCTGTTCCATGAAAAAAAATTCCGCAAAATCGCGGAGTACTGCCTGGGCGACGTGATAGCCACAGCTCAATTATACATGCGATGGAATGAATTCCTGAACATCAAGGACTGATATCCCACCATGAAATCGAAAAAAAACGCGGATCTACTGGGACGGACTGTTGATGAAGTCGATTTTTCAATTATCGATGTCGAAACAACCGGGCTTTCAGTGGAATACGGCGATCGGGTCTGTGAAGTAGGCATTGTACGCTTGCGCGGAGGAGCTGTCATTGAGACTTACAGCAGTCTGGTAAATCCTCAACGACCTATTTCAGCGGGTGCATATGCAGTGAATGGAATTTCACCATCGATGGTTGCAGGAGCGCCGATCTTCGCCGACATCGCTGGAAAGGTACATACAATGATTGACGGTACGGTTATGGGCGCCTACAATGCACCGTTTGATCTATCGTTCATCGAATATGAATTTCGGCTTGCCGGCTACCCATCAATCAAAAACACAGTTATTGATGTGCTTGTCCTGGCACGCCAGCTTTTACCGGGTCTTGACAGATATCCTCAGGAAAATGTTGCGCGTGCGGTAGGCATACCAAATCCGGGCAAGCACCGGGCACTGGAGGATGCCCTCGTGACCGCACAACTGCTCACGATATTCACATCGCTCATGAAAGTACACGACTGCCCGACGATAGCTGATCTTCAGAGACGCGATCTCGGTCAGGTACTGAAAACCAAACGGTGGAACATCATCACGGGAGCAATTGAGACGAGAAAAAACCTCTGGATACGATACTTTTCACCCATGAACGCCGAAATAACTGAAAGAATCCTCACGCCTGTTGCAATTACTGAAAATAAACCATCATTCCAATCAGCGGTCTATCTTCAGGCATACTGCCATACCGCACGGGCAGACAGAAACTTCCGGCTGGACAGGATACTCGACGTTCGGGTGCTGGATGCGTGAGCAAGCCCTATCTTTGGGCTAAATCCTTAAATCATGACCATTTTAGGTCTTAGTTTAGCTTGCCTGTTTATTTCTAGTGGATTTTAATTTACCGGCTGATGAATATTTAGTAGTTTTAATCAAAGCAATTGCAGGGAGTAGGATGGAATGGGACTGATGGGAAAGATACGTTGAAATTTAAAAAAATATTTACTACTTTCCAGCAGATCATTTCTTCATCGTTATCGGGGGAAAACCATGGGATATTTTGGAGGATTAAATAATAAATTCTACCAGAACACCTTATTTCTTGTTCTAACCCGAAGATTAGAATAAGGGGTAAGGTGTTTTTAGTTTTTTGAAGGAATCATATTTAAGCACATTGGCGAAGAAATTGAACGAAGGGGGAGATCATTATAATGTACAAAATGGTATTGATGATATTCACTATAATAATTGTAATGATTTTTTACAGTTGTGAAAAATCAACCAATGATATTGTAACTCCCCCTCAAAGTAAAAATCTTCTTACTAACTCATCATTTGAGATAAATGGCACACCAACAATGAATGGGTGGACACTTTCAGAAGAAGACACGACATTTCTCAGGTATTTACTTAGATTTTCAACTGATGTACCGCCAGGTGGAGGTAAATCTTCTATTGTTGTGAATTATTCCTTTCCGGGTCCGTGGAGAATATATCAGTTAGTCTCTGCTGATGCTGGTAGCCACGTTTACCGACTCTCATTCTGGGCAAGAAACTTTTTTGGACAGGGGAAAGTTACCCTAGGGCTCAAAACAACTATGGATACTGTGATAAATTTACACACGGTAAGGCCGGTTGATTCCTTATGGACATTCTATAATATGTTCGATACAGTGACCGCTGATGTAAATGATAGTATGGTGGTGATTATTAACAGTGGTTATGTTGGCGTTACAAGGTTAGGGGGAGGGACTTGGTTTGATTTGGTGAGATTGGAGGGATTGTATTAATTGTCTTGAATTACTAATTAACGTAGTGATGTACTAAATGCAATAAGAGGTAATGTGATTTTTATTTGGAGTCATATCTATGGAAAAAATATTTAGAACGATTATAATTTTAAATATTCTTTTTATTACATCAACATCATTAGCAGGTGCACAGAACGGAATCAAGGATCATCAACTAAATGATTATGATGATTATTTAAACAACGCACAAGCACAACTACAATTATCGGATAGTGATTTTACAGTGCTTGGGAGGTGGACATGGGGACCGGCGTATGCGATCGAGATGGCGGGAAACTTTGCGCTCATTGGACAAGGTTTGAACTATCAAGTGTTCGATGTCTCCGACCTTTCCCATCCTCGCCTCCTTTACGACACAACCTTGGAGGCCGAAGTTCACCATATCAAGATAATTGACACGGTGTTGTTCGTCCTCGTGGGTCGTACGATTCTGTTTTGCAACGCACGCCAGCTTTATCCCCTGAGAGAATATGGTCGATACGTAGACACGTGGTTTGTCGGTTTCCTCGACATCTCTGTTTCCGATTCCCTCATGTTTCTCACAACAGACCTCGGGCTGGTCGCAGTGAATATTTCCGATCTTGAACATCCGGTCTTCCGCGGTGGTATCGGCATCTCCATATTCCAACGGCACATTCCAGTTGCCTCGATAGGGCATTATATATATTGTGGGCCACAAGGTCCCGGCTTTGCACTTACTATTTTCAAATGGACACCGGACTCTGCCTTCGGCCAGGTGTGGAAAATGCTCGATGAAATCGGGATCACATTCTCCCTGCTTCTTCGTGATACCGTACTCTTCGTCGGTACCGGGAAAGTCTTCAGTTTCAGCATCGTGGATCCTTGGAACCCACGACTGTTGGATTCGATTTTTCTCGGTCCTATCATCATCGGTGATATGAGTTCGAAAGGGGATAACCTCTATTGCGCCACGGAGGATTCGGGAATAATTGTACTGAACATTGCAGATCCTTCGCATTTATCGATCGTTGGACACGCGCCACGGAAAAACAACCTGATTGTACAAGGATCCGCTGCCTCCGATACAGTCCTCGGTGTCGCCGAGCATGTCGGCGTTGACTTCTACTCGGTTGCTCAGACTGATTCAATCGAAAGAATTACCTTCTTACCCACAGGCGGTTACTCTATTGGAATTGCGAAACGAGGCAACATTGTTTTCGTTGCTTCACAAGGGGCTGGCCTTTGGAGTGTCGATTTCAGTGATACCCAACACCCGAGAGCGCTTTCCAATACTGAGACACCGGACATCGCTCATGATGTTATCCTGACGAACAACATCGCTTGCGTTTTGGCAAAGCGCGATGGATACATGCTATACGACAGTGTGGTCATTGTCGGTTTTGATAACCTTGGTTCTCTCACGCGCCTGTCCTCGTTTGCAACTGATGTCAATGCAACCTCCATGGCCGTAAGAGATACGCTAGTGGTCGTTGGGGCTGATAGTGCAGTCGGGATATTCTCAATTGCTGATCCGCTTCATCCCTATCGCCTGAGTACGTGGAAGCAGCCAGGGATAAATCTGAGTGTCTCTATCGACAGTAATATACTCGCTGTAGGTGCGCGAGCATGGGATGCAGGACTACGACTGTTGGATATTTCCGATCCATGGTCACCAAAACAACTTTCATACGTGCCAATGGACGTGATCGGTGTTCTTCTTCAAGACAGTTTTGCCTTTGTGGGACAGCCACATCTTGAAATACTCAACATCTCAAATCCGTCTTCACCATCTGTTATTGTGTCAAGTGACATTCCATGTGGAAGCAGCGTAAAGTTTTGCAGAAGCGGTACTACTCTCTACAAGACAGGTGATTATGTAGGGGTCGTGGATATCTCGCGCCTAGATCAACCATATGAGGTAGCCTCCTTACTTTACTGGAGCTGGCCATATGGGCTTGTAGCAAGCAATGACACGCTTCTTGTCGCTACATCCCGCATCGGAGTGTGGGCACTTAAAAACAACCTTGTTAATTCGGTTCGAGAGATAATCCCAAACATTCCTACAGGATTCGCTCTCTTTGAGAACTATCCTAATCCCTTTAATTCATCGACTGTTATTCATTATCAATTACCGATACGAAGCTTGGTGATAGTGAAAGTGTTTAACGTTTTGGGACAGGAAGTGGAGACACTTATCAGTGAGACCAATTCCGCAGGAAGATACGAACTGAAGTGGGATGCATCCGATGTTCCAAGCGGTGTGTATTATTACCGGTTAAAAACCGGTGAATTCGAACAAACTAAAAAAATGATGTTGCTGCGCTAATTCTATAGTATAAGAGAGTAAGCTATTACTTACAGTACAGAGTAAAAATATAATGAATACGAAAATTAAGTCTTTTATTTTTATCGTCGCTATAATATTTGTCATATTGATGAACGGAGAAAAATCCATTAATTATCATCAATTACAGTCGGTAAAAGAAGTTGAGCGACTTCATAGACAGGGTATCACAATCAGCAATGTCGATGATGCTACTATTGAATTACGACAAGAGTGGAACGGTTTTCGAAGGATTAAAACCTTACACGAGCCAGACATTGCCATGATACAGGCATGGATTGAACAAGATAGTATTTATGTGCTTGAAATTGACCCCACGCTTGTAGATACAAGCCTATATGCTGGATGGTATACGTACTGGGCGACAGTGCCGGTGTTCAATGGATTTGGTCTTCCGACTTTGGCCGGTGACATTAACAACAACGGCAAAATAGAAATCTACGGTGGTTACAGGGACACTACAATGCATGATGACTATGAAACTCATCTATACGAAGTAGATAATAATGGGATAGTAGATTTCATATACAAGTATGTTCCGCGGAGAGGCGGTGCAATTCAATTCTCTGATGCCAATCAAAATGGATTAAAAGAAGTAGTGTTCATTTTGGGAGATACTTCGTATTTTTACGAGCAGAGACATGGCAATGGTTATCCAATATATTGGAAATTTTCATTTAATAAGTTTGAATCTTCCGGGGCATATTTTTCACGCGAAAATATTACAAATCTTGATAACGATTCTTCTATAGATTATGTATTTCTCGGTAGCCCACCCGATTCAATATTACATGGATATCAAACAACAATCGCGGAATACGATAACTCTCTGAATAACTTTAAAAAAATATGGTCAACGAATTTATGGCCGCCAAATGACGCAGGTGTCGGTGGTTATGATGTTGGTGACTATGATAATGATAATAAGATGAATATTCTCGCATCCGGCATGAATGGACAAGTATGGGTTATTGAAAATACAGGTGATGATAGCTATGAACTAAGCTGGAAGGATTCAATTCCATTAATCAACCTCTTTTATCAAACATCGGGGGATGTTGATGATGATGGGAAGAGAGAATTCTTTGTATGCGCAACAATGTCTAGCGGTAACTGGGTTGTCGTTTATGAGGCAGATAGCAATGATGCTTATGCATATAAATTCCTTTTTCATCTTTTAGCAGGTGGTTTACTTGACGAACCGATATTACTTACAGAAGACGTTGACAGCGATAATAAAGTTGAATTTATAATATTAAGTGGTGGGCAATTACACATTTTCAAATCTAATGGAGATAATTTGTATTACTTATGGTATTTTCAGTGGAATGATGATGCATCGGGTGTAAATGTTTATGATTTCAACTCAGATTGGAAAAAAGATATTATAGTGAGTAAGTTTAGTGTTAACGACAGGGGAATGGGATATGCACACTCTGATATTTACCGTGCTACAGGTATGAATGACGTTGCAGAGGATAAGGATCTTAAAATTCCACAAAATATTACATTATATCAAAACTACCCCAATCCCTTCAATCCCTCAACTCAAATAATTTATTCTTTGCCAAAAGCCACAAATGTAACATTGAAAGTATATGATATCCTCGGAAGAGAAATTGCTTTACTGGTAAATGAAAGAAAACAACCAGGCGAATATAAAGTAACCTGGAATGCTAAGGGATTGCCGAGTGGAGTTTATTTTTCTAGGATAGTGGCTGGGGATTTTATTGAGACTAAGAAGATGGCGGTGGTGAAATGAGGCACTTGATACAGATCGGAGTTATTCTTACCAGTTTATTCCTAATTGATAGCAACTTAT
>CAYGZY010000056.1:0-5060 GCA_964354485.1 uncultured Chlorobiaceae bacterium | reverse complement strand
GCTGCGCCGAAAAATCGCTTGGGACGGTGGAGTGCGTTCGCATCGACACCGCCTGAAAGAATTTTACCGCTGTGCGGTACAACCGTATTGTGTGCCCGGGCAAGGCGTGTAATACTGTCGAGGAGTATAACGACATCTTTTTTTGCTTCGACGAGGCGTTTCGATTTTTCGTGCACCATGTCGGCTACCTGCACGTGACGCTCGGGCGGTTCATCGAAGGTTGAACTTATCACCTCGGCATTTACCGATCGTTCCATATCCGTGACTTCTTCCGGACGTTCATCTATAAGCAGGACAATAAGCACAACTTCAGGATGATTGCG
Source organism: uncultured Chlorobiaceae bacterium (assembly GCA_964354485.1). GTDB lineage: Bacteria > Bacteroidota > Ignavibacteria > UBA10030 > SZUA-254 > CAYGXH01. The sequence goes on along the minus strand of CAYGZY010000056.1, from coordinate 4,737 downwards.
GAGGATACTGTTGGCAATTTTCTGAAGAAGGATTGTTTTACCGGCCTTTGGCGGTGATACGATCATTCCGCGCTGACCCTTACCGAGAGGCGAGAGAAGATCCATTATTCTCATAGCGTACTCTCCAGGCGCCGTCTCCAATCGCAGGCGGGTGTTGGGGTAAAGCGGTGTCAGATTGTCGAAAAGAACGCGATCCCGGATCGCATCCGGATTTTCATCGTTAACGGCTTCGACGCGTAGAAGCGCAAAAAAGCGTTCTCCCTCTTTCGGCGGTCTGACCTGTCCGCTGACCGTATCGCCTGTCCTGAGACTGAATTTCTTTATCTGTGACGGAGAAACGTAGATATCGTCAGGCGACGGCAGGTAATTGTAATCGACCGACCGGAGAAATCCATACCCATCAGGCAAGACCTCTAAGACACCTTTACTGAATGTTAACCCGTCCTTTTCGGTTTGAGCCTCAAGTATCTTGAATATGAGTTCCTGTTTCCGGAGATCTGTATATCCCGCAATACTCATATCCTTGGCGATCTTTGTGAGCTCCGAAATTTTTTTAGATTTCAGCTCTGCTATGTCCATCGGCATAGTACTATCACTTCCTTTTTGGTGTTATAAATGTTGTTTAGGGAAAATTGTTGCGTTCAGACATTGAACAATCGTTTACAGTTACACGAATTATATAATGATTTGAGGTTTCGCTGATGTGTTGATCGGTGGACTACGTTTCGTAGAAACGAGATGTAGTCTTTATTCCTCTTTACGCCTAAAAAATATAATTGCTTTTTTTGAGAAAGTCAAATCCTAAGGTACAATTCCTATATGCTCGAATACTTCCCCCACGACGTAGTGTGAACCGGTTACTACTATCGTCTCATTCGTCCTGACTTCATTCCGGGCGATTTCGAGGCAATTCGCCGTATCTACGCCCTCCACAGCCCTGCCGCCTGCCGTGTGGACACAGGAGACGATTTTCCCTGATCCGAGCGCCCGGGGTGTCCGCGGCGATGCTGCGATCAGAATTCGTGCAAACGGTACGATAACACGGATCATTTCATGATAATTTTTATCAGACATGACCCCGAAGACAACGACAAATCTTCCCGGAAGCAATTGTCTTAATCCTTCCGTGAGAACACGCATACCTTCCGGATTATGCGCCACATCTGAGATTATCAGAGGCGATAGATTAATAACATCGAGTCTTCCCCTCAGACCTGTATTAACTCGAATTCCCGCCAATCCCCTTCTGATACTTCCCTCCGTAATTTTTCCGAATCTCCCTGCGGCAGACAGACAACGCAAAGCAGTTAATGCTCCCCGAAGGTTTCTTATCTGGTGCATGCCGCTGAGTGAAAGCGTGAGGTCGTGAAAAACAATTTCTGAAATACTGATATCAAGTTTCGTTTCCGAGAGTGCGTAACTTAACACATGTTCAGAAGAGAATTTGTCAGCCTCAACAAGCTCTGATTTCTGAGAACGTGCGATTAGGCGTAATTCGCGCAGCGCATCCTTATTGCTTGCGGTCGTGACACAACAGACTCCCGGTTTAATTATGCCGCCCTTTTCGAATGCGATCTCTTTCAGGGTCTTACCGAGATGTGCAGTATGATCTATTCCGATGTCCGTGATGACGCACAGTTCGGGTGTAATAACATTTGTTGCATCAAGACGACCACCGAGCCCGGTCTCGATGACCGCAACATCGACAGACTGATCGGAAAAATACTTGAAAGCAATCGCCGTCGTTGCCTCGAAAAAAGTCGCTTTCCGTGCGACTATTTCCGGCTTGAACAACTTTATGTACTCTACGACCTCACTCTCGGTAATTTTTTTTCCATCGATGCGTATGCGTTCCGAAAAATTCCGCAGATGCGGCGATGTATAAAGACCCGTACGATACCCCGATGCAGTTAAAACCGAGGCAATCATAGCCGCCGTCGAGCCTTTGCCGTTCGTCCCTGCAATATGGATTGTGGGATAGTTACGGTGCGGACTGCCTGCCACGCCGAGGAGTGCCGTAATGTTCTTAAGCCCGGATTTTATACCAAACCATTCAAGGCTGTAAAGAAACTCTATCGCTGGATTTAACGGAATGCTTACTTCTCCAATACTGTTGGTTACACGAGAAGCGATCTTTTTAGATTATCAATCGGATCTATAGAATGTCTCAGGCAATAATCGACGATACCATTTTTTATCTCTATAGCGGCTGAAGGATTTACGAAATTCGCAGTTCCGACCTGAATTGCAGTTGAACCTGCGAGGAAGAACTCGATCGCATCATCGGCTGTCATGATACCCCCCATGCCAATAATGGGAATCGAAACGGCTTTTGATACTTCGTATATCTTCGCCAGAGCGATCGGCTTGATCGCCGGCCCGGAGAGACCTCCGGTAATTGTTGAAAGTTTCGGGCGCCTCGTGCGTATGTCGATCGCCATTCCGACGACGGTGTTGATGAGTGAGACGGCATCGGCTCCCTCATCAGCGACCGCACGGGCGAATTCAGAGATGTGGGCAACGTTTGGCGTCAGCTTTATGATGAGCGGTTTCCTTGTCAGCTTTCTCGTCATACGCGTAACTTCCGCGGTGCGGTCACACCGCTGTCCGAAACTCAATCCCCCGTCTTTTACATTTGGACAGGAGACATTGATTTCATACGCATCGATCCCTTCATGCTCTTCGAGAATGGAGAGAACGGCGCAATATTCTTCGATGCTGCTCGCCGCAATATTTGCGATAACGGACGTTCCGAGCTTCACGAGATACGGCAGTTTATCGTTTATGAAACTCCGCACGCCGACGTTCGCCAGTCCGATCGAGTTTAACATTCCGCTTGCAGTCTCAACGATGCGCGGAGGAGGATTGCCGTCACGCGGATTCATGGAAAGAGATTTCGTTACGATTCCGCCGAGTTCACTGACATCAATGAAATCACTTGCTTCGCTGCCGTGTCCGAATGTACCGGATGCGACAAGAACCGGATTCTTAAGCGTCAGCGTCCCAATCTTAACTTCCGTCTTCATCTTTTACGGTATTTTAATTGCGCGTATATTGAAAACAGGTCCGTCAGTACACACAAGTCCGTACTTCTTCTCACCAGCGGCGAGCTCGACCGGACAGCCCTGACAGATTCCGAAGCCGCATGCCATGACGCTTTCCAGGGAAACTTCACAGGGAACATCATACTGCTCCATGAGTCGAGACAGACTTTTCAGCATCGGATTTGGTCCGCACGCATATATTTTCCGCGGTATGGGTTTGCTTTCCCGGAGATATATTTCAAGCAGTTCGATTGCGCTTCCCTTAAATCCCTGGCTTCCATCGTCAGTCGCGATGTGTAAATTCTGAAGATGGTACAGAAGCAGTCGTTGAGAAGTACGAGCGCCAATAAATGTTTGAAATTTATTGCGTGATTGAAGTAATACGGACGTGATCATGGGAAGCGGCGCAGCCCCCATCCCGCCGCCAACCAGAAGAGCTTCTTCATGAGAATTATTAAAGGAAAATGGTGTTCCTAACGGTCCGATGACGTCGATAATCTCACCAATCTTTTTGTTAGCAAGAATTGCAGTGCCACGGCCGACAATATCGAAAATAATTTCAATTTCGTCACCCACGATTCGTCGTATGCTGAAGGGTCGGCGCAGTAAAGGATCGGTGTAACCATGAACCCGGATATTTACAAATTGGCCCGGTTCCGCGATATGAGCGATCGGCGGCGCTAAAAACCTTACAGCAATAATGTCCTTTACAACTTCCGAAATATGCGTGATGCGGAAAGTATCGTGTATCATGACCGATGGATTCTTCGAATCGTGAGGAACGATTATATTCCTCCCCCATCATCAAGGCCGGGATCTTCATCTTCTTCATCCACAGGTGGATCTTGTTCCTCTGGATCAACTTCTTCCTCATCCTCGTCCTGCGGTGCATCCCGTCTGTTTAGTCGTGAATTGGGATTCTGTTCATCCGCATTTTCATCCTGTTGCCGTGCAACTCCCGGTTTCTGCAGCTCGCCCTGTTTCGTCGTCATTGGAACGGCTTTTATCTCATTAATTTTTATGAATTCCGACAGTTTTTCAGGATTTTCCTTAACGCTTACTTTTGCCTTAACTTCTGCCGCATATCGTGAGGCGGGATATTCCTTCAGGAGACGTTTATACCAGAAGAACGCACTGTCGTTTAGTGAACAGTAGTTCTCCAGAATCCAGCCGACCGCATACAGCGCCTTTGGTGCGACAGGGGAGCCGGGATATTTGTCGGCAACCCCGGCGTATGCACGTATCGCTCCCGTTGTATCATCTGAGAACAACAGCGTTTCTGCACGGCGGAAATCATTTTCTGCTGAATCTTCACTAGTGCTCTCGACTTCTATCCCCCGGTTGATTTTCACCATCCTTGCATACTCCGTCGTATCGTAACGTGAGAGGATGAGCGAATATAAAGAATCAACTGCCGTCGTGTCGCCGCGCGACCGCTCGATTTCCGAAAGTGCGTATAGCGAGCGCGGTATATATTTGGAAGTAGGGTATTCATCAACCAGATGCCGATACCACACTACGGCCGAATCATAATGATTTATCTGAAGAAAAAATAAACTTGCGAGTTCATACTTGTTGTTCGCAATGATTGACCTGAGCGAATCGGGAGATAGCGGCTGTTTGACGGCTTTGGGTGCGGCCTCTTTTACTTTTTTCGTTGTATCACTCTTTGCGGTAAGCGAATCACCGGGAG
>CAYGZY010000055.1:0-9301 GCA_964354485.1 uncultured Chlorobiaceae bacterium | reverse complement strand
TCAAATCCATCCTCGATCCCGATGACTTTTGCATTAAAATAAGATAAAGCTGGTTTGGCGATGCTCCGAATAACCGCGTTAAGGCCCGGGCAGTCGCCGCCGCCTGTGAGAACACCGATCCGTTTCAATACAGTTTGCATTTTCTCTTCCATGTAATGAATTCACTAATAATTGGTAACTGATGTCCGTTCAACCTTAACACACTTTCCTGATCCCGCCAGGAGAAGTCGGGATACTTACACCATAATTATTTTTACCGTACCTCGTTTGGTAAAAATGGTTGGAACGGCAATAATATACAAAATATTATTCTTTCTCATTGTTTCCCTCCTCAGTCGTCTCTGAGGAAAGGAGTGATTTCAATTGGATCCGGCAGATTGTCTTATGATCGCACCATTCGCAAACCTTCTTTGTTACTTTTGGTTCAACCGGGAATTGTCCGGCTGCAATTTTATCTACATACTCATTTATGTAGTCCAGAGTCCGCTGAATAACCTGACGCAGTTCACTCTCATTGGCGCACAACTGTTTAGATTTCAGCCCGGCGTTAAACACTTTCTTTCTGTGACTTATATCTCCGATTCCGAGCGTTTCCTTAACCTTCGGAGTTAGTACATAGTATACACCCGCTACGCCCTTCCAATCTTTACCGCTCGCCCGCTTCAGCATCTCCTCGACGGCGTACAAGTAGACCGGCAGCTGGAGACTTACTCCCTTATCGATGGATTCACGGTCTGGTGTGGTTGTTCCTGTCTTATAATCAATGATGCGGAATATGGAATCGCCTGTATCTATACGGTCGATTTTGCCTCTTAATCGTACATTACCGTCACCGGTGCTGATCGGGATTTCTGTGGAGAGAGACGGATCAGTTCCCTTCCCCTTCATCCGTCTAGCGCCAAATTCCGCCTCAAAGTACGACGGTGACACAATAAAGTCCTGATCCCGTTCGAATTCAAGGAATTCCTGCAGAACTCCTTTTCGGTTACTTGACCCGAAGATTCGCTCTTCCTCCAATTCCCAGAACGGACTTGAAATACCGAGCGAGGAGAGCTTCTTCTTCGTTATGTCACATATGTTCTTGAAAGCATCGCTAAAATCTTTGTCGCTGACCTCCCGAAGTGATTTTAAGCCGCGAATTCTTCTGTCGAGATAAAATTCAAAGAGTACATCATGAATAAGACCACCTCTTTCGAGAGGTGTCAATTCTTCATCGATCTCCTCAATGACATTGAGACGAAGGAGCCGCTCTGCAAAGTAGTGAAACGGGCACTTGCCATACGTCTCTAACTGAGTGACAGAGTATATCCTGTTTCGCATATCTGAGAGGGCCTTTTCAGTACTGCTCTCAAGCTTACCGCTGATGATACCGCGGAATTCAGGGTATGTTCCACCTTCCATGCGCGCTTTTTCAACATCCATACGGGTGCGAAGTCCCTGAACGTGCCGGGCAATTTTTCTATTTGTCTCATTGCCGGCAATTTTCCCGAGTTCATGCTCCGTCGAACCTCCATTCCCCACAACGATTCCGATATGGCGGACAGCATCCAATTTCGTATAAAGAATCCCTGAGAGAAATGGCGGGTACTCTTGGCGAGAATCCTCCACATCAACAACCTCCATCAGGGCATCAATGAACGTCGACTGAATGAGTTCATTTTCTCCTTCAGTCTGCGGGTATGTGATGTAGAGGTGTTCAGTGAAGTTGCATAACATCTGGTAAAACAGGTACCGGTGCTCATGGAGGTGATACTTTTCACGGAGTAACCGCTGAGTTGAACTAAAGAATATCTCAGGTCTGTATACCGGCGGAAATTCACCATCCACCATCCCCGCCAGTATCATCACATCGAAATCGAGACCGCGCGTCTCGTCCATTGACGTAACCGCAACACCGTATCCGTACTTCTGCCGGATGTTATACCTGACCTGTGTCATCGACTCCCGCAGCCGGTTAAGATAGAACGGCAGGTGTTCGACCGCCTCTCCCTTCCCTTCGAGAGCAAGAATCTCTAAAAACTCATCGATAAAATCAAGGAATTTCTCCAGCGCCCGGGTATCTTTCTCAAGCTGATCATCATCCCTGAGTGCAAACCTCCCGCGGAGTATGTTATCGGTAAGATTCACACTATCGATAAGCCGGAGAAGTCGTTCTTTAAAGCCCCTTGGCGTCATGGCTTCATCGAAGTTTTTGAGGAGATCCCGGAGAACATGAAGAGTAACTTCAGTATCCCGCAATACATCAGCCTCATGCTGCAGACGGTTTTTATCTCTTTCATGGTCTGCTTCCCGCGCCCTTGTTTCCGCTAGCCGTAACCGATCTCCAATTTTCTTTATCCATGCCGAGAATCCGCCGGTAATCTTCAATATATATGCAGATTCGTAGAGCGCTCCGGCATCGATTGGTTTCCCATTGTATGTTAGACGTACATACACGCTCGAGAGTGCACGCATGATATCGGAAACCATGAAATCACGCTGATGAATCATCAGAAGCGAAAGGATCGCAACCACGATGGGTGATTGATCGAGATAGTATCTGTCTGTAATATTTGCCGGAATGCCGTATTGTTCGAATATCTCCCTGAAGTGTTGCGTGTACAGATCCGGCCGGAACGTTGCGACACAGATTTTATCGATTGGCCGTTTAGGCTGTTCTCGGATAAGATGTCGAATGATTTTTGCAATTATGTCCGCCTCATCCCTGCGATCCTTGGCGGCAATTACTGTGAGGCGGGATTGGGCGGCAAATTTATCAGTTTCTCTTGTCGGTTGAAAAAGACATTCCGTAATTTTCCTGTGATATTCTTTTCCCGCCGATTTTTTTGTCGTGATTTTTTTAAAACCCATTTCGAGAAATTTTTCGTAATTCTCCTTCAAATGACCGAATACTTCATCGTTTTCTAGATTGTAGTCGAAGGAGATCACCATTCCCATGCCGTCAACATTCGAAAGGTTATTCAGCATTGTAAGCTCAGGATTCGCGAACTCATCGAACCCGGATACGAAGATAGTATCAACCCCGCCAAAATGAGAACTGAACGCTTCCGCCGACACGCGCGGATCCCACTGTTCATTGACATGTTTAAACAATCCTCCGGAGTCTGCAAACCTGTCGCCGAGGAGTTGTTCATATTTTTCGTAGATGAGGAGGATATCGTTGAGCTTCGGCCGTTCATACTTTTCAACCGTATCGGCTTCACTGCGGAGCGCTGTAAGGTAAACGCCTTTTTCTTTCAGCGCATTAATGACGTTAATAATTCTTAGAAGCGTTCCTTTGGTAAGTCTTTTCGGCGATCCCCGTAGCCGGAAGTATTGAAGCCGATGAGAAACCGACATGATTGCCTCGTCGATGAGGACAGCCTGTTCCGGTCCAGATATCAGGCGTCTTGGCGGGCAGAGGAGCACATAGAGCTGTGCCGCGAGTGTTTCGAGGGTAAACAGGTCGAAGGCAGGCGCTGTCTTTCCAGGCGTAGCTTGCAGGAATTCCCTTTGCAAATCGCGGATTTTGCGCTTGGTGGGAGCAACGTAGACAAACGTATGACTGTCATTTTTAGCAAGACGTTCCAGTACTTCACCGGTGATACTCCCGATGCGCTTCCGATAATTCTTTGTCAGAATGACCGGCATTCTTCAGCGGCGGAAGCGTTCGGGGATATACTTAACATACAGCTCCGAAAGGCGATAGCGAGAGATTTCATCGAGGTCCTCATCATCTCTGTCGCGTTTTCGAAACATTTCAAAATCGTCCAGGTCACGCCCGTGCATTTTGTGAAGGTAGTCCTGGAGCATTTCAACTATCTTGTGCTGTTCAATTTTGGTCATGGCTACTCCTCTCAATTTCACTATGTTCAGTATGACGATAACGACGAACGAATCTGTATAATCGAATTTGCAGAATAAGCTGCAGGATCAGACCGATATTACCCCCGAAAATGAAAAGTGATTTAACCGGGATATCCTGAACCGACAGGAAGCCGGCTTTTTCCGACGTCAATACACACATCGTGTATCCGATTCCTCCTCCGATGAACCAGAACGGTATTCTCGTCAAATAGGCGTACCACGTCAGGGGTCGGAGGAACATGCGCCGGACCGTTGAGTACCACAACCTCTCTGCGCCCCATCCCATGAATGCCACTCCCCATCCGGTAATTATGAGTCCCGCGATCCTCGATAATGCGGATAATGATGTGATGCCGGCGTCGAAGGCGAAAAGAAAACCGATGAACGTTCCCACGGCGAGATTTCTCAGGATTCCTCCGAGAGGTCGCTCGGAGGGAAGTTTAAGAAATTCACCGATGACAGCCCGGTGGAATTCAACCGCATCTGCCATCATATTTCCCCCGTGTTATTCTATTTGATTTATTTCCCAATCACCATTCCTGTAATAATAAACCAGTGCGGCATTTTTTATCCTGCTATCAGCATGCTCACATCGCCCGCGCCTTCCCTGAGCACCACTCCATTTTCCTCCGTCAAATCCAGAATAGTCGACAGCTCGGTCTGACTGTTACCACCGTCAAGTATCAGGTCTACCCGTTTTCCGTAGTGATGTTCAATGATTTCCGGGTCGGTAATCACACTGCCGTCGCCATTCGTCACGCTTGCGCTCAGGATCGGATGTCCAAGTTCCTTTACAAGCATGAGAGAGATTTTATTATCCGGCACACGGATCCCGACCGTTTTTCTTTTGGAGATCATGCTCTTGGGAAGCTGCTTCAGTCTGCTCGCAGGCAGTATAAACGTATATGGACCGGGGATCAGCTGTTTCATCAGGCGAAATGCCGTGTTTGATACTTTTGCGTACTCGCTGATGTGGCTGAGATCGGAGCACACGAAACTGAACGGTTTTTGCTGATCCTGCCTTTTGATCTGATATATGCGTTCGATTGCGCGGGTATCATATATGCTGCATCCTATGCCGTAGACGGTGTCGGTGGGGTAAATAATGACCCCGCCGTTCTTCAGAATCTCAACCGCACGACTAATGTGCCTATCCTGCGGATTTTGCGGATGAACTTTGAGATACATGGATTGATCCTTTCATTATGTTCAGAAATTAAAAAAATCCCGCTAGTGACCGGGCAACTCTCCGGATTGCCCGTTTTGAGGTTTTTTTTCCGCGACACTATCCAGACGCCCCTCTACGCTCGATAATTTCTTGTCAACATCGTCATACTTCTTCAAAGCATTATCAAGGTGGGATCCGAGTGTGTCGAAAACTTCCCTGACCCTTCCAAGATCGCCCTGTAAACGCGTCAAACTGTCCAATACTTCCTTCGCGCTTTGCTCGATGTAGAGACCGCGCAAACCAAGAGAGATCACCTGCAGGTACGCATAGAGCGTATTCGGTGACACGGGTATGACCTTATGATCGACTGCGTACGTGTACACCCCCGATTCATCGTTTACCCCTTCATCTCTTATGATAACTTCGTAATAAATATTTTCCGCCGGTATGTACATCAGCGCGAACGGAAATGTCCTTTCGTCCGGCAGAATGTATCTGGAGGCAATCGCATCGATGTGCTTTTTAACATCCCCCACGAATGACTTCCTGAATACTTTCTTATTCTGGTCGTTTTCTGCAGTTATCATCTTCCGAAAATTTTCAAGCGGAAATTTTGAGTCAATCGGAACGAGATGATCTGACGTCTCGATAACGGCATCGACGGTCTGGCCGTTCCGGAACTGGTACTGCATCTGAAAATACTTCGAAGGGATGACCTGTTTCAGCAGGTCCTCGAGAAGAAATTCACCAAAACCTCCCCTGAGCTTGGGCGCGCGGAGCAATTCTTCAAGTTTCGCGACGTTTTGACCGACTTCCTTGATCTCTTTCGCCGCCTGCCCAAGCTCCCCAAGATTTTTCTGGACATCACCGATAACGCGAGCCGCTGTATCAAGACGATTACCGACGGTCGATGTCTGTGACTGCATCTGATTCGTAATCATTACCAGTTGCTGGTTTACATTTTCCGATACCTGCTGTAAACTCGTACGAACGTCGGATCTCAGCGACTCCACGTATTGCTGCATTACAACGAGGGGATTATCACTACCGCTACCAACATGCGATTTTCGTTCCCGTAAGATGAGAAACAGCATGATAAAAGCAAGACATCCGGCTAGAATAACGAGAGATATGAGTATGATTTCCATAGTGGGAACGGAACTACTTTATCGCAGAATATAAAAACCGCATGCAGTTAACACAGACGATTTCGACGTACAAATTCCCCAACGTCCCATCGAGCATTGCCGAATCTTCATACATCTATAAAGTACGATTGAAAGAGATAAAAGTCAACCGTCGTGACCGGCTTTCTATGTTAATTAATAGATGATTTGCCATGACACAGCGGCGGACTCACCCGGTTGTATCGTAACTTTTCTAACTCCGTCGGATTCGGCATTTTCAATTACTTTGGCACCCATGACCGAGATGTCTTTCATTGCGAAACCCTGCGGCTCGAAAACATACACTTCGTAGATATCGCCTTTCACGACATTACTTTTACCGCTCAGTGTCCGGTGATTCCACTCGACATTTTCGAGATCGTATCCGCCGCAGCTGATGTGCCGGTTCGTGGCGAGAACCTGCGGATGCCGGTATTTCGGCCGGATGCAGAAGAGCTGACAACCATAATCCGCATTTATTGTGCCGAAGTGAAACTCCTCGTGAAAAGAACCAAGGTAACGCTTTGACCAGAATTCGAAGACGTGGTATTCCTGTCCCGGATCGAGTCCAAGTTCCCGAAATCCTATTTTTTCTTCACCGCCGCCTGTCCGCCCCAGTACAATCCACCGGTCGAACGGTTTAACGATTTCCAACAGGTAGAGGTGGCAATACTCGCGCTGGTCGGCATCTACTGCGCGGGGACCGGCGCCGCTCAATTCCGTTTTGACCCGGTTAATGAGAGCCGACCTTGCCGGATCGACATCATAAACCTGACCGGGGCGTGTGAAGAGAATCGGTAGAGAACGTTTCGCCGGTTCAACGATTGCGGTCCTGTACACTTCTGGTTTGTCCGTCAGCATAAAGACCGATCCTGTGAGAGATGTTGTCATGCATGACTTATATGCATCCCCGGGTGTGAGTTCAATATGGTCTGGATCGTTGCGCCAAACGACATTATTGAAAGAATTGTATTCTGCCAGTCCGCCGTACCCGAATCCATCATCACCGATGCGGCATGCGTCGATGATCCCAATCAGCTCAGGGCGAATTCCCCAGCATCCCATCATAAAATTCTCATCACCGATCTCTTCCCGTATAGACCGGACGAAGGTACGATATGGAATTTCAACATCTATCCCTTTCCTTCGGTAGTATTCCGCATTCGAGTTGTATCCCTCGTACCGCAGATGCCTCAGCGCATCCACTTTGTAATACTGCCATCCTATTTCTTTCAATTTACGGTACACGGGCTTTACAAGTTCACTAATGGTCTGGGGATTATTACCGTCCATAACGTACCCGATCCAATTCCCATATGCCGTTTTCCCTTTCTCATCACGGACAAAAAATTCCGGATGTGCTTCTGCATAATCTTTTTGATGGAAACTGACATTCGTCCATATCCCCGGTTTCATGCCTTTCGATTGAATATAAGAACTTAAATCTGCCAAGCCCGACGGAAACTTCGCGTTAGGTACAAGCCAGGTTTCCGGTACTCCGACCGGCTTCTGCTGATAGCCGTCGTCGATCTGGAGATATTCCAGACCGAATGGTACCAGTACATCCGATAGAATATCGGCGTCTCTGTGGACGTCCGTTTCCGTAATTTTATCAAAGTATGCGAACCACGAGCACCAACCGGCTACCGATCTATCCCAGATTTTATATTTCCACGGTGTAAAATATTCAAGACCCCTATGACTCCTGTAGAATGAAGGCCGGAAACGGAGCAGTACGTCGTTCCCCTTCAGAGTGATGGCAAATTCATTTTCCTCATTCTCACTTTTCGACGGGGAAATGGTTATAGTGGTAGGGAAATCTGCTGAAAGGAGCCAATCGAACTTCCTGTCGTACACCGCGCGATTCAGGAGACTATGACTTAATCCTACACAATGCCGGATCATGACGGGTGCATCCTCCCCCTTCTCGGCTTCACAGGGGAATGATTCATCAGATCCTATGACAGAACCTGTAAATTCCAGCGGCGTCTTATGCGAAACCCATTTGAACACCTGTTCAGCTTTACCATTTGAATCAGATGGAAGCACTGCAAAATCATCGACTTCCTGACCCTTCCCCAAAGACAGTTTTGCGATAATCGTACCGTTATACTCCAGTGTAAACTGCGCACCGTCCCATTTATAATCTGCAGGTATATTTAAGTTCACCTCGGGAATTTGAGAAAAAGCGGACCAGAGAGGCAGAATAACTAATCCGGTCACAATAAAGGCAGAACATAGCTTTTTCACCATTTCCATAATCGCCTCAAAGAGTTATATTAGGGGAGGAATGTATAAAAATATAGCGTTACCTGCAAAAATGAGCCCAGATGGCTATTTATTCCCATTTTTTTAATCGTTCTGGAATATTATAACAACTTTACGAAATCCCGCGCGTCTTTAAGTAGGAAGATACCTGACAAGAATGAATGTATGATTATCCCCGATGATGTACTGATTAAAACATTTCGCGATGGAAATGATATTGCGTTCATCACATTGTACAATAGGTACAAACACGCTATATATAATTTCTGTCTCAAGATGCTTGCAGACTCTGACACGGCAAAAGATGCTGTCCAGTGCATTTTCCTAAAAATTTACGAAAAGCGCGATCAGTTACAGCAACCGGAAAGATTTCGTTCCTGGTTATTCGCTATTGCACGGAACGAATGCCTTTCGGGTCTACGAAAAAATAAAATATTCTCTCCGCTCACCGACGATATCGCGGAGACGGGTTCGGATTCGTTAATCTCCTCAGTGGACAGAGACGGGGATATCGCTCTCGTGAACAGCGCTATTATACGATTAGATCCCGACCTTCGCGAGGTGATTATTCTGCGTGAGTATGAAAATCTATCGTACCGTGAGATCGGAGATATCGTCGGGATTCCGGAAAAGACAGTAAAATCCCGTCTATTCCGGGCACGTCAGATGTTATATGAAATTTTGAAACCACTCTTCTCTGAAAGGAGCTAATTATGTGCTGCAGTGATAAACAGGAACGCATCACATCTTTTATCGACGGAGAACTCAGCACGCGTGACCAGATTGAATTGTTCAAACACCTCGCGATTTGTCCCGATTGCCAATCATTCATTGATGTTATAATGCGCATGCG
>CAYGZY010000054.1:0-6056 GCA_964354485.1 uncultured Chlorobiaceae bacterium | reverse complement strand
AATAAGATGGTATCGAATCCGACATCTATCGATCCAAAATATATTGTCTGATGTGTTTTTTTCCAATAATCATACATTTTTCCACAGCCTGCTAGTAGTCATAAGCCGGTCTCAGAAATGGGCCCGGCTTTTTTTATGATGTGAGGATTGAAAACGATTTGATTCAGTCTGAGGTATTTCCTTCCGTATGATATTCTGGAACCTTCGACTCGATATGTAATGGTCGGCCAGGATCTTTCCATCATATACGAGAGTGAAAACACCGTAGATCGATGGAGCGTTCTGTGCCTGACGGGCGGTTTTCAGCGGTCTGAATTTCGCTTTCAGTCCGCTTTCAAGAATAGTCTTTCGTAACTCATCGATTGAACGAGCTACCCAAGGGCATTGTTGAGAGTATATCAAATTCAATCCTCTCAGGTTCATCGATTCTGATTTTTGTGCCGTTGTTGTTCTTAGCCATCAGCATTTTCCCCAACGATGAAACGGATGCCGTCTTTCATACTCCCGGGCCGACTTTTTTGTGATTCTGTGCCAAGGTTTGCCCTCACTCGCGCCGACAATAGTCGCTAGAGCGCACCGGCAGAGCGTAGGATCTACTTCCCTCCTTAGAGTTTCAAATATTTCGTAAGGGTCCTGCTTCAGAAAATCATCGGTCGTTGTAATCCCTATCTTCTTCAGCTTTATGGCAGTGATAGGACCGATATTAGGTAAGGATTCTACGCCGTTCTTTAGTTTTCTCTTCATGTGGTACAATTCCTTTGATTTAAATTTCCTGCTTCGTTATCGATAGATATAACATTTTATCTAATCCTTAAGGGATATTATGTGTTTGTTCCACATCAAACATATCGAATATATGGTCAAGTATCAATACATGCGAACGGATTGCATTCCGTCCTTAAATTTCTTACACTACCGATCGGTGGTAATGATATGTGATCATTCCTTCATCACTAACATGCAGGTGTACTATGAAATCGGTTCCAATCGCGATGTTTATTCTTCTGTTACTTATCATCGTATATTTCGGTATTCCCGTCAATATACAGGGGCAGACGTCGGCCGAAAAATCAGAGACGATCGCTATCGTGATTCACGGAGGTGCCGGAACAATCACAAAATCCTCCATGACACCTGAACTTGAGAAAGAATACCGTGATAAATTAAAGGATGTACTCACAGCCGGATACGATATTCTTAAAAAGGGCGGGTCCGCTCTCGATGCAGTGGAAACTGCCATAAAAATCATGGAAGATTCGCCTCTATTCAATGCAGGCAAGGGTGCCGTCTTCACGCACGAAGGGACGAATGAACTTGATGCATCGATTATGGAAGGAAAGAGCCTTAATGCTGGAGCCGTTGCTGCTGTTAAGCATATTAAGAATCCGATCAGTCTCGCACGGCTTGTAATGGAAAAATCCTGGCACGTGATGCTTGCCGGCGAAGGCGCTGAAGCTTTTGCCAGTGAGCAGGGAATGGAAATGACACCGGCCGATTACTTCCGTACGGAGAGAAGATGGAATCAGTTGCAACGGATGATAAACCAGGATTCTCGGGCTGATGATTCAATGAAATTGGAAAGAAAAAAGAATCCTCCTGCAGGAAAACCCTCCCAGGAACACGGAACGGTCGGTTGTGTGGCGCTCGATAAGTTAGGCAACCTTGCTGCAGGCACTTCCACAGGCGGGATGACCAATAAAAGATTCGGCCGGATAGGCGATTCTCCGATTATAGGAGCTGGTAACTACGCCAATAACAAAACCTGTGCGGTGTCAGGAACGGGAGACGGAGAATACTTTATCCGGTTGAGTGTCGGTAAGGACATATCCGATCTGATGGAGTATAAAGGAATGTCAGTTGCAGAAGCTTCCGAAGTCGTTATCGCGAAACTCACAGATTTTGGCGGAACCGGTGGTGTGATCGCCCTCGATGGAAAAGGGAATATCGCAATGCCATTTAATACTGCAGGGATGTACAGGGCATATATGGATAAGTCGGGAAAACCCGTTGTATTAATATACCGCGAAAACTAGATAACCGATCAATAGCCCCCAACTTAAGTTGGGGGCTATTGATATATCTCTATCGTATCAAAACCATTTTTTTCGTACTGATAAACGAGCCTGCGATCAACCTATAAAAATAAACACCGCTTGCGTATTTTCCGGCGTTCCATTCAACCGATTTATAACCCGCTTTCTGCATACCATCATATAGTATGCCGATCTCCTGTCCGAAAGAATTATAAATTTTCATTGTTATCCAGCTATCTTCCGGTAATTGATAATGGATAACCGTTATGGGATTGAACGGATTAGGGAAATTTTGTTCCAGTGCAAATGTTTTCGGGATCTCACGCCCATCAGATGGTTCCAATGTCAGTGAGACTCGCATCGGTTTTTCTGCTATAATCGCTTTCCCCTCGACATTCAATTCGATGCGCCTTCCGTCAATGGTCAGGAATGCTCCAGTACCGCGCGTTGTCCATTGCACGGTGATTGGATAATCGGAGGAATTGATAAGAATGTTCGTTGTTCTTTGTACTTTGTCGGTCGCTGTTAGTGTGAGGTTGTTGTCGAACCTGATGTCAAAAACTCCATCTGGAGGCGGAGGAGGCAACTCGTAAGATTCCTCCATACGAATATGATCGGCATCGAATCCAAAATAGAGTTTTTGCTCCCTCCCTCTGTTGTCGGTGAATGTTATTGTATTCGATGGTTTGAATACTTCGACAGGCGGATCGTGGAGGTCTGTCTGTTGGTTCTTCCATGAAGCATTCATTACGATTTTGCCGTCTGTTCTCGCCTTTACCCAATATCCATGGTGTGGATATAGATCACCGGGCGGTTCCAGGTAAAGTCCGCCATACAATCCGAATATCATGCCGATGACTGTATCTGGGATTTGTACCAATGATGATTTTGGAATCGTATCATCGATCGATCCTATAAGATTCCACCCCTTTACAAGATTTATCGTATCAACTAAGCGCGGAGATCCATGAATAATGACATTCTGGGCAACCGATGACTTTAGCCAGTACCCTAACTTAGGAGGTATGGTGTCGAGACCTATATAGGCATTACTATATATGAACAGATCGGAGATAGCAGTAGGGTAATATGTTGTGACAGAATGGTCGGATACCATTTTGGGAAATGATAGCATATTCCATCCGAGCATTATACTATACATAGAATCCGGTATATAGTAGTTACCGAAGATGAATCCGGAGGTATCCAGACTACTATGTACTGTTATGGTATAGGAACCGTAATTGTATGGAATTGTTTGGAACCATCCTACTCTTATGCTTTCACTGAGCGTGTATATGCCGGTATCGATGTCCGTGAATGTAAACACACCACCGTCCTGAGATACTGTGCGGTAAGAAATATTTCCGTTGGATAGCGTGAATACCCAATTATCCATCCCGCTTTCGAGCCCGTCCTGAATTCCGTTCGCATTCAGATCGTTGAACTTCGAACCCCGGATTATGGCAAGCCGGAAGTTCCCAAAATCTAAACCGGATGTATCATCCATATGAAGGAGGTAAAAGCTATGTATAAGTAGGGGAGTTGTCTGTTTCCATCCTGTTAATATCTCCTGTGAAATTGTATACGCGCCGATTGCGAGACTGTCGAAATTGTAATTACCCGATCCGTCTGTATATGTGGTATCTGTTGCAGATCCGGTGAGGTAAATTTTTATACCTGTGAGAGATGTATCCTCGGGATCTTTAATGCCGTTACTGTTGAGATCGGCGTAGACTGTGCCGCTGACCGTGCCTAATGGTAAAATCCCGTGATAGCGTATGGCGCTGTCGGCATTTAGGATTCCCCAGCCCATGAGGTTGTCTGGAGCTGCCGCATTGCTGGCTGTTTGCCGCATCGCTTCCCTGACCTGCATCGGAGCTAGTGTGGGATTCG
Source organism: uncultured Chlorobiaceae bacterium (assembly GCA_964354485.1). GTDB lineage: Bacteria > Bacteroidota > Ignavibacteria > UBA10030 > SZUA-254 > CAYGXH01. Next base: position 2,127 of record CAYGZY010000054.1, on the reverse strand, counting down.
CAGATAATATGAGGGCAGCTACACCTGCCGAGAGGGGGCATGAGAATGATGTTCCACTTGCAGACCCATAGGCGAATGGATCCGATGAGCTTGCGACTCTTACACCCGATCCCATGGCCATAATATCCGGTTTTATTCTCGCTGAAATATCGGTAGTAGGACCAACAGAGCTGAATGACGATCGTTCTCCTGCGGATGTCACCGCGCCCGCCGCTATAACGCTATCACCGTCAGCCGGCGCATTTAATGTATTATGTTCACTGGTGTAGCCGTTATTACCCGCAGAATTTACGATAACTATACCGAGACTCACGGCATGGTCTGCGGCTTTGGTTATGAGAGTCGTGTTGCCGTCCATATCCTCCCATGTCCAGCTTGTATATGGAGCATCATATGTGAGATATCCGAGAGAGGTACTGGTGACGTCAACACCGATACTGTCTGCCCATTCAATTGCCGCCGCCCAATAATCTTCCTCGATGGGAGTTTCGCTTGAATCATTCTCGGTACGCGCGAGTATGTAATCTGCACCGAATGCAGGACCTATCAGCTGACCGGACTTGAAGCCGCCGACCGTGGAGAGTGTGTTGACACCGTGTCCACCGTGGGACGGATTGTAGGGGATAACGCTTTCCTTGTGGTCGACGAAGTCCCGCTGAGCAATAATATTCATCGATGCAAAAGATTCATGGTTAAGAATGCGGAAGCCGTTATCGAAAACACCAACGATAACTCCCTGTCCATAAATTCCCTTATCGTGCACAATGGGCACGTTGATTTGATTCACCTGAATAAAAGATGTTCCATAGTTGAAAGAAGTGGTTCCGCTCGGTTCAGGTGGTGCAATTACTTTCTCTAGTGACTGTTCTCTTTCGCTTTCTTTATCTTTTTTCCATTGTCCTACGAGTTCGATTTCCTTCACAAAATTAAATTTCCTGATTATTTCAATCTGGCTCTTCGTTGCGATTGCGCTGATAGCATTGAACCATTTTAACTGATGCCTGATTTGAAGTACGTTCTCTCCGATTGCGTCGACGTAGATTTGGTGGAGCGGATAATCCCGTTCATCGATAACAGCGTCCGGTGTTCTAACTTTCAGTCGCCGCTGGATCGAGCGTTCGGTGAGAAATGATTGCGCCTGTATTACTTTGTACTTGCCGATATCGCCTTTATCCGTCAGGTAAATCACGACGACAGTCTGATCATTCTCAGACATGGAGATGTACTTTTTCTGCAATTGTTTTCCAAGAGGGGCAATATCTCCTCCGAAAACAAAAGCGGAGGTGATAAGAGAGATGAGGATGAGAAACGAGGTTTTCTTCATATGTATATCATAATCCTTTCTTACTATAACATATCAAACTTTGACTGGAAAATCAAGAAATCTAACGGAAGAATCGTTTTGAATTTCGTGCCATTTATCCGTATTTTCCATATATAACTGAGAACGGGCATTACCTCCTACAAGGGGAGAATGTTAAGGCTATGTTTTAAAGGAACAATAATCAAGCGTTCCCTCTCTTCGTAGGAGAGTTTACCCGCCAATCTTTAAGGCGGGGGATAGGGAGAGGTGAGTTTCGGTAATAAATAATGACCGATTATCGTTTGAAATATCAAAATGGTAATGCAACAAAAATATAAACACACTTTTCCTATAATCATCCATTACGGGATGGAAAGATTTTAAATATATACATTAACAAAAGATGGTTGTATTCCTATGGTTCTCGATACTGCAAAAATACGAAAGCAATTAGTCGGATTTATACGGACAGAAGTTGCAAAGGCGGGATTCCGAAAAGGGATTGCGGGACTCTCGGGGGGAGTCGATTCATCGCTAGTGGCATATCTTACCGTTGAAGCGCTCGGGAAAGAGAATGTCCTGGCACTTCTCCTTCCTTACAAGACGAGCAGTCCCGATAGTATCAGAGACGCATTGGAGGTAGTAAAGTTACTTGGTATCCGTTCCCAGACGATCGATATTACTCCCATGGTGGATGCATATCTCTCTAAAATTGGAGAAATCGACCAGGTACGCAGAGGGAACGTTATGGCACGCCAGCGCATGATTGTCCTCTATGATGTCTCTTCGCGTGAAGAGGCTCTGGTTATTGGAACGAGCAATAA
>CAYGZY010000053.1:0-6119 GCA_964354485.1 uncultured Chlorobiaceae bacterium | reverse complement strand
GCTCCCAAAGTGCGAGTGCATCAATAAGATTGCATTGTCAGCCTAAAGTTGACACTCTTCTTTTTTTTCTGGCGACCATACCGCGGGTGAAATTCCTCTTCCCTTTCCGAACAGAGCAGACAAGCCCCGCTGGGCCGATGGTACTATGCGGGCGACTGCATGGGAGAGTAGGTCGTTGCCAGGAATTATTTTAAAAAATCCCATCTAGATTAAGTTATAGATGGGATTTTTTTGTTTCATTTGGTTATTTTGGAAAACCTCAATATATTTTTAATAATTATTTTGTATATTTCTGCATCACTTACCGCTTTATACTCACCTCACTAGCCACCCCGGACTCATGATCATATTGCTATAACCGTCTGAACCGCTGATGAATATGATGGACCGCTGATGGGTATGATGGAATGATGAAGGGAAAATACGATTATGGAGCATTCATCATAAACATCATTTTATCACACATATCAGCGGTTCAGACAATGTATGACCGCTGATGAATATGATGGACCACTGATGGGTATGATGGAATGATGAAGGGAAAATACGATTACGGAGCAGTCATCATAAATATCATTTTATCACACTTATCAGCGGTTCAGACGGTGATTGAACGTTGATATCCAATCATGGGAGGTTGAAAATGATAAAAGGGGAATACAAGTATTCTGCAATGACGGAAAAGATTATCGGATGTGCAATGAAAGTACACAATACCCTTGGCAATGGATTTCAGGAAGTGATTTATCAGCGGGCACTGGCAAAAGAGCTGGGTAAAGCCGGGATTGATTTCGCAAGAGAAGTAGAAATGCCGATTCACTATGATGGAGAAGAAATCGGAACTCGACGTGCGGATTTCTTAGTTGATGGTAAGATTCTAGTTGAGCTGAAAGCGCTTACAAGTTTAGAGGATGTTCGTATCGGCAAGGATTGAATTACCTGGCAGCAGGTGAAACCAAAACTATTAATGTATCTTTTCATCCGATGAGCCCCGGACTTAAAACAGGTCACATTATCTTAACACACAACGCTCAATCCTCTCAGGATACACTGTTTCTTTACGGCGCAGCTCTTAATGTAGATACGGCGATCGTGGAATTACAGACAAGTTGGAACCTCGTTTCCAATCCGCGAATTGTACCGAATGATTCTGTCCATGTCCTCTTTAATTCATCAATACCCCCGGCCTTCCGATATAACCAGATAGAAGGTTACCAATCCATCCAGAGAATGCTGAATGGTGCCGGCTACTGGTTGAAGTTTGGTTCTCCTCAAAGTATTAATTTATCGGGGGTAGATATACTCATTGATACGATCAACGTAAATGAGGGGTGGAACCTTATTGGTTCGATATCGAAACCGGTTGAAACGAGTACCATAATGCAAAATCCTCCCGGAATTGTGATAACAGATTACTTCACATACGATTCCGGTTACATACCGTCGAATACCCTTATTCCCGGTAAAGCGTACTGGGTAAGGGTAAGTCAGAACGGGAAGCTGATACTTACAGCTCCATGACGAGTTATTGGTATATTCCTATGTGCGTTTAATCGGGAGTTATACATCAATGCGTGCGGGTTTGTGTGCTTTAAAAAATTAAAACGCGGAGGATGCAAAGGATACAGCTGGGAGTTAAAAAAATCTCCGCGGTCGTATATTTGAAACGCGGAGATTGAAAATCGGAATGTTTAACTAAAACGGGAGAAGTAATGTAGTAAGATTTTTCCCTCCGTCAGATGCGGCAAATGTTGTACGCACGCTTACCCTTTTGCTCGACTTTCTCTTCAAATTGTACTTTATCTCCCTGAACTAATGTGCTCCGGAAACCGGTGTTCTTTACATTACTCTTGTGGAAGAAGATGTCTTCACCAGATTCGTTAGTGATGAATCCAAATCCTTTTGTCTGATTGAAAAACTTTATTGTGCCTTCTGGCATACACTGTTCTCCTGTTCTCAAAAAATATTACCCCGGATGAACAATGTCCATCCGGGGTTTACTCAAAGATCGTTAGATCTTCTGTACGTTTACGGCCTGGAATCCCTTCGGTCCGCGCTCGATGTCGAATTCCACTTTATCGCCTTCGTTGAGACTCTTGTAACCGTCACCAACTATTGCTTTGAAATGGACGAAGACGTCTTCGCCGTTACCGCGGGAAATGAAGCCGAAACCTTTGGCTCCATTGAACCACTTGACTGTTCCTTGTTCCATGGAACAAATCCTTTCGTTATGTGTTGTACCGATTCCTTCGGTGCGGTGTACGCCTGCTTTGTATGCTTTATAACTACCCGTTACAATACTTGGGTCTTTCGACACAATTACTGTTTCGAGCTTTTGCTGGCGACACTACCTTCTGCAGGATTCTATCGGTGCATAGGCATGTTCGTAGCTGAAGCATCCCCTCGGGGAAAAAAAAGCATTACAACGGTGTACTGTTGATTGCGATTTTAATATAATGATAATTATGATAAATTCCAAACACTTTACAAAAGCCGCAATTTTGGCTTATTCATCATTAAAAGGGAAGAATATTACACTTTCTCAGCACCTACAACCGCAGAAAATCCGTTTTGTGATTGTTATATTCATATCAGGAGCCCTTTAACGCCAGCTTAACCTTCGCCCAAAAGCTCAATGGCTCAGTCTGACCGACACCGCTACGCGAAACCCTGTCGCTTGCTCCACCCCTCCCCATTCCGACATCTTCCGTCCCACCCAGTGGTTCCTCTGCATCACGCCGGCGGCGCTCGAACTCTGAGTTACGTTCTCTCGACCGACCTGCTGTTTCAATACCAATACCGACTGTCGCCCCGGCCGGTGTACCAATGACGTATGGATCCGATCCATTATCCGTCAGCGGAACTTTTAATTCATAAGTCAGGTATCCGTTGGAAATATCGATCTTAGCTTCTATCTGTTTAAGCTGATTAATATTCACCCTCTGCTTTTTATCTCCCGATGGTCCCGTAATTTCCATCTCAGCAGTACTGAACGGAATTTCATCGAGGGGAGTATTCTCCTCCGGAAACTTGCCTTCTCTCAGCTCGGGTCGTTTGGAAAAATCTCTCTGTGCCGGGCTCAGCGGAAAGTGTATTCCGAAGGTTTTTTCATCGCCGCCATTACGATCAAACCAGACCGTGAACCCTCCGGAAATAATCTGTCGCTGTAGGCTTTGGTCGTATGTAGTTAAAAGCAGATAGATATAATCACTGTCGTTTTGGAAACCGACTCCTACCGGTTCATTATCGATCTTTAACATTACACCGTCCCAGTCGCTTCCCCTCACACCGTCGATTGCAATATTGTGATTAATCCATGAACTCTGAATCTCGACTGAATTGCATCCGGCGCCGGCCATGTAAATCAATGAAATGATGCACCATACGACTAAAAGATTTTGTGCATATATCGGGGTAGATCGCGTGTTGCTCATATTACCATTCATGTTTTATTTATCAGAAGTTGATTCCATTACTACCTGTTCGGAGGGGATTCGGGAGACGGCGCCCTTCTTTGCTGTCGCTGCTTCCTTATCCCGCTGAATTTTTCCTTCTGCTCTTTTGTAAATAAAATTTCGGCTTTTGCGTCTGCGCTGTCCTGAATTATTCGCATTGATTCGCGCATGCCGGTTCGATCACCCTGCCGTGATTCAAATAATTTTGTCCGCAGACTGTCGGCATGCTGGTAGATTATTCGGACACTGTCTGCCTGTAATTTTGATAGTGATAGCTGTTCCGTTAATAATTTGACACGCTCGTCAACAGACATTCGCATCGGCTGTGCTTTTGTGGTTCCACACAGAAATATTATCATTGCTCCGATTGTAACTGTGAGCAATATAGTCTTGATCATCGGATTATTCCTCATAATTAATCGTTTCATTTATGATATAAAAAGAAGATTACCATTCTCTTCTTGGTTCTTGAAATTGTCGTAGATTGTATGTAAAAGTCAGAAGCAGGTATCGTGTAAGCGTTCGCGATCTGACATCCTCAATATACGTCTCCGTTATCGTACGCCGGATGCTCTTATTCTGATTCAGTATGTCATATACTGTCAGCGTCAATTCACCACGATCGTTAGTGAACAGTTTCTTTCCTACGCTGAAATTCCAGGTAAGTATGTTTTGATCCAAATCTTCACCTAATCCAGAGTACAACATGTTGCTCATATCGTTGCGTATGACAATACCCTGCCAGAAAATCCAGTTGAATCTCATGCCCGCTCTGTGTGTATAATAGTTGTTGTCGAGTTCAGTCTGAATCGTATTTCTGTTTATGTTGAAGGTTGCAGTATACGACAGTGTGAAATCGATCTTTTCGGTGATGTTGCTGCCCAGTACAAATCCCGGAGTGAGACTGTATACGTTTGCCTTGTTCACTACACCGTTAATCAGACCGGGCGTTTTGCTGTACGTAAGTCCAGCGTTCAGATTTAGATTGCTCTTAAGAAAATCGAAAGGAAATCCATACGTTAAAAATGACCTGATGCTCCAGTTATCATCAAGGTTGACCGGGTAAGTTAACTGCATTCCCTGATTAAGAACGATGTTGCCCCGGACCACCGTGTCCCGCAGGGCAATTAATGTCGAATTGCCGATGTAATCCTTCGTATAGCTTGCATCTAAGAATATCAGGAAACTCTGCGCGTTCTCTGTGTTTGAAAGCATAAGTCGTGCCTGAGCGCTCTGACTGTATGACTGTCTTAACTCCGGATTACCCGCGGATAGAAGGAGCGGATTTGTATTATCGACAACGTTCTGAAGCTGTGCAATACCGGGGGAGTTTGTCGATGTTCGATAAAATACCCTAAGATTGCGGCCTCGGGAGAATTCGTAGTTAAACATCACGTCCGGAAGAAGAGAGTAGAACTTTCTGGTAAGTGTATACGAAGACGGGTAAAACTGCTCTCCCTTCAGAGTCGCAATTTGGTATGATATTCTTGCCGTTGCATTTATTCCTTCCTTCCGCAGACGGTATCCAAGGCCTGCATTCTGGGTTGTATATTCGTTCTTGTACAGATTCGACAGTAACTGATTCAGTTCGGTATAATCTGTGAGGAGTTCGTTGTAATCGTAGGTATTATTATTGGATTTATTTTTCGAGTATCCATAATCATAGTTTATCTGTAGCAGGCCGGAGGATGTTATTGGCTCGGTGAACATGACATTTGATGAGAAAGAATAATTATCGGTTCGTATATCAGACTTCTGGTCGGTTGTATCGGTGTCGCTTGAGTATTCTGTGAAATATGAGTTGAGCGAGCTCATCGTTCTCGTGCTCTTTTTAAGATTGTTACCGAGTCCGAGGTCGATTGAGACCGTCCGGCCAGTCTTTTGAAATCTGTGCCGATAAACAAGGTTACCCTGAAAGTTATAGCCGTCGGTGTTTGTATGATTATCATTGAAGGATTGATTCAGGAGTTCGCCGGACTGAGTACGATTCAGTGCATCCGTTGAACTTACCGACTGATTATCCTGAAGGGAAAGGCGCGGCGTGATGATAACCGAATTAGAAGAATCGATATCCGATTCTAACCGGAAATTAAAGCGATGATTGTAGTTTTTCCGGTCTGTGTTGCTGTTCTCATCGTAAAAAGTACTTGAATCCTCAGACAGCATATACTGTCTGTTCAGAATTCGCGGATTACTATTGTCGGTCAGATTGAAAAAATAACTCCCCGCCACATTCATTTTCTGCGCAAAATTCCCTGAGTAATTTAAGCCAAGTGAATGTGCAGTAGATATGCCGCTCTGTTCTCCGATCATGAAATTACCGGCCGAACGTCCCCCTCCTGATGACGGACCACCCCCGAAGTCCCGCCTTCCTCCTCCCGACTCTCCTCCTCGCCCGCCCCCGCGTCCGAACATACCGCCGGCGCGGTCCCCTCTGCGCTGACCTCCGTCGCTCATGACACCCAGGAGATCCTGTGTAGAAAAATTCTGTTGATTTATATTGTTTGAAAGACCGATCAGCGAGAGGCGGTGCTCAGCACGGAAAATATTAACATTACCGCTGGTGACATACCGGTCATCTGTGCCGTATCCCGCGTTGAACCGGCCAAACTCTCCCTGGCGCCGCTCTTGCCGGGTGACGATGTTCATAGTTTTAACCGATTG
>CAYGZY010000052.1:0-19329 GCA_964354485.1 uncultured Chlorobiaceae bacterium | reverse complement strand
TTTCCTTCTTGCGTGGGGCATCTTCACTACATTGATGTACATCGGTTCGCTTAGATTCACCACAGCGCTTCAGACAGTGTTTGGATCACTGGCTATTCTCTTCTTTCTCCTCGCTGCTGCAGATTTTTCGGGGAATATTACTCTGAAAACGATAGCCGGTTACGAAGGAATAATCTGCGGATTAAGTGCGGTGTATTTAAGTCTTGCTCAGGTTCTGAATGAAGTTTACGGCAGAGTTGTCTTACCGGTAGGAATTAAATAGAAAACGTGAACCGAAAAATCGGCCCGATCATTCCCATTCGATGGTCGACGGCGGTTTCGAACTGATGTCGTAAACAACGCGGTTCACGCCGCGGATCTCGTTAACGATCCTGCTGGAAATCCGTGAAAGAACCTCTGCCGGGATCTGTGCCCAATCGGCGGTCATGCCATCAAGACTCGTCACAGCTCGCAGGGCAATAACATTTTCGTACGTACGTTGATCTCCCATCACTCCGACGGTCTGAACCGGCAGTAGAACTGCAAACGCCTGCCAGATTTTTGTATACAATCCACCCTTTCGAATTTCTTCGATAAATATATCATCCGCTTCACGGAGAACTGAAAGTTTATCCTCCGTGATGTCGCCGAGGATTCTAACAGCAAGCCCAGGACCGGGAAATGGATGTCGGTTAATGAACTCTTCCGGCAATCCGAGGAGCCGACCGACTGCCCGCACCTCATCCTTGAACAATTCCCTAAATGGTTCGATAAGTCGGAGGTTCATGACCTCAGGCAGGCCACCGACGTTGTGATGTGTTTTAATAGTATGGGAAGGTCCTCTGAATGAGGTTGACTCTATGACATCGGGATAAAGCGTTCCCTGAGCGAGGAATCCGACGTTTCCGATTTTCTTTGCTTCATTTTCAAGCACTTCGATGAACGTCTGTCCGATTATCTTTCGTTTTTTTTCAGGCTCGGTAACGCCCTTTAACCTTGATAGAAAAATCTCCGATGCGTCAACATAGTCAAGGTTGAAACGGTATGTGTCACGATAGAGCTTCACCACCTTCTGACTCTCATTTTTTCTCATCAATCCGTTATTGATGTGAATGCAGTACAGCTGATCTTTCACAGACCGATGGAGAAGCACAGCCAGCACCGACGAATCGACGCCGCCGCTCAGGGCACAGAGTACGTTCTGATCGCCGACGATTGAACGGATCTCCTCAATTTTCTTTTCCACGAACGATCCCGAATTCCATCCGCCGCGGCAGCCGCAGATTTTATCGATGAAATTTCGTAGAATCTCATTCCCGCGGGGAGTATGTACAACTTCGGGATGGAACTGTACGCCGAATATTTTCCTCTTCATATCACGTATCGCGCAGATGGGCGAGTTGTCCGAATGTGCAATCGTCTCAAAACTATTCGGGAGTTTTGTGAGCGCGTCTCCATGGCTCATCCAGACCTGCGCTTTCTTATCAAAGCCCGAAAACAGATCATTATTCTTGTCGATCATTATATCCACGGGACCATATTCCCTCTTCGCCTGAGTATCCACCTGTCCGCCGAGCTGATATGCAATAATCTGAAGACCGTAACATATACCTAAAAGAGGAATGCCGAGCGTAAAAAGTGAGGGTGTCGAATGCGGAGAATCCTTCTCGTAGACACTCGATGGACCGCCGGAAAGGATTATCCCCTTTGGATTGAGTTCTTTGATCCGTTCAATGGAGATATTAAAAGGATGAAGTTCGGAGTAAACGCCGAGCTCACGGATCCGCCGAGCGATCAGTTGAGAATACTGAGAACCAAAATCGAGGACGAGAATCACCTCAGATGAAATTGTCATAAGCTGTTCCGTTTTTCGTGGGATGAGAGGTAACCCCCGAAAATACAAAAAGTTCTACGAGTATCCAAAATCTATGGGATAAGTTGCATCTTTTTGATCATCCGGGATAGTTTTGCAGATTTATCAGGGGAAGTGACGGTACGGTAAACGTATATACTGGAAGAGAACGATTACATCTCAAATTCGGCAGACGGGAAACAGTTAAAACTGTTTAACCGGAGAGGATTTCATTAACCCCCGACTTAAGTCGGGGGCTATCGAGAACCGGAGTCTTTGCTTAACCGTTTTAACGGTTTAACAATTTCGACATTCTAAAAAAATCTCTATGTCATTTTTACGGTTGCTAGCTGCAGCCGCCGCAGAGTTCGTCTTTAACATTGTCATTCAATCTCATGTCCGAAACCGATTGGACGACGTTTTGACTCGGGAGGCGTCATTAATTGTCGGATTGCATCAAAAACAACTTTAAACTGAGCGTCATACTTTTTTTCCAGCGCTGCGAGTTTACGTGCGAGATTTTCGTTAGTTGCCAGTAACCTACGTAGGCATACGAATGCGCGCATAATCTCGATATTAACACGCACAGCCCGCTCACTTCTTAGAACGCTGGATAGCATCGCGACACCTTGTTCTATAAATGCATAGGGTGTCGCTCTGCGAAGACCACCCCAACTTGAAGTCACAATTTGTGATTTCAAGATTTCGAACTCATCGGTTGTCAGTTGGAACATGAAATCGTCCGGAAAACGTTCAATATTTCGCTTGACGGCTTGCACAAGAACACGAGGCGCAACTTGATAAAGACTGGCAAGGTCGGTACTCAGCATGATCTTTTCCCCACGAAGCAGATAGATACGTTGTTCAATTCGTTCTTTTGGAATTATACTGGCGATCTGCTTCATTGATGCTCCTCTTAATCTTACACAATATCCTTTTTTACTCTATTAGGCGGCGGTTGCATATAACGTGTGCCGTAAATATGGTATTGAACTGAAGCGATATACGTTGATTATTTTTCATATTTATTAACACTGTGCGTCATTATTTTGCCTGTTATGTGCCGTGGACGCCACGCATTATGAATCAACAAGATTTTGATCTAAAAGACATTATCGAAAAAATGCCGCACATAAGTTAGATACCCTTGACGCCCATTTTCTTTATTCCAATAGCGGACGGATTGTCGAATATGTTTGAGACAAATAAGAATCTCTGGCAGTGTGATATCTATAAGTTCCAATATCGGTCGATGAAATCTATGCTGGTCAAGCGACTGTCGTCCGAGACGCCATTCGCAAATGAAACGAGTGTGGTCATATAATTGTCGAACCCGATCGGAGAGCCTCAGAGTGGGAGTGCCGCGTGCTTCTTGTTCCCAAGTATATGAGCGAATAAGGCAATCGAGAGATTCCTCAACTTCTAAATCGAGGAGAGTTGGTTCGTTTTTATAGAATGAAACGATTGCCGACTCGATATTTTGCAGCACATCTAAATATTGTTCATCAACTTTCATAATAATTCAAATATTATCGAGAACCAATCATATCGTATGAAAATAGACGAGTAAGATTCTGAGGTACGAAGGATTGCGTTATTATTTCTTTTGTAATATAGTATAGCATTCGTATTCATGTAAGTCATATTCGAAGGGAACCGTAACTCCATCATCGTAACGTAAACATATCCATACTCCCTTCTCTATCCAATAGAGTGTACTAAATATTCGGAGTAAATTCAAGGAGAGATTATGGCTCCCAGATGCCATTTGTTGCGGAAATACTGCCTTCCAGCCGATGATTTTCAGAAAAATTCAGCTTGGGTGGCAGGTTCTTATAATTCTAAAGAAACACAACGTCTTGCCCGCGATGGTCGAGTGAGAGAAAGAGCAACATGTAATCGCGTAGATGTCTCGTAATTAGAAAATTTTTTCGCACATGCTCTTTCCCATTCTCACCGAGCCGCTTTCCGTATACTGGATTTTGTAGTAATTGTTTGAGTGCAAAGGCAGTACCATCAATTGTATGAGTAAGCAATCCTGAATAACGATTAGCGATCTGAAGGGGTATCCCGCCAACTGCACTTGCTATAACCGGTTTCGCCTTCCAAAGAGCTTCAGCTACAGTTAATCCAAATCCTTCGCGAAGTGATTTTTGTAAGACTACTGAAGATGCTCTTTGAAGGGCATTTATTTCAATGTCGCTGCTTGGTGGAAGCAACAAAAGAAAAATATCTGGATCATTTGCTGCGATTTCTTGAACTTCAGCAAGAACTTTTGCACCTTCTGGATCATCAGTTGCGCCACCACCTGCAAGAACGAGTTGACAATCTATGTATTTCTTCACTTTTCGGAATACTTGCATTACTCCTTTTGGATCTTTTAAATAATCGAATCTTGAGATTTGTGTTACAATCGGACGATCTCTGTCTATTTTAAACCGTTCTAATACAGAATAAATTGTTTCTTGAGGTAAATCTTTATTCTTATCACTCAAAGGATCGATGGACGGTGCAATAAGTACTTGTGGAATTCTTAACTCACGTGCGAATGCAGGTGCCGAAAATATACTGACATCGTATTGTTCAATATAGTTTTTAAGAAAATTCCATGTAAATGGATCAGGATGTGAAAAATCTATATGGCATCGCCAAATCCATTTGTGACCCAATTCTTTCCTACGCGATATTAGTCCGATGGGTTGGGGGTCATGTATGAACATAATATCTCCTCGTAAATCCATATCCCGTGCATTTATTTCATTGGTTTGAATGAACAAATCCATTTCATCCTGTGAAAAACCCACTTTTTGCCCATGGAGAGCATTATGCATTTTCTTGGTCATTTCGAAAAACTTTTCCCCTCCTTTGATAACATCCCAGAAAGCATTAATACCAAGATCTTTTAAAAGGGGGACCATGCGTATCAATATTTCTGCAACACCACCACCTACTGCTGTTGAGTTTATATGTTGGACACTAACGTTGGTGAGTTTACTTGCATAAAGTTGCAATTCATTAATTACATCCTTACCAACAATCGGTTCATATTCAATAAGATTTGCCATGTTACTTTCCCTCAAGACGAACTCGAACCAGACTGATAAGATTATGTTTGAGATTATCAAGTGTTTGCGTATATGGATCGAGACGTCTTAACGCTAAAGCCAGCTTTTCATCTTCTAGTGAATTCTCGATCCAATAACAAAACTGAGCTTTTTGCTGAAATAGGGGCGCTTCAAACATGTGATAATAAATTGAATAATTCGAGACGCTTTGGAGACATTGCTTGAATTCTAATAAATCATGTGCGATATACTGCGTTGGAAAGACAAACGTTTGTGCACTCATGAAATGGAATTCTTCACCTGCTGGAACGTTTCGGTTAGCAGATTCTGGATCTCGTTGAATCGACTTTTCGATGATCTCAATTAATCTCGATTGTATTTCTTTTAATGAAATGATTGATCGAAGATCTATGCCGGCAATCTCCTCGCCAAGCACATCATGCTGAAGAACATTGGTGATCCAATATGCAAAATCGTTCGGCGGCTCAGGTGAGAGATACTCATGCTGTTCGAGATAATGATGTGTGTGTTGATAGATAGAAGAAAGCGGGACCTCCTTAATACCTGAGAGGAGTGCATTTAAGTATTTTGCCTTTTTTCCCAAGAGGTACGTTAAATTTTGACGTGTAAAAAATTGGAACGTTTCCTTTGCAATGCGACTCATATGCGATCTTGTCGATTATGTTTTAATGAAATTATATTCTCTAATAATTGCCATACTTCCGGAGAATTACGGACATAATACTTTGCATTGGAAGATTTGTTCTTCCCTACGCGAATTGTGACTGCTTGTGGTGGCAATAGTTTGAATGCGTCTTCATCGGTTTTATCATCACCAATAAAAATAATAATTGATTTTTTAGTCGCTCGGAACAATTTTAAGATTCGAAGAATCGCATGACCTTTATCCCATGGAATATTAGGGCGGATTTCGATAACATTTTTCCCACTTGTTAGTTTTATAAATTCCTGAAACGGCTGAATGATTCGTTTCAAAGTAATTTTCAAACGGTAAATATTGCCAGCCCGCACATTCCGATAATGCACACTTAATGTTAATCCTTTATTCTCGATAAGAACACCTTCTATAGGTGTAAGCGCTTTTATAAGAGCTGCTTCGACTTTAGTAAGTAGTGGCAATACTCGTTTTGTATCTGGGTGAATCCAGGTTCGCTTTTTGTAATAAATCTGAAACCCATGGTTAGCAGCATATAGTATATGTCCGATTCTAACAAGATTGCGAATATCAGTTAATGAGCGGCCGGTGATTATGCCGACGAAGATGTTGGGGATTCTCACTAACCGTGCAATTAATGTTCTCGTATTTGAAGGAAGCACAGCTAACCGAGGTTGTTTTTTAATTGGGACAATCGTGCCATCATAATCAATGAATAAAAATATTTGATGGCTATTAGATATTTGCTGTTGAAGATTCTTCCACACTTGTTTTCGGAATAAATATGTTTGTACCATTATGCTTCCATTGATTAAGTATTTTTCTTAATCCGTATTCGTGATAGTGTGGATATTAGATTTGCAGCCCAACGATAAACGTTATATTCTCTTAATACTCCCTGCATCCTTCGCATCCGTGCTTTTCGTTCTTCAGGTGGCATAGTAAGCGAGGAATATATCGAATCGGCAACCTCCTCAATGTCATAAGGATTCACGATAAAAGCATCGTGTAATTCCCTCGATGCTCCTGTAAACTGACTGAGTATCAGCACGCCATCTTCATCATTCCGTGAGGCAACAAACTCTTTTGCAACGAGGTTCATACCATCGTGAAGTGATGTTACCATACAAATATCAGCGGCTTTATAGAACCGGTTTATCGTTTCATGACTATGATGAGCTTCGAGATAAATAATTGGTTTCCATTTTTTTGTTTGAAAGCGCCATTTGATTTTACTTGCTGTTTCTTCTACCTCGGCGAGCAAATCATGGTATCTTTTAATATGAGTCCGACTTGGTGCACCAAGTTGAACAAATGAAAATTTTTCAATGTATTCAGGGTGTTTCTCAAAGAAACGTTCCAACCCCTTAAAACGCTCGATTATACCTTTAGTATAATCAATCCTATCTACTCCAACACCGAGATATTGGATTGAAAGGCCAAGCTCTTTCATTATCTTTGATCTGAGCGCATCTTGAGTCTCAACGGGTTCCTCATGTCCGAGGATCGCGGGAAATGCTATACTGATGGGGAAGGGTTTGACCAAAGTAATATGTTCATTACGTTCAACTGAAAATTGTTCCCAATTTATTTTTGATTCAATGAACCTATCGATTGTATCGAGGAAATTATTGCAATGATATTGGATTTGGAAACTTATTAGATCGGCTGCTAACAAACCGATGAGGATTTCTCGTTTCCAGGGACATATACCAAATGCTTCCGGATTGGGCCAAGGGATGTGCCAGAATATTGCAACACGCGCATCAGGACGCTTTGATTTTATAAGAAAAGGAAGTAATGCAAAATGATAATCTTGGATCAGGATAAGAGGATCTTCTTCATCTTCAATCTCGTCGAGTAAGGACTCAGCGAATTTCTCGTTAACCTTCTGGTAATGTATCCAATCTTCCAAACGGAAAATTGGACGAGTGTGTGTATTATGGCAAAGCGGCCAAATACCCTCGTTCGAAAAACCATAGTAATATCCTTCTTCTTCCTCTTTCGTGAGCCAAACACGTTTGAGACTATACTGCGGTTCATCCGGTGGAACTTCGAGTTTCCCGTTTTTATCGGTTATTTCGACATCCGCATCGCCGCTTCCATGTGCAATCCAAACACCGCTGCAAGCACGCATAATAGGATCTAATGCTGTTACTAATCCACCTGCCGGCACAATACATTCTATCTTTCCACCTCTTCGAATATGCATATACGGTTCACGGTTGGAAACTACATAAAGATTTTTTCCGCTTAACTCCTGTCGGACATGTTCTTTGAGTCGTTCTGGAGTCCATGTAGACTCTGCACGTGCTCGAAGCTGAGCTTCGACCTCTGCCGATGCACGCGCCAGTGCGAGGTTTTTTACTATGAGAGTTACTTCTTTAGCAAGTGGTCCTAAAACATCTCCTCGCGGAAGATTAATCGGTTGTCTTATCTTACCCATACGCAATCCTTTAAGCCAATCTGCAATCTTTGCGATTGGTCCGGTGAGACTCCACCGCAGCACGATAATTGTTGTTATTATAATGAGCAACGAAAGTGTAAGAAGTCTAACGAAGTTATACCGCCATATCTCTCGAAGTCTAGTCTCAATATACGAAGCGTTGTGAGTGAGGATCAGCGCTCCAATTAATTGCTGATCCCTTCGAAGCGGGAAAGTGTAGATATGTGTTTTTATGCCATTGATTCTTTCAAAACTTGATATTCCTTCGTTTCTTGTTGCTGACTCCATAATATATTTTGTTATTTCCTGTTCAGAAGTATCAACATTGGGACTCTTATCGACGAATACCCCTTGACTATCATAAATAGCAATACCAATAAAAGGATTTCGCTTTATAAAACGTTCGATGGACTTATTCAACCGTTCAGGTGATTTAGTCAGTAGCGGTTCAGTAACCGAACCTTCTATGCTTTCAGCCTGTGTGGAAGCTCTAAGCGTAAGCTCTGTTGTTAATCGCTCTTCCTCATTCTGCACTTGATAGTAAGAAAAAATAGTTGCAACAAGTGTAGCCACAAATATAAGCGAAACGATAAGACGAAGTGTTATTTTCATATACTTTGGATACGTAAATTATCCTTAAAAGTACTGGAAGAGATGCATTGCTATCCTTCCAATATTACGTTAATATTTTTTTTACTTTAACGCAAGACAATCCTCTTCTCGAAAGATTTCAATTCGATTGCAGATATAATATCTCCTTAGTTGATATGCGATGCTTTGATGCCGCGTTTTTCCCATCGTCTTAATGTGATTTTTAAAAGGGGCGGGGTTATTAACGTAGTTGCAATCACCATAATTACTATTGCTGAGAATGTCGCATCGTCAATGACTTCCAAACTCTTACCGATGCTGGCAAAGATGAGGCCAACCTCACCACGTGGAATCATGCCGACTCCGACTGTCAAACGGTCCAGACCTTTCTCTAAGACACCAAGACCGCAGATTTGCTTACTAATGATCGCTGCGAGGGTAATGCCACCTGCCACGCCGAGTACAGAGAGATTGGTAAACGTTTCCAGCCGTACTTGTATTCCCATCAACACAAAAAAGATTGGGACTAAAAAGGTAGTAACAGGTTTGATAAATTGCTCGATCCTGATTTCTTCATGGAATGATTGGAAGTGTACTTCTTCTAGTATCAGGCCGGCAGCAAACGCACCAACAATAGCAGCAAGACCGGAAGCATGGGCAAGATACGAGAGGGAAAAGGCTAATACTAATGCCGAAGTCAGCATCATGCCGGCGGTGCGTAGTCGAGCTAATTGAGGCATAATTTTAGGGATAATATAAACTCCCAGCGCTAACGAGCCGCCAAGAAAAAGGAAAGCGATACCAACGAGTTTTAGTAATGCTAATATTTCCAATGGTTGTCCAATTGTGGCAGCGCTAATGATGGCGGAAACAATCGCGAGGACAATCAATCCAAGCACGTCATCAATTACAGCGGCACCGAGAATGATTTGTGCTTCCTTGGTTTTCAGTTTGTTGAGGTCTTTAAAAACCCTCGCTGTGATTCCTACACTTGTTGCACAGAGCACAGCGCCTACGAACATGTGAACATAATTCAAGCTGAAATTGGCTGGTACATGGACGGCTAGCGAAATTGGGAGTTCCTGAATGAACAACCAGCTAACACCGAAGCCAAATACAAACGGCGTGATGACACCTAGTACCGCTACAAGCAACGAAGAGCTTCCAACTTTCATCATGCCGCGCACAGTCGATTCCAATCCGACTTCGAATAGCAGGATGATTACACCAAGGCGAGCTAAACTATCTATCACCACTGCCCAGTTCTCTTGAATGGAGGTAACGCGGAGTGGTTCAAAGAAACTCCAGGACGGATCGAATAAAATCAAGTTTCCGAGAAGCACTCCGCTGATTAATTCACCCAATACTGCAGGTTGTCCAAGGCGCTCAAAAACTGCGCTGCCAATTTTAGCAGCAGCGAGAATTACTATCAGCGCAAGTAATACGGACGCTACTGGATCAATATGACCGCTAGCCTCGGAGGCACAACTAGCAACTGCGATAACTATTACCAAGATGCCGAGTAAAAACAGATTTCTTGATTTCTCAGTTCTCATTGTTTGTCTTAGAATTTGTTGGAAGTAAAGAGTTTTCCTGCTCTTCTCCCTTTGTATCATCCTTTTTCATAGGTGTCTTTATCACCTTGATAAGAAATCTAATCGCAAAAAAAAGAATATATGTCCAAGTGGCTAACATTAAAATTAACGCAGTGGTAGACATGGTGGTTCTCCTTTTTAAAATACGCCGATGAATTTGAGTAAGAGCCCCATGACTCCAAGGATCATCACCGTAACAAGAAGTTTCAGTTGCCATGAAAAACCTTGTGCGTCTTCCTCTTTATGTTGTTTTGAATAATCTTCAGATGGCATAGTAATTCTCCTTAAGAATTGAGCATAAAAACGTACCATCCCCCCACGTTGTTTTACGCAAGTGAAGAGGTGAACTGCTTCTTATTTTGTAAAAAGAGAACTACTACGTTGTTGGATCTCGAGGTCGATATCGGAGGTAGATGCCCTTAGTAAATTTACTTACCGGTGGATCGATCGGTAGAAAAACAAAGTCAATCTGCAGAGGAAGTCGATCTGTCGTTAGGAGCGCTTTGGAAGGGACATCCAATCTTTGTGCGAACTCGGTTTGCTTGCTCGGGCTGAAATGTGTAGGATTTGATGAATGCGGTAACTCTTTGGTAAATACAGTCCATTCGGGTCTGCTACTGTTGAACACCTCATTTCTTGAGCCGCTCTGCTCACTTGCCTTAATGGCTACTTGTGAACCAAAGACTAGATAACAAAGGACTACGTATTTGAAGATGCTTTTCACGACTGAAAGATAACTAACCCTCCATCAATGCGCAACTTTCTAATTCAAATTAATGCAACAACATAATGCTGCAACCGGATGACCGATTTCTTCACTTTTTATCTCTCTTATAATCAATTCTTTATTAACGAACCCACTCTCAACTACCGATTTCCAGACGATCTTGGGTTGGGGGCGGTCTGGATACCCCGCAGGGAGATGATGAAAAAAATCTGATTATAAGTGTGAGCTCAGCTTGTCGTTCCAATAGGGAGGGATTGGTAACGACGGGGATGCTGAGCCCACACATGAAAGTTTACTTCACGAGCAGCATTTTCCTAACTTGTATAAATATTCCTTTTGGATTATGGGTACTTGTGGCTTCGAAACGATATAGATATATGCCACTACAAAAATCTGAACCATCCCATTCCACTACGTGGATACCAACTGGTTTATTACCTTCAGCCAATCGCGCTATCTCCTGACCAAGGATGTCATAAATCTTCAGTAAGACATAGCTTTCCTGCGGTAGCGTAAAGCTGAATGTGGTCAACGGATTGAAGGGATTGGGATAGTTCTGCTCTAGAACGTATTCGGACGGAATCCGGGAATCGGTCTGATCGACTCCGTCAGGTTTAATAATTGGGCCGGTTGCAATTATTCTGATTACGCTGAGATCGGGATCGGATATGACTATACTATCGTGATCTCGCATATCGATGGTCAATTCAGGAGGTACGCTGAACCAGACTGGAGATGAATAGGCATCCTGCATCTTCTCTGCCGACCAGCAAAAAGTAACCGGATAATCTCCCCCTTCGTATGTCCCCGCGGAGAACCTTACCAGATAAGTATCCGCCTGCGAGGAAATCAGATATGGCCGCAAGTCAATCCATGAACCGAGTCCGAACTCAAAGGCGGTATTGGGCGGCGAAACAAACCGGGCATCCATCGCACCGGGAAGCGGCGGTGGGATTTCCAGTTCCCCCTCAGAATAATCGACCAGCGAGCTGTTGGGATCTGCTCCCCAGATACCATTTGTCGCACCTTCCCGTACCCCCCATTGAAGCTTCACCACCGGTGTGAACCGATTATCATGAAAATGGATGACGTTTTTTACCCTCTGCGGGATCGTATGAAAACTAAAATTTGCCATAAATTGCTGATCGTAATCGTAGAAATAATAGGAGTGTTCCTTCCCCAGACGCGGGTAAATCTGCTCCCATCCGGATGGTGGAACGACATAGACCGTACATGTCCCTGTGCTGACCCTAATGAATGAATAATGACCCTCGCCATCCGTTAGAGTGGAATCATGTCCCAGCGGGCCGGCAAACCTGACACGCCAGAACGGAAGACCTGAATCACCTTCAGCTTTCATACCATCTTCATTTTTATCGCTGAACACATAACCGCTTATGAAATTCCATGGAAAGTAATACCCGAAATCAATTCCGCCCAGCGTATCTTTCAACGGAAGGGTAAGCCGGTAATAGCCTGAATCCGGTTTTATCCTCCTCCATAAAGGCGAGCCAAGATCTCTTACGGTATAACTCCCGGAATCTAATCCCACCACCTCATAGTATCCGTTCTCATCCGTGTTTAAGGAAACAACAGCAGAGCCCGATATCTGCAAAGGCCAGTTAGACAATGCCGGCTCGTCGTTATCCCTTACGCTATCACGATCTGCGTCTTCAAAAACTATCCCGCTGATCATTCCTCCTGCCGTTGTGAATTGATTCACATTAGACCAGTCAGTCTGCGTGCCGTCGAGATTATGAAATGCAAGCCGCCAGTAGTACAGCTTTTGCGGTGACAAACCCGGAATGATGACCGAAGTGTCGCCTTCATCGATGACCGACTCAATGACAGTATCGACAACCGGATCAGCCGAGAATCCTTCATCGTGAGCTATCTGAAGATGAGCCGATGCCAACCGGACCTGTGAGTAAAACCTCCAGGAAAAGGTAACCGATTTTGGAAACATTAAATTTTTCCACAGGGATACATTTTCCGCAAAAAATTTCGGGGACACGAGCGTAAATGGTGATGAACATCCATTCTTCGAAATTTTAATGATGCTGTTCTTCAGACTGTTATGATCACCAACCGCGATAATATCACCCGTCGGTAAATACCTTATATGGTGGATGCTCTTGTAGCTATAGATGGTGTGGATCGTCCATGTTATTCCTCCATCGAGAGTAGACAGGATCGAGCCTTCTCCACATGCAACTCCCCGGGAGGCATCGAGAAACGAAACATCGGACAGCATTTTGTCATACACAGTTGATTGAGTAGACCATGTCGTTCCGCCGTCGGTTGTTTTGAGGATAAGCGGCATAAGCAGGCCACTATAACCTACAACATATCCTATATTATTACCCTTAAATGAAAGAGACCGGAAAACATCTGAGATACTGCCGGAGCGCAGTGACCATGTTATGCCGGCATCGGTAGAGCGGGCGATCACGCCACGTGATCCGACCGCAAATATAGTCTGATTATCCACGTATGCGATATTGTAAAATGTTATATCGCCTCCCAATGATGCGAGAGACCAGCTGTTTCCTCCATCCGTCGTGTATCCGATTTCACCGGATCCGCCTGTGACAGCTCCATTATTTGCGTCAATAAACGAAACCGCGTACAGGTAAGATCCTGTAGGCCACCCTTTGGAAACCCAGCTTGCGCCGCCATCCAGAGTTTTAAACACCTCCCCTTCAGAGGTAACTGCATAGGCAACGGATGAATCTGCCATTGACACAGCATGTATCCTCAGTGAAGAGCCGTATCTGATATCCTGCTCGAGCCAGGCGTAACCGCCGTCGCTCGTTCTCAGAACAACGCCTTCCCACGTACCGATCATTCCATTCATCGAATCGATGAAAGAAATCTTTTCGAGCTCTTCGAGTTTACCGCTCAGCGGAATATATTGACACTGCCCGGATATTTCAGAAACAAAAAAAATCAAAACGATAAGTAGAATCCCCGGTATGTATCTCCATTTATTCATATTACGATCACAGGGGGTAGGATTCATTCTTAATTCTTTACCTGCATTCCATATTTCCGCGAGCGCATTTTTTATTTCAATTTCATCCTGACGCTGGCTATCTTATCTTCCATCGTCTGATCACGGTCTGTTCGGGTGCCCACGTGAATGGTGGTAAAGATCCGGGGCGAACCCATTTCATGGACGACTTCGTGGCATCGTTTGATAGCCGTAAAAACTGCGTCCCATTCCCCTTCAATATTCGTACCGTTCGCATGAAGCTGAGCCTTCAGACCCGCTTCGCGGAAAACCTTTTCGCATGCAGCGACATACGGTGAAAGTGATACACCTATGCCTATCGGTATGATTGTTACATCAACTATCGTTTTCATAATTATTCTCCTTGAGGGTTAGAACAATGGGCCGGATGTACATCGTGATGCGGCATGATTCGTGCACTTATCTGTCCGATTATCATAAATGCAGAAAATAATTGCCGTCGTCTTTCGTCCATTACTGTAATATACGAAATAAAGGAAAGAGCCGAAACCAACGTACGTAGAAATATTATATCCAGCGGTGTAAAGGTCTCGCGGTTGAGCTTGATTGTTCCTGCCGTATAATCAGATTATTGTGGGTGGATTTATTTTTCGTACAGTCGGATTTCCCCTTTAGTCGTATTAAAAGATAATTCAGGACCTCCTCCGTTTACACTTGCTTTAATGTAATCGTCCTTACGTGAACTTCGTTTGATATTCAGGTCAAAATCACAAGTGAAATCCGAACGTCTTCCGAGGTCCGCCCTCAGTTTAAAGCCCGCATTCTTTGGCAGCGTGATTTCAACACGACCTTTGTATGTTTCGAAACTGCAATCGCCAGATAATCGTGCAAAATCGATTTTCACATTGCCCTTATAGGTTTCGATATCTACAGGACCGTTATGCTCATTAATTATAACGCTTCCTTTATACGTTTCCATTCGCAGTGACGATAAGAGATTCGAAATTTTCGTTTCTGACTTATAATCTTTGATCTTCAATCGGGCAGTTGCGGGCATCTTTATCGTATAATGCACGAACGGCAGACTCCCGCTTTCTTCCCCAAAGAGTCCAAAAAGCGAAAAACCGTGGTGCTCGCTCCTTCCGTAATCCGACCTGATCTCTACGCGGTCCGACGAGGAATGGATGCGTATTTCTGTGTCGTCTACCATCTCACGATCGTACTTTGCCCTGCCGTCCGCTTCTACCTGTGCATATATTTCGACCTTAGGCTGATCCCAGGTTTGTATCGTAATACTCCCTTTGTACGTATCGATGTCGACACGACCGTCATTACTAATATCGACCGTTTTCCGGATTTCCTTCGAAAATTGCGAAACTGCTGGTACCCATAACGTGATGCAGACAAGTATTACTACCGCTATTATTTTGATTGTACGCTGCATATATTTCTCCTCGATTGTTTTCTTTCATTATGTACGCCGGAAATCTGCCATTGTTGCATGTCATGCGATATTTGACTTTTTATCGTACCTTTGCGAAATTGATGCAAACAACCGGAATATAATTCAGAGGGTCAAAACAATGCGCTTTTTAGTGATATCGAGTTTCCTCATCGTCCTGGTACTCCTTGGTTGCCAACCCAAGGAAGTACAAGTAACCATCACGTATGATCGAAATCCAACAGATGCGTACCCATACACAACGTACGGGGACGTAGCAAAAATTTATTATACTATCGGGTCAACCAGTTACGTGAAAGAAGTGTACAATCACCGAAGTATCAGTGTGACTCTGCCCGCAAAAACTGAGGTTCGGGCAACTTTCGACAAGTATGTAACAGACGCCGGCGGAACAAGGTCAACTGTAGGGGACGCTTATTATAAAGTCGAAATCAAGAACCCAAACTGGAAATTTTAAGTCCCTGAAACAAGAAAAGCAGAACGACCCTGACACCGGAGAAGAGTTTTTAATTATCAACGGGAAGGTTGATAAATATTTTTTAAAGAGTTATATGGTTTCACCGGGAACCTGAACCAAACGATGCCCGGGAGTAATCCGAAGAAAGAATAGTAAACTTATTCCCCCTTACAAAAAAAAGTGGCGGTATAGTTCGACCGCCACTTTGTCTAACGAACAAATTAATTATTGAGACATCTGAAAAATAAAATCAGAGTCACGCTTCGACTCCGCTGCGTGACAGGTTTTGTCTTTATGAAAAAATTATTCAGATGTCTCTTATATCACTTTTTGCCGGTTAACTCATCAACCAGTCCGGCGGCATCGTACAGCTTTCTGAGCGCTTCTATCATAGCGCTGCTGTGTACCGCAACGGTCCGATTTGTTTCTTCATCATACACATAGGTCCCAACCAGACTTTCAATGTTTCCATCGAACACCAATCCAACGAGTTCTGCATTTTTATTCAAAACGGGCGATCCTGAATTTCCTCCGACCACATCAAGAGCCGCCACAAAATTCAACGGTGTGGAAAGATCGAGTTTATCCTTATTCTCTGTGTAACGCAGAGGGAGGTCAAAAGGAGACTGCATATTGAAGCTGTGGGCACGATCGAAGAGACCGTAGAAGGTGGTTTTCGGAGCAGCAATGGTCCCGTTCATCTTGTACCCCTTCACGGTTCCGAACGTAAGCCGCAGTGTAAAATTCGCATCGGGGTATGTTGATTTTCCATATGCGGCGAAACGAGCTTCCCCGATCCTTTCACCGGCGGACTCTACTACGCTTCGTACATCGTCTTCGTACTTCTTGATGCTTTCGCGAATGAGTGGATCTATCTTTCTAGCTATAGCGATCATCGGATCATCCGATTTTGCAACTGATTTTTCTCCGCCTTCCGCAAGGGTTTTCCGAAATTCGGCATCTCCCATCTTGGTTCCACTCACTAATTCCTTTGCAACGTCTTCAGGTGTCTTTCCGTTCAGGACAATCTTCAGGAAAGGATCATCTGAACCCAGTATTTCCATTGATTCCTTCAATCCATCGACCATCCGGTACTCTTCAAGCTGCGGATAAACCGGCGCGGGAGAAAAGAGACTGAATCTGAAGCTCTCAAGCTGTGCATCGTGGAATCCGTCGAGTCGTTCACCGTCAGGTTTCTTTATTTCTGCCACATACTGCACTATCAGAAGTGCATACTGTGCCATCCTCGATCCACGGAGTCCTCTGATCATCATCGGCTTAAAAAGCGCCGCATGTTTCTTCTTTGCTTCGGCTATTGCATCCCAGGCATCTCCGTACTTCTTCTGCCATTCGGGATTTCCCGAAACTATCTGACGAAAATTTTTCTCATCGCTTATCTTTTTATCCATGACTGTTTTGTCACGCAAGCCCTGAAGTTCTCCTCCGATGGCTTTCAGACTGTTCTCCATACCGAAAATTAACGACGCGGCCTGACGTTTTTCCTCGTTTCCTTTTTCAGAGTAATTTTTAAGGACACCGATCCGACGGTTTAAACTCTTCACGATCAACGGATAAAGTTCATCACGTAGAAATTCAAGTTCCGCAACCGAACTCAGGCGTTCCGTTGAGCCCGGGTTGCCTGAACAGAAAACCAATTCACCATCGTCGGCGCCCGCCGAACTCCACTTCAGGTAGTGCTTGGGTGTGATCGGCTTCCCGTTCTCATATACGCGGAAAATCGCCATATCAAGGTCATGCCTGGGGTAAGTGAAGTTATCGGGATCCCCACCGAAAAATGCAATGCCTGCCTCAGGTGCAAAGACGAGCCGGACATCCGTATACTTCTTATACCGGTAGAGCCAGTACTCTCCGCCGTTATAGAGCGAAATAACATCGGAACGCAGACCGGTTTTTTTGAGACTCTCCTTTTCTATCTTCGCAGTCTCAGCCTTTCTCAATTCGAGCGCTTCCTTATCGCTCTTCGCCTTCCTGGTAGCTTTCTGTATGCGGTCTGTGATATTTTCCATGGATTCCAGAACATTCAACTCAAGGTCAGGGCTTTGAATTTCTTCCGCGTGGGTTTTTGCATAGAATCCGTCCTTTACATAATCCTTTTCCGGCGTTGACATTTTCTGCAGCTGACCACGGGCAACATGATGATTCGTAAGAGCCAATCCATCACCGCTGACGAACGAACCCGAACCGCCGTCATTGAACCGGACGCTGGCAAGGCGAACGTGATCGAGCCACTCCTGCGTCGGTGTAAATCCGTACTTTTCCTTTAATATCTTGAGTGGTAAATTGTCGAACGTCCACATCCCTTCATCGGGACGAGTGTGGAAAGCCGAAAACAACAAAATACATACAATACAGAGAGCGAATAAGCGTAATACCTGCATGTGAGACCTCATTAAATTTTTAAAAATTTATGATTTTGGGGGAATTGAACAGCCTGTGCGATACGATGTTAATGAAATTATTAACATAATTCAAATTACAATTTGCATGTTGAATTTGAACACCCGCCACAAAGCTGGCGGGTAAACAGATAACACAGAAAAAGCACAAGATTAACACAGATTATCATCTTTGTATATCATTAACATCAGCGTAATCAGCGGTCCAAAAAAAGCCCCGACCTCTTTCGATAATCGGGGCTTATTCTTACGTAAGCACGCTCTCTCAGACTTTCAACTCACTCAATGATTCTTTGAGGATGCTCACACCTTTATCGATCTCTTGCTTCGTAATTATAAGTGGCGGACGGAAACGAATCGAACGTTCACCGCTTCCAAGAACCACGAGACCTTTCTGCATCGCCTTCTTCCGGAGGTCGTTTCGCATTGCGGGATTTCGAAGATCGAATGAACAGAATAGACCGATTCCGCGAGCATTCTCTACCTGCTTTGGAAACTCTGTCTGGATTTCGTACAGACGCTGGAGTAGGTATTCCCCGACAACGCGGGCGTTGTCAACGAGACGATCTTCTTCTATAATCTCCAGGTAACGCTGGCAGCGGATCATATCTACAAGACCACCGCCCCATGTGGAATTCAGACGACCTGCAACCTTAAATACGTTTTCCTTCACTTCATCAATACGATTGCCCGACATAAATCCGCACACCTGCGTCTTCTTGCCGAAGGAAATCATGTCCGGCTTGACGAAATGCTGGTGAGCCCACATTTTACCGGTAAGTCCCATCCCTGTCTGCACCTCGTCCAGAATGAACATAAACTCATTCTCATCAGCAAGCCGGCGGATAGCTTCGAAGAATTCCTTCCTGAAGTGATTATCTCCGCCCTCTCCCTGGATGGGCTCGATAATCAGCGCGGCGATATCGTCCTTATATCTGCGGATTGCGTCCTTAATCTGATTGAGTGAATTTTCCTCCGCTTTCCGGACCGCTTTCAGGTTCTCTTCGTTGAGCGGGAATTTTATTGCTGGATTGTCGATCCGGGGCCAATCAAATTTGGGGAAGTAGTCAATCTTCACCGGATCAGTA
>CAYGZY010000051.1:0-5115 GCA_964354485.1 uncultured Chlorobiaceae bacterium | reverse complement strand
GGTGTAATTATTAAGAGTATAAACACGACCGTTGTCTGCCAGTCCCGCCACAGCGTAAATCGTGTTTGAGACGGCAGGAATAACAATATAACCCTTCCCTGCAAAATCTATTGTATAAGAAGGATTGTTCGCATCATTGCTAGATAATATTAATTCACCACTCAGATTCCCCGTACGTTCAGGTGTGCATATAGCATTGATTGTATATGTCTCAAACGAGGCTAACGTGAGAGGCAGAGCAGGCATATTTACCACTACAAAATGTGAATCGGGTGGTGTGATACCTGTTATGATTAAATCGTCAAGACCGTTGTTCACTACCGTGAAGGAAAGTGTATCGCTCAGGTATCCTACTTCAGCTTCCTCAAAAGAAAGTAATCGGTTATTTACGCTGATGTATGCGCCCGGCAAAGGTCCTATCTTTATCTTCCCAACCCAAGTACCCCAATCACCCGGAGGTTGTGCATATTCCGTATGTATCCAGATCGCTGTTGTATCAACCGGATCAATGCATGCTCCCATGTAATCACCCCATCGGTTGCGTCCGCCGCCTACAAGCTCGTAATGTGCAGTTCCCGTTTTCAGCGGGATACCATTTACCAAACCTGGTGGATCGGCGGCTCTGCGCCCGCTTACGAAAGCACCGACATACTCGGTCAGGCTTGAACGGCTATAGGTTAAGACGACATCCTGATTAGCTGCGACACCTATTGCTGAGTAAAGGTACCAGTAGCCTAGTAAGCCGAGCGATGCATCTTCAACTGTTGTTTGTGTAAACGGATCGATCTTAACATAACGCACTGCGGTGTAGTTAGTATCAATCGGATTCCGGATTGTATGAGTAGCCCACAGCATACTATCCCTGTAGACAGCGCTGAACGAAATAATACCATTGAGGTTCTCCAAAGGTACGCCGCCCCCGGGCTGGGGTGCATTCATTGCGGGACGGTATGCTACAACTGGAATATTTTTTACAGTGACCGATGGCGAAGTAGTCGGATCGGATATTGTCCAGACGGTTAAATACGTATTTAACCTGAAGGGTCCGGCATTGATTAAAAAATATTTCCCCGGAGTTCCATACATGAGCGTTGGTTTTACGAAATCGGTCTTGACCGTTCTATAATCGGGGTCTCTGAAATCAAAGAAATCGGTGTAAATCAGCTCCCCGCCGGTATTCGCGTAGAGTTGCGCGGTCGGAATAATTCTGAGGCGGTTAAAAAAGTCATCCGTACAATACTCACGCGTCATAATGTAAACTGCCTGATCATCGAATCCCATCCAGGGATGGTCTGTGAGTGCCAGTGAAATCGTCGAATCACCGATCTTATTCTGAGGCAGCGCCCAGTTGTACCATGTACCGAGCGGATTTTCATCATCAGACACTGAGAACAAAATTATACCGTGATCAAAATCATCACATAACATCACCCAACGATTGTTGTAATGATCATAGATAACCTGTGGGTCACCCCCATCCGCACCCGGCGATGCTGTCGCCCACCAATCAGGGTAGCGAATGGTTTTAAGGATGGTTCCGGATTTGTCGTATATTTTAAAACTTGAATTGACCATGATGATAATATGATCAGGTCCGACTGCCATGATGGGATCGGGAGGGATATAACCTGTCGGATCAAAACCCCTAAAATCTTTGAAGATGAGCGGCGCAGAAACTGCATCGATTCCCTGCAAATTTCTTCTCCCATCCTCCTTATAATTGGATCCTTCCAAGCCGGTCGGCGGCATGAGGTTTTTGGGCGGAGCAAGGAAATTCGGCCTTTCGTTGATCGCAGCAATTGAATACTCGCGCTCACGTGGCTCCGATAGTGCCATCACCGCAAACGGAAATGACGAAGTGCTTACAGTGACACCGTTCGGTATGGAACCGACTTTCGGACCGCGGACAATCGGCGGCAGAGGAGGAGGAGGAGCGGACCAGCAGACACGTAATTGCAGATCCCCGCCCGTGGGAACACCGCCGCTCGGACCGCCGCCATTCCATTCTGCGATGTGGATCAAATAGGTTGCAGCAGAATCGACTTCCATGACCAGTTCAGCCTGACGTATCACGCCCTGATCTATATCATCGGTACATGCAACCATTACGAGTGAGCCGCAAGAACCGGTAAAAACACCGAGCGCAATATCATAATCAGTTGGAATACTTCCACGTGTTGAGATGGTCAGCCATCCGCTCGAATCAGCAGTATAGCTAAACCATACCGTTTTCCCGCCACCGCCATCTGCACAGGCAAGTATAGGGTCCGTTACATTCGGAGTTGCGAGTCGTGTGTCCTGGAAAAACGAATCGGGAACTGAGGGAATAACCGTTGCCCCCGTACACTCATCATTTACAGGCGCTTGCGCAAATGCGGATTGGGCGATTAAGAGAGTAATTACCAACGAGAGTAGTAGATACTGTTTCATATGCTGATCCCCGTCATGATATGATATTGAAATTTTCTAGGTAGAAGTGTAATAGAATGATGAAAGTTAATAAATATGGGATTTAATATCAAGAATTTCTCTTTAAAGTGAATAACACCGGGGTAGGTGAAACGGTCGGATAGCCGTTTTTTATAGATTTCGGAGATATTTTGTTCTGACGAACCGGGGGAACAGCAAAATTATGTAAACTTTACAAGCAATTCCTCAAGGAATTGTTTAATGTCCACAAGATCGTTCCTCAGTCGGTTCTCAGGTACTTTTGTCGCGTGTATTCCTATGGGAGAAGGTGTCTGAGTCTGTACGACCTCCGGAATAAGTTCGAGCTGTTCACCGCTTTCTGAATCAGGCATGTAGCTTTGCAGGACTTGCTTGGCGCCCTCTATGGTATATCTTTCCTCGCGCAGTAACTTCTTGATGTACAGAATCATCTTAATATCCTTGTTCGTGTAAATACGATTTCCTGCACGGTTCTTGGCAGGTTGTAACTGCTCGAACTCAGATTCCCAGTAACGGAGAACATACTGCTCGAGATCCGTTATTTTACTAACTTCACTTATGGAGTAATATAGCTTCTTTATACCAAGCTGTTTCATAAATGATCCTGCAGTTGATAATATTATTATACCCGATTCATCAGCAACATAAGAAAATTCCGTGCTAAAGGCAACACGCTGTTACATCTCAATTACTGCAACTGCGGCAACGGTTTGTTCAGTATGCGAAATTGATATATGAATTCTCTTGTTCTGCGCTATTTTGGCAAACTGGCCGTAGAGAACGACGTGCGGCTTGCCGGTTTCATCATTTCTGACTTCAACATCTTTCCACCGGAATCCTTTTACCTTCCCGGACGCCATTGCTTTCACTACCGCCTCTTTTACGGCGAACCGCGCCGCAAAATGCTGAGCCTGATGAATCTTCGACCGCGAATACTCGAGTTCCTCGTTGGTGAAAATTCTCTCGAGGAGATGGATGCCCCATGTATCGATCGCCCGCCTGAATCTGGAAACATCAACAATATCGATACCCACACCTTCGATCATCATGACACCCTGTTTTCAGTATCAACTATATGAAGAAGCTCCTTGATGTCGCTCACCTCATAGTCGGCGTGCGGGTCAACCGTTCCGAAGGTATCGCCGTAGCGTGCGAACACCGTCTTCATGCCGATATTGGCAGCGCCTATCATATCACGTTCCGCCCAATCACCCACCATGAGTGACTGTTCCGGTCTTACATTGAGCAGTTCAAGAACTTTCCTGAACGGAACCGGGCTTGGTTTTCTTTCGCCCGAATCGTCGAAGGTCACCACCGCATCGAAAATGTGATGGAAATTCAGGTAGCAGAGGCGCAGCCAGGCTTCACGTGCCGGCGCATCGGATACAACGGCGAGTTTCATCCCGCGTTTCAGAAGTTCGACCATAGTCATATATACATGAGGGTACGGAACGAGCGCCGCCTCACGCGCCCGTCTGTAGGCGATTATACCGGCCGACAGGATCTTATAGTCAACTTTCCTGAATACATCATAGAGGAGCTGATCAAAAACATTTTGAAATTCAATGCCCCACTCTTTATAAATCGCCTCTATACGGGCTTTTACTTCATCAACGGGCAGGTTTAGACCGGCATCGACCATCGCGCTGATCGCAGCGTCGATCGCCTGCCGCTTCATCGCCATGAAATCAACGAGCGTATTATCGAGATCAAAAACAACCGCCTTGATCATTTCCGCTTTTTGCCCCTCCCCGCTTTTGCAGTTTCATCCTCGATGAATGTGCGTATAGCGGGTTTCAGATAAATCGATTCAACACCGTACTCAGCCAGCGCCAACGCCAGCGCTGCCGCCTTTCGTGATTCGACCAGCTTTTTGTTAACGACAAGCACTTTCTGTTCTTTCAGGATGCAGTATCCGCCCTCAAAATCACCCTTCTCATGACGAATCTGGAGATCAAGCTGACTGGCAACCTGTTCAAGTTCCTGAACTATTTGCGAGAAATTCATTATAATGTCTCAAGGAGTGACACGAGATCCCTTTATCATTCGCTTAAAGAATAAACATTTCCCCAAAGAAATACAAATAATGCATTGTTAACGATTTTTCCTTCCGGAAAGGAGCGAAGTTCTTATACATTACTTACCTCTGATGCGAATGAGGGAATCCAGTTTCATCTGTATGAACGGACTATTTGGATCGTAGAGACCCGCAGAAGTAAAATATCTGATTGCCATGCGAGGGTTGTTCTTCCTTTCGAACTGCTGCCCGAGAAGCAGAAGCGCATGCAAATTCCGGGGATAGAAGCGCAGTGCACGCTCCGCTTCGTCTATCGCCTCTTCATTCAGAACAATTTTAGTGTATAGAGATCCGATCTCAGCGTGATACCTGCTCAGGTCCCTGACTTCAGACGTCCTGTTCAGCGAATCCCCGTACGATAAAATCCGGTCAAATGCGAGAACGACTGGATTCGCGCTGTCTATCCCTTTCAGGCTGACAAGGTACTTTTTAGCGAGGAGAGTATCTCCCAACTGTAGATTGTAATGGAGACCCCAGAGGAGACCGACGAAGTACGCCGTGTCTTCTTTATATAAAGAATTCATTATATCGGCAGCACGCCGCGCATAACCTAACCGCCAGTAAAGGTCGGCGGCTTTTCCCATCTCAAC
>CAYGZY010000050.1:0-20917 GCA_964354485.1 uncultured Chlorobiaceae bacterium | reverse complement strand
GAATTTTCGAGGGTAAGACTAAAATGTGCCTCCATGCCGTTGTCTTTCAGAAGTCCGACAGCCGTCTCCAGAGCGAGGAACTGGGGTGACTGACGAAAGCGGGTATTGGCATCTTCCGCGATGCGTCCGTCGAGAATTATGCGGAAAATACGGACACCGTAAGTCCGATAGCGATTAATTATATCCTGGGTCAGTTCTTCAGGCTGGAGTTCAATAATCATTTTGAGGTCAAGGGCGTGGCCGTAATCGATGATTTCGTGAATATTATCACGGTGTATGACGGATGGTCCTCTCACAACGATGATCGGTTTCGAAGTGCGGGCGATGCTGTCTAGCACGAGGAGACACTCATGCTGACTCAGCGGCAGAGAGCCGTTTGCATTGCTCTCACGGTTCGGTGTCAACTCCCATACGATGAGTCTGGGCCGCAGTTCTTCCGGCGATTTCTCTGCAATTGTGTGTGTCATAGTACCCATGTTGTAGAGGTATCCCTCTTTGTCTTACCGAGGGATTATAAAATTTATCTCAAAGAACGACGGCGCGCTGATAGTGAGACAGTGGGCAGTCTATGCTGTATATCCATCCTGAATTTGGCCGAGGACGTCGAATTTTGATTTCATTAAGAGCTTCACTTCTTCGAGGAGTTTAATGGATTTTTGCCGCTGAATGATGAGTTCATTCAGAATGGCCTTTACATCGGGGTAATCGCACTCGTCGCGTAACGAGTCATATTGAATAATTGCCTCTTTTTCTCTCAAGGTAGCAATTTCCAATGCGTTACAAAATCCCTTACACGTGTGGACACAATCAACCCTTTTCTTTTCCATATCATCCTCCGTCAGGCTAGTGGGGTTGCAGCTTCGATAACTAATTTTTCACCAAGCTCGAGAGCTTCCTGGTTGATTTTCAACATATGGTGGTATCGCTCCGGAAGGACCTTAGATAATGCTTTCACAACCGATCCTATGGACACAACCTGGCACACGCTCAGGAATCCCCCCAGCATAATCATGTTTCTCACTTTGAGATTATTGAGTTTGAGTGCTTCAGCTTCGACGGGGACTGCAGCGATAGTGACATCCGTACGGGTCGGCGGAACGATGATGTTACCGCTGTCGTACATGATGATGCCGTTCGGTTTCACCGTTTTCTCGAACTTATCGAGCGAGGGTTGATTCATTGCGATAAGGGCATCGAACTTCCCGACAATGGGCGAACTTATCCGTTTATCGGATACAATTACGATGCAATTAGCCGTACCTCCGCGCATCTCGGGGCCGTAGGAGGGCATCCATGAGACCTCTTTACCTTCGACGATGCCTGCATACGCGAGGGTCATTCCCATTGAGAGGATACCCTGCCCTCCAAATCCTGCGAATAAAATTTCGTGCGTCATATTTTTACTCCTTCTTCTCCGTCGCCGCCGGTTGTTTCTTTTCAATCAGTTTTCCGTCCACCTTCAGATCACCGGGCGGGAAGAATGCAAACATGTTTTTCTCAAGCCAATGATTTGCTTCAATCGGTGTCATTTTCCAGCCCGATGGACAGTTGGAAACCACTTCGATCAGGCATGTCCCTTTTTTATCCATTTGGTGTTTAACGGCTTTCTCAACCGCTTTCTTAAAGTGCCTGACGGCTGCCGGGGTGTGCACCGACTGACGCGTGACATAGTAAGTTCCCGGCAGAGTGGCAACAATTTCTGTCATCCTGATCGGATATCCCTGGGTTTCAATCTGCCGTCCCTCCGGCGTTGTACTCGTGACCATCCCAATGAGCGAGGTCGGAGCCATCTGCCCGCCCGTCATTCCGTAGATTGCATTATTGATAAAGATGATGAGGAAATTTTCGCCGCGATTGCATGCATGAATCGTTTCCGCAGTTCCGATCGCCGCTAGATCGCCATCACCCTGGTATGTGAATACAAACTTATCCGGTAAGAAACGTTTGATACCTGTTGCAACGGCTGTTGCACGACCGTGCGCAGCTTCCTGCATATCGACATTCATGTAATTGTACGCGATCACGGAGCAACCCACCGGCGCTACGCCTACTGTTTTGTCCTGAAGGCCGAGTTCTTCCACAACTTCCATCAGAACCTTGTGCACCACACCGTGTCCGCAGCCCGGACAGTAGTGCATTCGCGTGTCCGTCAAAGTCTCGGGTTTTTCCCAGACGATATCCATTCCATTCGTTTCGACTCTGATCTCAGCCATATTATACCTTCTCCTTCACTGCAATTGTATCGATGAATTTACGCAGATGCAATAAAATTTCTTCGGCTGTAGGAATGATACCTCCCATACGGCCGTAAAACTCGACCGGCACTTTTCCGTTGACGCCGATCCTGACATCTTCCACCATTTGTCCCGCATTCATTTCGACGACAAAGAATCCTTTGACACGGTCGGCGAGTGTTGAAAGCATATGATAGGGATATGGATAGAGTGTAATCGGACGCAGAATGCCGAGCTTAACGCCATCCTGCCTTGCCATTTCAACAACCCGCTGGCAGATACGGGATGTAAGCCCGTACGCGACCAGGACGAATTCTGCATCATCCGTATCGATAAGCTCATAGCGCACCTCGTCACGTTCTATTCTGCGATATTTTTCCTGCAACCGGATGTTAATTTTTTCCATATCCTCCGTCTGGAGGTGAAGCGATGTGACGACATTCGCCGGACGGTCCGGAGTTTTTCCTGTCGTTGCCCACGGCTTGGGCAGTTTATGTTTCTTCGGATCATAATCGGGGAAAACTATCTTCTCCATCATCTGTCCGAGAGCCCCGTCGGTGAGAATCAACACCGGATTCCTGTACTTTTCTGCAAGATCAAAGCCGAGGTAAACAAAATCGGCCATCTCCTGGACGCTCGCAGGTGCCAGGACGATAAGGTGGTAATCACCATGGCCGCCGCCTTTCACAGATTGGAAATAATCACCCTGTGCCGCCTGGATGGTTCCGAGTCCAGGGCCGCCGCGATTGACGTTCATCAGGAGGCACGGCAGTTCTGCGCATGCGATGTAGGAGATACCCTCCTGCATCAGACTTATACCCGGGCTTGACGACGTGGTCATGGCGCGCGCGCCTGCACCTGCTGCGCCATAGATCATGTTTATCGCAGCAACTTCGCTCTCGACCTGCATTACGATCATACCCCGCTTCCTACCTTGGTCTGCGAGGTACTCGATCACTTCTGACTGCGGCGTAATGGGGTAACCAAAATACACATCGCATCCCGCCAAGATGGCAGCTTCTGCAGCAGCTTCATTTCCTTTCATCAAACGGACTTCACTCATACGTCTATCCTTCCTTTCCCGCCAGGTACTCTGGAGTCATCAACTGAGACGCGGATGTCGCCCTTCACCTTCGAAATCACGGCAACCGGTTCTTTATCCTTCTTCTTCGTTTCACGGTACACGGTGATGACTGCATCCGGACACACAAGCGCACAATTCACGCAGCCTGTGCAGTTATCCTCTATCAAGACCACATGGTGGTAACCTTTCGCGTTAATCTCCTTCGACATTGCCAGGCTACCCTGAGGGCATGCTTCAACGCACAACTCACAACCCTTGCAGGTTTCAATATCAATTTTTACCGTTCCATGTATCGCCATAACTGTTCCTCGAAATAATTTGAAATTTTCATCATCATCAACAGTGTATCTTTCGATTACCTCGTTCAGCGTTTTTACGATAACCTTGTTCTGAGAATCGACTTTTACTTTGCAACCTGTTTAACAGCCCAATCCAGGGCATCCTGAAGCATTTTCTGCGGAGGTTTCGCGATAAAATCGGTATCAACCAGAGATTTTGTTACAGCACGCGCATGTTCAATATCTTTTTTCGCTATGCGGTATGCTTCATCCCTGGTCATGTTTATTCTCGCGACACCATCCTTTATCGCTTGCATTGCAACATCGGCCGCTTCAACAGGGAAGACATTGGCTTCATCCATTTTTGGCACGATATCTTCGGGATTTATTCCGCGTCTCTCGCCGAAATCTGCCAGAGAGTGCGCCGCGGTGATTGCCATGGCGTCGGTAATTTTTCTTGACCTGACAATCAGGGCGCCTTTGAGAATTCCGGGGAAACCGATAGAGTTGTTAACCTGATTCGGGAAATCGCCTCTGCCTGTGGCTACGATGTAAGCGCCCGCTTCCTTTGCAGCATAGGGATAAATTTCAGGAACAGGATTCGCACATGCAAAAACTATTGATTTCTTCCCCATAAGTTTAACCCAGCTTTGTTTCACGGTATCGGGACCCGGGGTGGAGAGCGAAATCAGTACGTCTGCATCCTTCATTGCCTCTTCGATGTCCTTAACCTTTTTCGGATTTGTTTTTTCACAAAGTTCCCATTTCCTGTAGAACCGCGGATCGGCTTTTATATCATCTCTCCCAACGTGCAGAGAACCTTTTGTATCGAACAAAATCATCCGCTCGGGATCTCCCCCGTCTGTAATGACGAGTCTCGCAATAGTTGTATTTGAAGCGCCCGCGCCAAAGAAGACTATCTTGACTTCGTTCAACTTTTTTCCGACGAGCTTCAGCGCATTGACCAATCCTGCTAGTGTAACGCACGCAGTTCCCTGAGCATCGTCGTGCCAGACGGGGATGTCGCACTCTTCTCTCAAAACATCCAGAACACGGTAGCAATTCGGCTGAGAAATATCTTCCAGATTTACCGCTCCGAAGCTGTGCTGTACCATCTTAACAAACTGGATGATGCGCTCGGGATCATGTTCGCCCTTTTCGTTCCTGCTGTCGATACATAGCGCCACGGCATCGATGCCGCCCAGGTACTTCATGAGAAACGATTTTCCCTCCATAACACCCAGGCCGCCGGGAGGCGTACAATCTCCGTCGCCGAGGACTCTCGTTGAATCGCTCACTACGGCGACAAAATTACCCCTGTTGGTAAGTTCATACGAGGCATCATTGTTATCCCGAATATCTGTGGATACTTTGGAAACGCCCGGTGTGTACCAGACATTGAACCAATTGAATCCAAGTACAGGAGCTTTTGGGACGATTTCAATCTTACCGTGGTAGAACTTATGAGCTTCCTCAGCTAATTTTTTAAAGAACAGGGTTTTACCTTTCGCGATTTGTTCCTGGGTAAAATTCGAAGGGAAAGCTTTATTAAGGTTTTCGAGTTGCAGATCAATAGCAGCCATGTTGCATCCTCTTAAATTATTTTAGATAATTAATCGACACTTACATCAATACCCGGATAATATTTCATCCGGCACAAATACTTTTTTCCCTTTATTGTTTTTTCACACTTGTCGGGACCTGAAATGAACCTGACGGTATATATTTCTGTTCATATGCATACCGCTCGAGCTGTTCTCTGAAGTTCGGATGAGCAATTTCAATCAAAGCTTTGACCCTCTGCCGAATATTTTTCCCGTGC
The DNA here is from genome assembly GCA_964354485.1 of uncultured Chlorobiaceae bacterium. Classification (GTDB taxonomy): domain Bacteria; phylum Bacteroidota; class Ignavibacteria; order UBA10030; family SZUA-254; genus CAYGXH01. The sequence goes on along the minus strand of CAYGZY010000050.1, from coordinate 15,499 downwards.
AATTCGGCAATGCCGTATTCAGTTGCCACGTAGTGGACGTCGGCCCGGGTTGTCACGATACCTGCTCCAGGTTTCATTGTAGGCACGATCCGGGAAACGGTATCATTCTTCGTCGTTGAAGGAAGAGCGATAACTGGCTTTCCGCCTTTTGCCCTAGAAGCGCCCCGGATAAAATCTACCTGCCCGCCGAAACCGCTGTAGATTTTCGTTCCGATAGAATCCGAACATACCTGACCGGTAATGTCTACTTCGATCGCAGAGTTTATTGCAACGATATTTTCATTCTGTGAAACGACAAAAGGATCATTAGTATAATCACACGGATGGACCTCAAAGATCGGATTATTATCAATGAACGAGTAAAGTTGTTTCGATCCGAAGAAAAATGTAGCAACGACTTTACCAGCATGAATCGTCTTCCGTTTGCATGTAATGATCCCTGCTTCAATGAGTTTAACGATTCCATCGGAAACCATTTCCGTGTGAATCCCAAGGTCATGTTTATCGGTCAATGATAAAAGAACCGCATCCGGAATGCCTCCGATGCCGAGTTGCAGTGTTGCTCCATCTTCGACAAGCGAAGCGATAAATCTTCCGATCTTAAATTCAACCTCGGAGGGAGGTTTACGCGGCAGCTCCGGTATTTCCTGAGAAACTTCAATAAGCCTATGAATACACGATATGTGGATGAATGAATCACCGAGCGTTCTTGGCATTTTGTCATTCACCACTGCAATGACGCATTTCGCATTTTCTGTAGCTGCTTTTGATGTAATACACTCCACCCCATAACTCATGAATCCATGATTATCTGGAGTAGAAACGTGGACTATCACCACATCCAGTGGAATTGTACCATGCTTAAAGAGACGAGGAATTTCAGAAAGAAATATAGGAACGTAGTCACCGCGACCATCGTTGATTGCCTGACGGTCAGCCGGTCCGACGAAGAGAGAATTGTGCCGAAAATGCCCGTCCATTCCCGCTCTTGAAAAAGGATCATCACCAATCAATAGTACATGATTTACTTCGACATCCAAGAGTTCCTCTTTACGTGCTGCAAGCGCTTCAAGGATTGAGAAAGGTGTTGCCGCGTTAGCGCTGACAAAGATCCTGTCATGACTCTTTACGCAGCGAACTGCTTCTTCTGCAGTTACCAGCTTTTTTTTATATTCGTTCGTCCAATCCATAGAATTTGTACTCACCCCAGGTTTAAGTTAATTGTATGGTATGTGACAATCACAGGCGTGTACTTACCTCTGCGATAATCACCCCTTTTCCCTTCCATTCTGATCGTCTCTGCCGGTTTTCTCCCTTTTTCATTCATCGACAGAGATAAAGAAACAACCTAAAAAGTGTCAATTTTTGTGCCAGTCGGAATAGCACATCATCTGATAGATTAAGTAATAATTGGTTGGAATGGAAGTCTTGCTCTCACATTTGAGAATCGTCTAGTGGTCACTTGTCACACATGAGAAGCTCGGTGAGTTTCGTCCGGGAAGCTGTGAGGAGGAGTGTTGAGGTGGGGTATTAGCAGAGGGATGGTATTAAAAAAATTGGGCGGGTGTTTTTATCCCGATTAACAACACGCTCCCTTGAGTGCTTCTAATTGTTCTTTTGAGTATTTGACGAAACGATTTTTTCTGTCGACAATGACGATCCTCGGTTTTTTAGGGGTACGTACCATCTGAAATGTCATGATTATGATCTCATCCCCCTTCCTTATGAGGTGAGCAGCGCCGCCGTTCATGCAGATGCGGCCGGAATTTCTTTTACCTTTGATGACGTATGTTTCCAGCCGGTTGCCGTTTGTATTGTCGACAACTAAAACCCTTTCGTACTCAGCGATGTCGGCTTTTTCCATCAGGGCTTCATCGATTGTGATGGAGCCGACATACTTCAAATTCGCCCGGGTAACTAACGCATTGTGGATTTTTGATTTTAAATATGTTCTCATACAAATTCAGAATTGCATTGTATGCATTCAATATACAGAAAAACGTCCGGAAGAACAATTACACCTGTACATGCCGGTCGGATAATAAGATTAAACCGGATCTTAAAAGATTCTAAACCCAACCGCGGAGTTTACAGGACTCTGCAACGCGCGCTACGCCCACGATCATTGCCGCGAGCCGGGGGTGTACCTTCCTTTCGCGGATTGCCTCCTGAACACGATGGTATGCCTTCGTCAGTTTCTGATCGAGCCTCTGATGAACAACGGTTTCATCCCAGAAGTAAAAGTAACTATCCTGCACCATTTCAAAATACGATACGGTAACACCGCCCGCACTTGCCAGGATATCCGGAATGACATGTACGTGGTTTCTATAGAGGATCTCGTCAGCTTCCGGAGTTGTCGGACCGTTCGCCAGTTCGCACACGATTTTTGCTTTAATCCTGGAGACATTCCTATCGCTGATTGAATTTCCCAGGGCAGCGGGATACAGGACATCGACATCTGCTTCAAGTACTTCATCGTGCTTTATCGCAGTCGCGCCCGGGAATCCGGCAACCGATCCGGTTGTCAGTTTGTAAGTGACGAGGTCCTTAGGATTGAATCCCTTCGGATTAAAAATCGCTCCACGGGAATCGCTGACGGCTACGAGAGTACCTCCGCCGAGTATTTCCTCATGAAGAAGTGCAGCGCGCTGTCCCGCAGTGCCGAATCCCTGGATTGCATACCTGCCTCGCGGATTAACGCCGTGAATCTTACATGCTTCACGCACCGTAACAACACCACCACGGGCTGTAGCATCCCTTCGCCCTTCCGTACCTCCCATCTGCAGAGGTTTTATCAGTAAGAACACCCGGCTGATGCCGGTGCATGATTGTTTCATATTCATGCATCATCCAGACCATGGTCTGCGGATTGGTATGGACATTGGGAGCAGGTATATCCTTTTCCGTTCCGATGTTCTCCGCTATACCACGAATATATCCACGGGAGAGCTTCTCGAGTCCAAAAAGTCTTATAGATATTTCAATTGATTTTGTGTAGCATAAAATGTGATGAAGGAGGGGCTGATCTACTCAAATATTTTTATTGCACACTTACAATTGCCTTCGATAGAATAAATTTAGGGATTATGAAGCAAATAGGTAGCATGTTTTCTTCGAAATTCATTGACAATAATTTAATTCCTTCGTAACTTGCTTTACTAAGGGAATCGAGGTCCTGCACTCCGGCCGGGGTAAGTACGACGCTCCCTGCCGGGATCCTCTTTAAGTAGGCCGATGTTCATATTTCATTTCTTGTAAATGAATTTTGAATAATACCGGTAGAAATATCGATCTTTTAAATATATAAAAAACTCAATTTACGTGCCAGAGGACGCCCGTCATTAAGAACAATATGTCACATTTACAACATAAAAATAACGTTTAATATCTCATTAATGATAATACGTGAGTGTAATGTTGTCATACTTGAGAGGTATTTTTTGGAGATTACCTGAAAGATTCAAAGAAATTGTGATGAAGTTGAAAAAACAATATTTTAATGCGTTAATAAAAAGGTGAACTTTGGAATAAAGATTGCTTGCTTAAGTTTTTTCGACTCGGGCTTATAAGATAAATGTAATGAATCAGTTAGGGGGCAGGAGGGGGATTATAAGCCGCCGGTCATTATCTTCAACCAGAAAAAATCTGAACTTAAAAAGGAGAAAGATGAATCCCGAAAGCGTTCTTCCAATAGTCGAAAAATACAAAAAGAAGCGAGGCGGTCTGATCTCCATGCTCGAAGAAACCCAGACGAAGTACGGCTATTTACCGGAGGAGGCACTAAGAATAATTGCCGAACAGACCGATCGCGACATCGTTGATATTTACGGCGTAGCGACTTTTTACAGAGCCTTCCGTTTAAAGCCGAGGGGGAAACATTTGGCTTGTGTCTGCCAAGGGACTGCCTGCCATGTGCGCGGCGGCCCTGCAATCACCGAAGAGTTCGAGCATGAACTAAAAATCGGAAGCGACTGGGAGACGACAAAGGACGGAGAATTTACGCTTGAAACGGTGCGCTGCCTCGGTGCATGCGCTCTCGCTCCGGTTGTTGTCATTGACGGTCGCTACTTCCCGAATACAAATTCCAGACAGGTGAAGGAAATAATAGAAAATACGCTCCACGGTTATGATAAAATAGAGATCGGGAGAGACAAACGCATCTTTCCCCTCACGGTCAACTGCCCCAGATGCAACCACACGCTTATGGATAGCGAGCACCTTATCGACGGTTATCCATCGATCCGGGTTACTGTGTCGTACGGCGAGGAACATGGATGGCTCAGACTGTCGTCCCTCTACGGAAGTTACGCAATCGAAACAGGTGGTGAAATCCCCGTAGATTCTCTAATCAATTTTTTCTGCCCTCACTGCCATGCGGAACTTATGGGGGCGTCGAACTGTACGGCCTGCAGTGCACCGTTGGTTCCTATGATTATACAGGGGGGAGGCATAGTCCAGATCTGCTCACGCAGGGGCTGCAAGAGCCATATGCTTGACCTCGGTACATCCAAAGTAGAATTACACGAAACATCCCGCTCATGAAGGATATCATATGAATAAACTTACTTCTATAAAAGAGCTTACTGATTTCCGCAACCGAATTCTCATTGAAAAAAATATAAAGTATAATAAGCCTACACTGGTGGTTTGTGCGGGGACTGGCGGACAGGCGAGCGGAGCGAACGATATTCTCCGGATAATAAAACGATATATCCTTGAACATAACCTGCAGACAAAAGTCGATCTCAGAATCACTGGCTGTCAGGGCTTTTGCGAAAAAGATCCGTTTATTTTAGTTGAACCCGGGTCGCATCTCTACCCGAGATTAAAAATGGACGACATACCGAAGGTCGTTGAAGCTGCGGCAAACGGAAAAATAAACGACGATTTGATATACAAAGAGCCGTGGGATAACAAAATATATCATAATCAGAATGAAATCCCTTTCTTCAAAAAACAGACACGGACTATATTGGGGAATAATCAGAATATCGACCCGATCAGGATTTTTGATTATATAAAGAACGGCGGATATTCCGCTCTGGAAAAAATTCTCATAAAGAATGATCCCGCCTGGATAGTCCATGAGATTTCGGAATCGGGTCTGAGGGGACGCGGCGGAGCCGGTTTCCCCACGGGGAAGAAATGGGAAATCGCGCGTTCGGCGGGAAGACCGGGACAGGAGAAATATATAGTTTGCAATTGTGATGAGGGGGATCCGGGCGCTTATATGGACAGGAGTCTGCTCGAGGGTAATCCGCACGCAATCATTGAAGGGATGCTGATCGCCAGTTTTTCAATCGGCGCATCGCAGGGCTTCATTTATGTTCGGAGCGAATATCCGCTCGCAATCAAACATACGCTTATCGCGCTGCGCCAGGCTGCCGACATCGGCCTGCTGGGAAAGAACATACTTAATATTGGATTCGATTTTGAAATAGAAATTGTACGGGGCGCAGGAGCATTCGTCTGCGGCGAGGAAACGGCCTTGATTAAATCGATAATGGGATATATAGGAGAACCCAAGCAAAGGCCGCCATACCCCGTAAACAAAGGGTTGTGGGGAAATCCGACATGTATCAACAATGTTGAAACACTCGCCAATATTCCTGTCATTATCAATATCGGCGCGAAAGAATATGCAAAGATCGGAGTACCGCGAAATACAGGGACAAAAATATTTTCACTCGTAGGCAAGATAAAAAATACAGGTCTTGTAGAAGTCCCGATGGGGATAACTATTAATACAATCGTAAATGAAATCGGCGGCGGCCCCGTCGGAAAGGCAAAGATAAAAGCGGTCCAAACGGGCGGACCTTCCGGCGGCTGTATACCGGCAAAGATGTTCGACCTTCCGATAGATTACGACAGTCTTACAGCTGCGGGTTCGATAATGGGTTCCGGCGGAATGATAGTCATGGACGACAATACATGCATGGTCGATATCGCTAAATATTTCATGAGTTTCCTGAAAGATGAATCGTGCGGCAAATGTTTTACCTGCCGTAAAGGTACTCAGCGGATGTATGAAATACTCGAAGATATCTCCGAAGGTAAAGGAACACTGTATCAGCTCAGGCTTCTCGAAGAACTTGCAGATACCGTGAAAGATACCTCGATGTGCGGGCTCGGTCAATCCGCCCCCAATCCGGTGCTCAGTACACTGCGGTACTTCCGACACGAATACGACAGACATATAAACGACAAAAGGTGCGATGCATTCGTGTGCAAAGGTGTCGTCGGTGCCCCGTGTGCGAGTGCCTGTCCGATAGGGACTGAAGCATGGCGTTACATCGCGCACATACAGCGGGGCGAATACGAGGAGGCATACCGCGTAATCAGGGAAGCGAATCCGTTCCCATCGGTTTGCGCGCGCGTATGCAACCATCCGTGCGAAGACCGGTGCCGCGCAAGCACGCACGGCGGCGATGCAATCGCCATCCGTGCACTGAAACGTTTCGTTACAGACCGGATAGATCCGTCAATCTATAAACCGCTCAGGATCGCCTCTACAACAGACGGCAAAAAGCCGGTCGCCATCATCGGTTCCGGCCCCGCAGGTCTGACGGCAGCCCATTATCTCTCCCTGAAAGGTTATAAAGTGAATGTATTCGAAACGCTCGAGCATCCGGGTGGCATGCTGTTCAGCGCCATCCCGTCGTACCGACTGCCGCATGAGGTGATTGAGAAGGAGATCGAATCGCTCATTGACGAAAATATTACGCTTAAGTGCAATACGACTCTCGGCCGCGATGTCACGCTCGACTCTCTCTTCGACGACGGTTACAGAGCTATTTTCGTCGCAATAGGGGCACACAAAAGCCTCCGTCTGGGACTCCGCGGCGAAGATCTCCCCGGAGTATACCCATCCATTCAATTCCTTAAAGCATTCAATATAAACAGGGAGAAATTGGCAAAAGGACGTGTAGGCGTCATCGGAGGTGGAAACTCAGCGCTCGATGCCGCCCGCATAGCTATCCGTCAACCCGATATAAAAAGCGTGACTATCTTTTACAGGCGGACGAGAGAAGAGATGCCTGCCTTCGAGGAAGAAATTGAGGCGGCTCTCCAGGAAGGGATCCATATCGAAATCCTCGTTACACCCATCGGTATACTCTCCGAAAACTCACGACTTACCGGGATAGAGTGCATAAAAAATGAGCTCGGAGATCTCGATGCGAGCGGACGCAGAAAACCGGTTGCAGTCCCGGGAACGCAGCATATCATTCCGCTCGACACGCTGATCGTGGCTGTAAGCGAGGGATCCGACATAGATTGCGTAACTGTCGCCGGCGCAAACCGGCTCGATGTCGATGACCGCAAAAACACTGTGATGGCCGATACTGAAACGCTCTGCACGAACCGGCCGGGGGTTTTCGCCGGTGGCGACGTAATAACGGGCCCGAATACGGTCGTCGATGCGATCGCGGCGGGAAAAAAGGTCGCAATCATGATCGACCGTTATCTGCAGCAGCAGGAGTTGCGGCAGCCTGCCGATCTGAAACTTCCGCGCCACTATATCGAACCTGCCAAGACAAACGGTACCTCTGCGGCCGCAAAAAGGACAGACGTTCCGCGCATCTCAATTGACAGGAGAAAACGGGAATTCACCGAGGTGGAAATGGCCCTTTCGGCCGAAGAGGCACGGCACGAAGCGGGCAGATGCCTCCGGTGCGATCTCGAATTTACAATGAAAAAAGAAGAAACCAAGCCACATGCAAAAAAGGAACAAACAGCATGATAACATTGAAAATTAACGGGCTGGATGTAACCATCGAAGAAGGAACAACAATCCTCGAAGCGTCGCAATTCCTCGGTTTCCCGATTCCGACATTATGCCATATGGACGGATTAACGCCTTACGGCGCCTGCAGGCTCTGTATAGTCGAAATCGGCGAAGGACTGAAATCCAAACTCGTATCATCGTGCACATATCCCGTGGAAGAGGGATTGAGAGTCCGCACCGCTTCCAGACGTGTCATGCGTGCCCGGAAAATGGTGATTGAATTGCTGCTTGCTTCGTGCCCGCAGTCGAAAGTCATCCAAGACCTCGCTTCAGCGTTTGAAGTGAAGCAGCAGCGGTTCAGGCAGGAATATGAAGATTGCATCATGTGCGGTTTATGCGTCCGTATGTGCAAAGAACAGATGGTCGCCCAGGCAATCGGATTCCGCGGCCGCGGCGAACACCGGACTATCGGCACCCCTTTCGACATAAAGTCGGAAAAATGTAGGCTTTGCGGCGGATGTATTTATGTCTGCCCCGTCTGCACGCTCCGCTGTACTTATACACAACCTGAGCTTCCGATTTGCGGCGGATGCGCCAACCTGAGCCCCCCCTGCATAGAAAAAGAAAAGTTTAACGACATGATGTGCTACATGGAACCCTGTGTGGCATGTGAAATAAAAAAAGATTAAAGAAAGGAGCAACTTTACAATGTCACTCTCTCGGATCAACGCGACAGCAGCAACTCTTACAAAGAACAGAACGGATGGTTCCGTAGTACCTGCATCAGGAATGTGCGTTACTTGCGTCGACGGCTGTATAGGTATGTGCGAAATCGGCAAATCCGCTTACCGCGGACATGAAGTAATATATCCTCAGCCGTTCGGTGTCATAACCACTGCCGGTGAAAAAAATTATCCCGTAGATTATTCGCACTTCAATATTATGGGTACGGCGGTAGGCGCTCACGGAATCGAAGCCGACAGCGACAAGGCAATCTTCCCGAATGTCAATATCGAAGTCCATTTCGGCCACGATAAAGGAATTAAATTCCGCTATCCTTGGATTATCCCAGGAATCGGATCGACCGATATCGCAAAGAACAACTGGGAAGGACTGGCAATCGGCTCGGCGCTCGCAGGAACGGGTTTGACAATCGGCGAGAACGTTGTCGGAATGGACATGGAAGCGGTGATAAAAAACGGCAGGGTGATCGACACCATCGATCTAAAACGCCGCGTCTCCTTATATAAAGACCACATGCGGGATGGATACGGAGCCATTATCGTGCAGGCGAACGTTGAAGATACCCGCCTTTTCGTACAGGAATATGCCATCGATAAGCTCGGCGTTCAGCTAGTCGAGTTGAAATGGGGACAGGGTGCAAAGGACATAGGCGGAGAAGTCAAAATCAGAAATCTCAAGAAAGCACAAACTCTCTACCAGCGCGGATATGTCGTTCTCCCCAACCCGACGGATGAAAACGTAATCAAGGCATTCGAGCGCGGAGCGTTTAAGGAATTCGAAAGGCACTCGCGGGTCGGCATGGTTACCGAGGAATCGTTTGCACAGAGAATTGCAGAACTTCGGAAAGCCGGCGCAAAGTACATTTCCCTGAAAACGGGCGCATACCGCCCGGCCGATCTGGCACGCGCAATTAAATTTGCCTCAAAATACAAACTCGACCTCCTTACGGTCGACGGCGCAGGAGGCGGAACAGGGATGAGCCCATGGAGAATGATGAACGAATGGGGAGTCCCTCCCGTTGAACTCCATTCTTTGCTCTACTTCTACGCAAAGAAACTTGCCGACAAGAAACAGCACGTACCTGCGCTTGCAGTGGCAGGCGGATTTACGTTTGAGGATCAGATCTATAAAGGACTTGCCATCGGGGCACCGTTCGTAAAACTCGTCGGTATGGCGCGGTCTCCGATCGCCGCCGCAATGGTCGGGAAAACGATAGGCCGAGCTATAGATGAAGGGCAGCTCCCCGTATATATCGAACGGTTCGGCAGCACGAGGGATGAGGTTTTTGTTACGGCAAGCGAACTCCGACACCAATTGGGCAATGATGAATTCGAAAAAATTCCAGCGGGCGCGCTCGGGCTCTATACGTACTATGAGCGGCTTGCCCAGGGACTGCGCCAACTTATGGCAGGAAGCCGTAAGTTCACACTCGAGCATATCACACGCGACGATATCGCCTCCCTGACAAAAGAAGCGTCCGAAATAAGCGGTATTCAGTTCATTATGGAGGTCGATAAAGAGGAAGCGGAATCTATACTTAAATAAGCCACTCCCTCACGAAATAAACTGGCTGGAAGTCCGGCTTCTATCCCGGAACAATCGGGTAAGAAGTCGGATTTCTATTTTTAACAGAAGGAGTTCGGATCCGGTATCTACCAGGGTTTTAGAATTATCCCCTTATTCTGCTTCCCGTTCATTTTCACGATGATAGGATTCTCGAAACGAAGATGGCGGGTAAATATCTTCTCCTCGAGTGATTTTTGGCTTGTTAACCAATTCCAATCGATGAACCCGTCCGCCGGATTCGAGGTCACGGTAAAATATCCGATCATAAAGGAGGTGATATTATGAAAGAAATGAGAGCCTTGAGAAGGAGTGACATCGATATCCCTCAGTCCACCCTCAACGATTGCGCGGGCACCCACGATTTGTTCCCACTTCACCGGAATACCGAGCCAAGGATCCAAGCTTCCCCAGCGCCCGACACCGATCAGGAGATAAGGTCTTCGCTCGGCAATGAGCTTTTGGTTAAACTGACCTATTTCCGTGGCTACATCGTGCGATTTCCCGCGTTCGAAGCGTTTAATATCAACGGCCACGATGTCGTATATATCTTTGATGATCCCGTTCCCCATCACATACCCGCTTTTACAAATCAATTTCTCCGGTTCGACGTCGTCGACATTCAGTTCCTCGGTCTCGCGGCTGAGGACCAACGGCCTGATTTGCAGCAGCCCGTATTCTTTCAGATTACCGCGCTGCTGAGACATATTCACGGCAAATTCAAGTTCGACCGGCGAACCCATCCCCCAACTCCCCATCTTAAGGAGAAGCTCTACGATTTCCGGGAGCGGAAATATTTTATTCCTGAGAATAGGCGCAAAAGTGACGATGCGCCTCCCTTCTCTTGAAAGTCCGTCGTGTATCGCGTTATCTTCGGGCGAATAGGTTGATCCTACATAATGGAGTGTTTTGTCGTTCTCCGCGTCGCTTATCGGGTATCTCTGCAGAAGAGCATCGTGCGTTTGTTCGGCGGACATAGGTTTCGCTTTGAGATCGAGTGCAAAAAATTCGCTCTGACTGTTTCTGAGCGTCTCCTTGACCGAAGAAAATTGAAGCATATGCTGCGGATATTTCGGGCAAAATCGTACCGTAACTCCTCCGTCCACTATTATCTTTCCGAGACCGAGCGCCACGGAAACTGTCCCGTCCTGTGATTTTTGCGGGGCGATTGGATAGAAATTGTACGATTTGGCGACACCTGAAAAATCGGGATAAAATTTGCCGCCGTGTCTTGCACCCACCATCATCTGGATGATTACCGCCATTTTTTCTTCTTCGATCCGGTAGGATGTGACTTTCATATAATCCTTCACGCTGCCGTAAAAGGTGGAAGCATAAACCCTCTTGATGGCATTGATTAAAACATTCCTGCGGTAGTTGGGATCGGGATGATTGTTCGGGATCATGTACGTTTTGTACACGCCTGCGAACGGATGGAACTGAGAATCCTCCAATAGCGAGGAAGAACGGACGGCGAGAGGTTCACGGACGAGATCGAGAAACTCGGCGAGCTGACGGCTGATTTTTCTCGGAAACTTTTTCGCTTCCACGAAGCGTTTTGTGATCTCCGAATCGTCCGTGCTCCGGTATGCAATACCTCGGAGATCGTTTTCATCGAGGAACCTGTCGAATACATCCGTTCCGAGAATGACTGCGGGGGGAACATATATCTCTACATCTTTGAAATGATTTCGAATATCGAAATTATTGATCAGCATATTGATAAATCCGAGCCCGCGGGCTTTGCCGCCCAGCGAGCCCCCGCCGATCTTTGCAAAACTGCTCATGGGGTCGAATGTCGATTTATCGAAATCCGTAATATGCCCGAGCTGCCTCGTCCTTCTGTAGCTTTGCACGGAGACGATCAAATCTTTCCGCATTTCCTCTATCGATGAATAATCCGATATCTTACGGGGACGCAATTTATGGGCAAGCCAGAACTCCGTCCTCGCCTTCAGCCAGTTTGAAAAATGGTTGCGTTCACCGTGGTACCGGATGCTTTCGTCGGGGACGAACTGCAGCTGTTCTTCGAGCGATTTCAGATCGTCGGCGCGGCTTACTTCCCTCCCGTCGGGCATTCTGAAAATAAAATCGCCGAAACTGAAATACCTGTTCATAAACAACCGCAAATCGTTCAACAGGGTCGGCGAGTCCTTGAGAAGAAACGATACGCCTATCGTATGGACTTCGCTCTCGTTCTCCGGTGCGTTCGACTGGAGTAAAATTGGAATGTCTGACCTTCTGGCTTTCACATTTTTTGCAAATTCGATTCCCGCACGCGGATCATTGGCGCAATTACGTATAAAATCGATATCTGATATTACACCTAAAACGGTCTCCTCGTATTTTTCAAAGTAATCCCATGCCTCTTCATAAGAAGTGCACAATAAAATTTTAGGCCGCGCCCTCATCCTGAGGTACCTGTCGGACGGATTAATACCCTCTAAAATCAATCGCTGCGATTGATGTAAAATCTCTGTATAGATGATTGGAAGAAAGGCCGAATAATACCTGACGTTGTCTTCGATGAGAATAATCGACTGAACACCGACAGCCCTTGTATCGTGTTCTACGTTTAAGCGGTCCTCGACCGACTGGATTAAGGCGACAAGTATCCGCGAATCTCCCTGCCATATGAAAACCCTATCGAATACTGCAATATCCTGGCATGTCAGCAGGTCTGTCTGCTCCCGGTTATCATATGCAAGGAGAATAATCGGAATGTTCAGTCCCGATTCCTTAATCATTTTCGCTAACCGGACAGCTGGGATATCTTCTACGTGCAGCGTGGTTATTATTAAATCGAACCTCTTCCCGCTGGTTACCAGCTCCAGCGCTTCTTCGCCGCTTGATACGTGAGTAATCTCAGGAGAGTGACTGAGGTTAAGTCCTTCATATTCCTTCCGGATCAGTTCATGAAGTCTTCCATCTTCTTCGATAATGTATGAATCGTATAAACTAGAGACTAGTAGAATATCCCTCACGTTAAACCGCATCAGCTTCTGAAATCCCTGTAAGCGGCTTCCATATTCTGCCGTTTCCCATGAATGGGCGTTGCGTTCTTCTTTCTTATTGAAAGGATTTACCATAATCGAAATAATGTCGGATTAAAAAGAGTAATTAACCTCCTCTAAAATAAAAAAATCGGATGGCAAATACCACTCCGATTTTATAAAAAGAGAACGACGGTTTTTACGAATATTTACCTTAGAGCCCCTTCCTCAGACCAGTCCCTGGTCCATCATCGCATCGGCAACCTTGAGGAAGCCTGCAATGTTGGCGCCGCTCACGTAATTCCCCGGTGTTCCGTACTTTTCGGCCGTCGCAACGCAGACCTGATGTATATTTTTCATTATTTCGTGCAGTCTACGGTCTACTTCCTCCTTTGGCCATGGGAGCCGCATACTGTTCTGGCTCATCTCCAATCCAGATGTAGCAACTCCTCCGGCATTCGATGCTTTTCCGGGAGCGTATAAAACGTTCGTTTCCTGGAATATCTTAACGCCGCCGATGGTCGTCGGCATGTTCGCACCCTCACATATACATTTACAGCCGTTTTTCACCAACTCTTTCGCATCATCTTCATTGAGTTCGTTCTGTGTTGCACACGGCAATGCTACATCAACCTTAATGCCCCACGGATGATTGTCCCGGTGGAACGGCACCTTGAATTTATCGGCAAACATTTTAACCTCATCACGTGCGCTCGCTCTCATTTCCAGCATGTAGTTAATCTTCTCCCCTGATATGCCATCTTTATCATGGACAAAGCCATCGGGTCCGGAGAGCGTCATCACTTTCCCGCCGAGCTGGGTTACCTTAAGTGCTGCACCCCATGCAACGTTACCGAATCCGGAAATTGCTACGGTCATTCCGTCGAATGAAAGTTTCTTCGTTTTCAACATCTCCTCGGCAAAGTACACTACACCAAATCCTGTCGCCTCCGGCCGAATCAAGGAACCTCCCCAATTCAAACCTTTGCCGGTGAGAACGCCGGTAAACTCCTTCGTCAGCCGTTTGTACTGACCGAAGAGATAACCGATTTCTCTTCCGCCGACACCGATATCACCCGCAGGGACATCTATATCCGGTCCTATGTGCCGGTAGAGTTCCGTCATGAAACTCTGGCAGAACCGCATAACCTCGTGATCGCTCTTCCCTTTAGGATCAAAATCAGATCCTCCTTTACCGCCGCCCATGGGTAGCGATGTAAGACTGTTCTTGAATACCTGCTCGAAAGCAAGAAACTTTAGAATGCTGAGAGTGACAGAGGGATGGAAGCGAAGACCACCTTTGTATGGTCCGATCGCGCTGTTCATCTGGATACGGAATCCCCTGTTGATGTGATATTCACCGCGGTCGTCCATCCACGGGACTCTGAATATGACAACTCGTTCCGGCTCCACCATCCGCTCGAGTATTTTTTCTGAACGGTACTCAGGGTGGCGCTGGAGGACTAACTCGAGTGAATCGAGAACTTCCTGAACAGCCTGGTGAAACTCTTTTTCACCCTGATTTTTTGCTTTGACTTGTTCAATTAAATTCTGGACATACTCTGACATAAATTCCTCATATGATCGTATGATTAATTATATAGACTTTTGGAAAGGTCCTTTTTAATAACACGCTGGAACCCCCTAAATCTGACAAAAAAAGCTCAATATGTATGCCAGAAGAGGTCATACGCACCGGCTAAGTTAAAGGTGATTTTCATGATTTATCCGGCAACCTATCTCACGATTGATAAAGCAAATGGGATTGGATTTCACTAATGAGAAACGTATTTAAAGAAAATTTGTTATATTTTTACGAACTGTCACTGACAATAATGTGTGAACATTGACACCGAAAAGGAATCATATCGCTGAGCCGGACCCGTCACTCCTGCAGAATGCACGCGACGGAGACCATCAGGCATTCACGACGATTGTACGAACGTACGAGAATCTTGTTTACAGTTTTGCTTTCAAGGTATGCCGCGACAGGGAAAAAGCATCCGAGACCCTGCAGGATACCTTTGTAAATGTTTACCGCAAGCTCGATCAATTCGATAACCGTTCCAAGTTCACAACGTGGTTGTACAGCATCGTCACGAACAATTGCCTGATGAAAAAAAGGCGAACGAAACTCGCCCGGACTACCATATCTCTCGAAGAATTGTCGCTCGGCGACGACCGGCAGGCGAAAGCAGCGCACCGCGAGTTGCTTGATTCTTCCCGGCATACACCAATCGAGAGC
Organism: uncultured Chlorobiaceae bacterium; assembly: GCA_964354485.1. Taxonomy (GTDB): domain Bacteria; phylum Bacteroidota; class Ignavibacteria; order UBA10030; family SZUA-254; genus CAYGXH01. The sequence continues at coordinate 225 of CAYGZY010000050.1, read as the reverse complement.
ATCATGAACCGGGAACTGAGGAATCTGCTCGATACAGCTATTCAGGCACTTCCAATAGATTACAGAATCGTTTTCGTGCTCCGCGACATTGAAGGGCGGTCGGCAGATGAAACTGCAAAAATACTTAAACTATCAATCCCTGCAGTTAAGTCGCGACTCCGGCGCGCACGGATTTTCCTTCGCCGGCAACTCAATGAATACGCAATCATATGAAAAAAGAGAAAA
>CAYGZY010000049.1:0-22435 GCA_964354485.1 uncultured Chlorobiaceae bacterium | reverse complement strand
GAATCCCGACGCTTGTGGCAAATACAGGTCTAACGATCGCAGGACTGGATGTTAATCCGTTGACGGGAGAATTATGGGCATCTGTCCGTTCAACTTCAAATCCCGATCGAATTTTTAAAATTGCATTGCCGTCCGGTATTCCTACACTTGTCGGATCTACTGGATTCGGTGTCGCAACCCAGGATATTGCATTTGATGCCGCCGGCAATCTGTTTGGACTGGCAGGTACCGGTTTGAATATTCCGACGTTGATCCTCATTGATACACTGACTGGGATCGGATCGTTAGTAGGGACAACGAACATCGTCAGCGGACTCGCGCTAGCAGTGGAGCCCTCGAGCGCGTTTCCGGCGTATACGTATCGGCTCGATCCCCAATGGCAACTTGTATCGCTGCCGTTGCAAACGTCAGGGGAACGTAAAAATCTATTTTTCCCGACTGCCGCTTCGGATGCTTTCACATATATGGGCAGGTACTCCATTAGCGATAGTCTCTTTGGCGGGAAGGGATATTGGCTGAAGTTCAATTCACCACTGGTGAAATTGTTTAGCGGACCAATCCTTACAAGTGATACTTTTGATGTTCATATCCGCTGGAATTTAATCGGGTCTATTTCAGTTCCGGTTCGGACGGACGCGGTCACATCAATACCCGATGAAATAATATCTTCCACATTCCTTAGTTACGAGAGCGGCGGATACGATATAGCCGATTCGATTTATCCTGGCAACGGCTACTGGGTTCGCGTATCATCGGACGGACAGCTCGTTCTCAAATCGGGTGCACCAACTGGAAGCAATACAACTTTGTTGGGCAAAGGAGTCATGGATGGATTTAATAAACTCACGATTAAGGATGCCCGGGGAAATAAACAGGTATTGTACTTCGGAAGCGAGCCGGAGGGCAATTTCCGGATAAGCATGTATGATCTCCCTCCCGGACTACCGGTGGAGGATTTCAACGCTCGGTTTATTTCCAACAGGATGCTGGAGACCCATCCTGCCAAATTCGAGGCTTCATTGGATTACCCGTTACTCATTTCTTCAGGTGCGCTGCCTGTGAGTGTGAGCTGGGAGGTCGTACATGATCCGGCGGTAAAATATTCTCTGATGTGGAAAGACAAGAATTCTTCTGATGGCGCGGAGTTTGTAATGGAAGGGGATGGATCAATCACGCTTGGAAATGAGGCGCTTAATAATATATTCCTTCGTGCAGAGCAGACGCTTGTACCTGTTGAGTATGCTCTACGTCAGAATTACCCGAATCCGTTCAATCCGACGACACGAATTCTGTACCAGTTGCCGGAGGCAAGTAAAGTAACCATAAAAGTATATAACACGCTCGGGCAGGTCGTTACCGTACTTATCGATAAGGAAGAAAGTGCCGGATTCAAGTCCGCCGAATGGAATGCACATGATGTTGCAAGTGGAATTTATTTTTACAGGATGGAAGCCGCGAGCATCGCTGATCCGGGTAAAAATTTCCGGAGTGTTGAAAAAATGTTACTGTTACGGTAATTTTTCCGGAGATTCTCAGCTTCTGTGAGCGGGGAGGGAGATTAAGTATTCCCCGCAAGATATGACGGGTAGAAAATTCCGTATGATTGCGGCATTTGTATAGACATAAAAAAGGTATTATCTTATATAAACCTCGGAACGTAGCGCAGCCCGGTCACGAAGTGATTCCTTCGGAACTAGCGCACATATGAAAGGGAGTGGGACAGTAAAATGTTCCAGGTGTATGTTCTAAAGAGTGAGGGTAGCGGCCGTTATTATATAGGTCAGACAAAGGATGTGATTGAAAGGTTACAGCGACATAACAAAGGCCGGTCAAAATTCACGAAAGTGGAAAAGCCCTGGAGGTTGGTATATAGTGAATCATATGAAACGAGAAGCGAAGCAATAAGACGGGAAAGGTATTTAAAATCATCAAAAGGTTGGGTAGAATTGCAAGAAATAAAAAATAAATTTGAACCTCGGAACGTAGCGCAGCCCGGTTAGCGCACTTGCTTGGGGTGCAAGGGGTCGCGGGTTCAAATCCCGCCGTTCCGACAACACACGAAACCTCCGACATTTTACATGTTTAAGCTGAGATAAATGTCGGAGGTTTTACTTATCACATATCCGCCAATCCTGTGGGTGTTCCTTAGTCCATCTTTATATTCCAGAAACTATTTATCCCCTTGAGATGTTGTTACCATCAATGAGCATCTCTCGATGATCACTCAAATAATTATAGCTATTGATAATAAATTAAAATGAAGGATCAAACATGGTAAAGAAAATTGGAATAATCGGTTCCGGCGCAGTCGGCCAGGCGCTGGCAAATGGTTTTGTCCAGCATGGGCATGAGGTCATGATCGGTACGAATAGTTCTGCCAAACATCAGGATCTCAAAGAAAAGACGCACGGCAAAGTAAAGGTCGGAACATTCGCCGATGCAGCCGCGTTCGGTAGTATTCTCGTCCTTGCCACAAAAGGAAGTGCGACTGAGTCGGTTGTCAAATCTCTTAACGCCGAAAGTTTTAAGAGTAAAACAGTGATTGATACGACAAACCCTATAGCCGATGCTCCGCCTGCCAACGGAGTACTTCAGTATTTCACATCGTTTCAGGAATCATTGATGGAGCGGCTCCAGAAATTAGTTCCGGGTGCGCATTTTGTGAAGGCATTCAGCTGTATCGGGAATGCATTCATGGTTAATCCGGATTTCCGTGGTATTAAACCGACCATGTTCTACTGCGGAAATCAGGATGCCTCAAAATCTGAGGTGAGGGAGATCCTGGAGGAATTTGGTTTTGAACCGGAGGATATGGGAAAAGCTGAAGCCGCACGCGCTATCGAACCACTGGCAATTCTCTGGTGCATTCCGGGATTCCGCGAGAACCGGTGGACGCATGCATTCAAACTGCTCAAGCATTGAAATCCGTTCCATACCGGAGTGATTGCCCGGCGTGCAACTCCTCGATTATCCGAAATTCGGAGATTCATGGTGTCCAGAATTTGTTACTATCGTATGGAAATATTTGCCTCAAATATGTAATTATTACCTACTGCTGCAATATACATATTTCATTTACTGGAAATGTGTGTAAAATTTAAGGATCCTATGCAACCCGCATGTTGGCATAATCGTTGCATATATTTAAATAACACCTCCTGGTGAATTGTGGTTATAAGGTGGATTAGAGAAAAGTGGTGGCCCTGCTGCGGGAGCGCGGCAGGGTTTTTTTATGTCTTTTTTGAGGAGAAGACTGGCGGACTTGTTACTTTGCCGATGCATTCAACAAGGAGGTTCAAATTGAACGGCTTTGTCATGAAATCATCAGCCCCGAGTTTTATGCTCTCCTGAGCAATTTTAAGTCCGTCAGCTGCCGTAAGTATGATCACTTTCGCGGTAATGTTCTGTTTTTTGATTTTTGCTAAAACCTGCAATCCGTCCATCTTCGGCATGTAAATATCAAGTAAGATTACATCTGCCGGATCGTCCACGAGCATTTTGAGGGCAGTTTCACCTTCCTCTGCGGAATCTACCCTGAAATCGTTTTGGGTGAGGTACTCACATAACGCGTTCCGGAATGTCAGATCGTCGTCAATGACCAGTATATGTGTCTTTTTTTTCAATTTCTGCATCATTCTTACCGATTGATTAATTTTACTCTAGAATGTACGAAAAGTATAGTCTTTTTCAAAAAACGTTTCTTCTCTTACCTGAATTGATACTCAATACTTTTCTTATTACATTTCAGCCGCCATGGTATTCGTTAAGAACTTTTTGGTCGGAATAAAGATCTTTTTCAAATCCCTGGGACTGCTCGAGCAGGCACAGATCGTCGCATCGACAGCCGTTGTAATTGCGATGATAACCATCATTACGGTACGCATCGCTTCGGGTGAAGCCCTCAGTACCATCGATTTCATCAGTGTCGTAACCGTCGGAGTTTTCGGATACGTCAGCATTTTTTTCGCCCTCAGATACGGACGCGTACTCGAAGCCCAGAGGATGGAGTTGCTTGAACTCAACACAATGGCCGAGGCGGTAAACTACTCCGTCGATTTAAATTACGTAATGCAATCTGCTCTCATCCGCGTCATGCAATTAATGCGTGCAGAATGCGGTTGGATATATCTTTCCGAAAATGATATTCTCATGCTCAAGCACATGCACGGAACGGCAGGAACGATCGTCCCCCATAACTGCAATGTTTATGATCCGTCGTTATCGTGGCTGCGGAGCACCGGAGTGTACCTTGCTGATGACGAAAAAATCCTGAACACATTAAGTCCGGAATTACAACGCGAGCCTCTGAAAGTCCTTATTAGTATCCCTCTTAACCGTCAGGGAATATTCGCCGGCGTGATCGTCCTCGGCAGCAGCAATCCTTATACATCGCGGACTATGAAGCTTGCGATGCTCCAAGCATACGGCAATCAGATAAGCATGGCGCTCAATAATGCGTACCTTTTCGATCAGGTTAAGAAATCCGAAGAACTCTATGCCGATCTTTATGAAAATTCTCCCGACATGTACCACAGCGTCGACCACAACGGTATTGTCGTGAGCTGTAACCGGACGGAAAGTCAGGTTCTCGGAATACCAAAGGAGATGATTATCGGCAATCCGCTGATTAACATCTATCCGCCGCAGTTCCATGACAAGGTTCTCAAGAATTTGGGAAAAATATTTCAGGAGAAACAGGAGCTGAAAGGGTTCGAAGAGCAGATACGCCGTGCCGACGGGACATTGATCGACGTCAGTGTAAACACGTCTATCGTATACGACATGAGGGGAAATCCATCGCTCGTACGTATGGTCCTGCGGGATATAACGGAGAAAAAGAGAATGGAGGGAAAAATTCTCCAGGCGCAAAAAATCGACAGTATTGGCAATCTGGCAGGCGGCATCGCGCATGATTTCAATAATATCCTTACCGCGATACTTGGTTCAGCATCCATCATGCGGAGACGCATCAATAATGATGCCCGACTTCTGAAATACGTCGATCTTATCGAAACCACCTCCCGCCGGGGGGCCGCCGTCACGCGCCAGCTGTTGACCTTTGCCAGGAAAGGGAATCCGCATATTGTGCGGACGGATATGAATGTCATAATTGATCAGACAATCAAACTTTTCGAAGTAACAACTCCAAAAACGATACACATTAAAATGGTGCTGTCAGAGGAGCCGCTCATTGTTGAAGGGGATGAAGGACAACTCCAGCAGGCTCTTCTTAATCTTTGTTTGAATGCCCGGGATGCCATGCCGAAGGAAGGGATCATTGTCATCACGTCTAAACCTGTCACCCTGCGGGAAGAAGAAGCACGTCGTCTTTCGGATGGAAAGTCCGGTGAATACGTCATGGTTTCAGTTGCCGATTCCGGTTTTGGCATACCCCCCGGCATCATGCCGAATATCTTCGAACCTTTCTTTACAACCAAGGAACATGGTAAGGGAACCGGACTCGGTTTAGCCGTCGTTTACGGCGTCGTCAAGAGTCATAACGGTCATGTCCATGTAGTCAGTGAGGTGAACAGCGGATCGGTTTTTACGTTTTATTTCCCGCGGATTCCAGGCGATACGCGTAATAAAGTTGTTAAGGAAAAGAAGACAGAGCTTGTAGGCGGGAAGGAAAGGATTTTGATAGTAGAAGATGAGATTTCGGTGGGTGAAATCGGCGCTGACATTCTGAAGGAACTTGGTTATGAAATTGTTATTGCAAACAACGGTCGTGAGGCGCTCGACATCCTTAAGGCGGCGAAGAAAAAGTATGATCTTGTCATCCTCGATATGAATATGCCGCGCATGGGTGGAGGTCCGACGTTCGAAATTATCAGAAAAGATCACCCATCTGTAAAAGTATTGGTCTGCAGCGGATACAGCGCCGGAACGCTTCAGGACGGCCAGTTTATGGACCTAGTCGACGGTTTTTTACAAAAACCGTTTGAATTGGAGGAATACGCGCAGACCGTCCGCTGGATTCTCGATGCGCAGACGTTGCGCGAAAAGCATTAATTAAATTGTGCGTGGACGATGGTCTCAGAAAGCATCATAAAAATTATAGGTGAGCACCTGCGAGCCGGGCGGGAAGCCCAGGGTCGCTCACTGGACGATATCGCAACAGCAACGAGGATAAATTTACAATTCCTCGAACAGCTGGAAAACGGTACCGGCCCGAAACTTCCAATCACCTATATCGACGCCTTCGTGAAGGACTATGCGAGGGAAATCGGATTAAATCTTGAAGAACTCCTCGAGAGGATCAGTGAGGGTGAAAAGGATGCGGGCTCTCCTCCGGTATCTGCTGAACCGGGATATACGAGAGGAGAAATACCTCCTGCAGAATCTAAAGCGTCACCGTCGCAATTCCCATTTTCACTCCCGCATCATATCCGGCTCCTTATCATCGTCATAGCAGTAGTCGCTGTAGGACTGATTACTATGCTCTTCATCGTCGGTGATGGAGAACCATCGGAAGTACCCGCCGAAATTTCATTTACGGATGCAGTAAATGAGCAGGAAACAAAACTCCGGCAGACGGCGGTTGTGGCTGATGGTACATCTCAGATCGATACACTAATACTCGAGGGAACTGCACGCGAGACTGTCTGGGTGAGGGTGATCATCGATGGAAAGGACACCAGTGAGGCGATCTTCCCGCCCTCTGTTGGTCGTAAGTGGTATGCGGCGGAATCGCTTCAGGTATCGGTGGGAAACGCGCTGGCGATGACATTCACACTGAACGGCAGGAATGTGGGAACTTTGAGTCGGGTGCGGAGGCCTTTGAAAAATGTGATGATATCGAAAGCGACACTCGATCAGCTGGAAAAGCGGAGTGAGGGGCAGTGACAGGATTGAAGAAAGTGAGTCGGAGAATTTCGGATCAGATTGATAAGCTCTGCAGTGAACTGCATCGGCACGATTACCTCTACTACGTACTGGCTCAGCCGGAAATATCCGATGAGCAGTACGACAGGATGATGAGGGAGCTTCAGAATCTGGAGGAGCAATACCCTGAGTTGATTACCCCCGATTCCCCGACGCAGAGGGTTGGCGGTGAGCCGACAAAGGAATTCCCTGCTGTGGAGTACGCGATTCCGATGCTCAGTCTGGCAAACGCGTACTCGGAGGAGGAGATTCAGGATTTCGACAAACGGGTACGTTCACTCCTCAGGGAAGAGCAGTGTGGCTATGTGTGTGAATTGAAGTTTGACGGTGTATCGCTGAGCCTGCGGTACGTCGATGGGGTACTCAACCTTGGCGCGACACGCGGTGACGGTTTCCGCGGCGATGATATAACGGGAAATGTCAAAACCATTCGTTCCGTTCCGCTTCGCCTTGCCCTGAAAAGAAAAGAACTTATGAATTGTGAGGTACGTGGGGAGGTTATAATGAACCGCTCTGATTTTAAAAAGATGAACGAAGAGCGATCCATCCGCGGCGAAAAGCTGTTTGCCAATCCCCGAAATTCCGTGGCAGGAACGTTAAAATTACAGGATCCGAAAATGGTTGCTGCCAGGCCGCTCAGGTTTTTTGCCTATGCGCTTCAGCCGGGCGCGAGCAATGTTTCCGGCGGAAGTCACTTTGCGAACCTGCAGATTCTGCGGAAGCTCGGCTTTCCGGTTAATGAGCATGCGAAGCGTCTTGGTTCGATCGCCGAGGTCATCCGGTATTGGACGGCATGGCAGGAGCGGAGAGACAAGCTTCCCTTTGATGTGGACGGAATAGTTGTAAAAGTTGATTCTCTGGATCAGCAAAGGAAGTTAGGTGCGATTGCAAAAAGTCCGCGCTGGGCGATCGCCTGCAAGTTCCCATCCCGGGGAGCGGAAACGGTCATTAAGGGTATCCGCCTTCAGGTCGGGCGGGTCGGAACGATAACTCCCGTTGCCGACCTCGAACCGGTAGCGATAGGCGGAACTACCGTGAGCCGCGCGTCGCTCTATAATGAAGATTACATCAAGTCGTTGGATATCCGCATCGGAGATACAGTTCTCGTTGAGCGGGGAGGAGATGTTATACCAAAAGTAACCGCAGTCCGGCATGAGAAGCGCCCTGCTCGTTCGACAGCTTTTTCATTCCCGCGAAAATGTCCCGAGTGCGGCTCGTTACTGGTTCGTCCGCAGGATGAGGCGAATTATTTCTGTGAGAATACTGAATGCCCGCAGCAGGTTCGCGAGCGCATTGAGCATTGGGCAGCGCGTGGATCGATGGATATTGATGGATTGGGTGAAGCAGTTATAGATCAGCTTGTCAGTCTGAATCTCGTTCATAGTATTGCCGACCTCTACGAACTGTACAGGCATCGCGATAGAATCCTCGGGTTGGAGAGATGGGGTGAGAAGAGCGTCAGGAATTTATTGGATGGAATCGAAAAAAGCAAGGAACAGCCGTACCATCGGATCCTTTTCGCTCTCGGGATACGACATGTGGGTGCAACGGTGGCGAAAGTCCTGGCAGAGCACTTTTTATCGATGGATGATCTCATCAATACGGATCCCGATAAACTGCAGAAAGTACCCGAGATCGGTCCGAAAATTGCCGGGAGCATTCACGATTTTTTCGGCAACGGGCACAACAGAAAAATTATTGACCGCCTGCGGGAAGCGGGTTTAAAGATGTCGGCGTCCGGAAAAGCGAAAAGCGGAGTGTTTGCGAACAAAACGATTGTATTAACGGGTACTTTGAATGATATGGCACGTGAAAAGGTGAAAGAATTGATTGAGCAGGAAGGTGGGAAGACAGCTGATGTTGTTTCAAAAAAAATTGATATATTGATTGCAGGTGACGATCCGGGTTCCAAGCTCCGCAAAGCAAAGGAGCTGGGAATCGAAATATGGGATGAAGAAAAGTTTTTATCAGTCATACACCAAAAGAAAGTCCGCTGATGTTTGAAAACGCTCTCGCGTACCTCGGATTGCAGGTTGCAAAGTTTCAGTTTCGCAACGATTTTGATCAGGTCCAGCCGTTGACCAAGTTTTTACGGAGCGCCCGGCATGTTCTCATCATTATGCCCGTCGGTTATGAATATGCGGTCATCGCGGGGAACGCTCTCCGTTCATTCCGGGAACGTATGAAGGAAATTCACCTGACCGTCGTACATAATAGTACGCGCGAAACGGCTCTGGCTAATTTTCCCCGTTGCGTGGTGGTACGACTCGATCCTCCGGATATAAATAAATTATCGCTCCCGACGAAGGTTGCGCTCCAGAGAATATTAACCCGGGAGTTTGATGTCGCTATCGATCTCAATCTTGATTTCGTCCTTCATAGTGCGTATATTTGCAAAGCGTCACAGGCAAAAGTACGAGTGGGTTTTACAAGTCCGGTATCTGAGGTGTTTTTTAATATTAGTATTAACCTGAACAAGCAACGGACGCCTCAGGTTGTGTACGAAAAATTTGCAGAATGTCTTGCTATGTTTTAACAGGTTTATGGAGAAAAAATGAAGTTTGATATTACAAAAAACGGAAAAGCAACAATACTGAAGCTCCATGGACGTAAACTCGATTCAATGGTTGCACCCGAATTAAAGGCGGAATTTCTCATCCTCTGCAAACCGAAAGCGGCTGCAAAGCTGATCATCGATCTGCACGAGGTACAATTCTGCGACAGCAGTGGCCTGAGCGCGCTCCTGATCGCGGACAGGGCGATGCGGGAACACGGCGGAAGTATACATCTCGTTCATGTCCATGAGAAAGTCATGAATTTAATGAGGATCTCCCAGCTCGATCGGGTTTTCACCATCAATGCAAAAATCGAGGATGCCCTCAAGGCATAGCCGGCTGAATCCGGCTGCTCTCCTTGATGCTATGGCCCGCTGAGCTGCAGATGGGCTTTTCCACTATTGATTACGTAATCGTTAGCGCTTACCTCATCGGTGTAACACTCGCCGGATCGTTAATTGCAGGAAAACAGAAATCGTACCGTGATTATTTTCTCGGCGGGAAAACAATGCGGTGGTGGATGGTGGGATTTTCAATCGTCGCTAGCGAGACAAGCGCCCTCACTTTCATCAGCATCCCGGGCATGGCGTATGCAGGTACGATGCATTTTCTACAAGTGGCGATCGGTTACTTTGTGGGGAGATTGCTTGTAAGTGTTATTTTCATTCCGGCGTATTACAAGGGCGACCTTGAAACTGCCTACGATTTCATCGGGAGACGATTTGGTATACCGCTCAGAAAGTTTACATCTTCCGTTTTTATCGTCACACGCGTGCTCGCCTCGGGTGTCAGATTATTCGCAACAGCCATTCCCCTGCACCTGATTACCGGCTTCGATTATCCCACCAGCATCCTGATTATAGGTTCCTTTACTCTTATCTATACATACATCGGCGGATTGAAAGCTGTCGTTGCTATGGACGTAGTCCAGCTGTTCATCTACCTGAGCGGCGCCGTCATCTCCATGATCATAATTCTTCGTACTCTCCCGGGCGGGTGGAGCGATGTAGTCCGGTATGCTACCGCGGAAATTCCCAGCAAGATGGAGGTGTTTAATCTCAAAAGCGGCGGCGGATTAATCGGATTTTTTTCATCCCCCTACACGCTCCTCGGTGGAATCCTCGGCGGCACATTTCTTACCATGGCGTCGCACGGGACCGACCAGCTGCTGGTTCAGCGACTTCTTGGCTGTTCTTCACGTAAAGATAGTCAGAAAGCTCTGATGCTAGATGCCTCGTTCATCGTTTTGCAGTTTGCGTTTTTTCTTGTAATGGGATTGTGTCTTTACGCTTTCTACGGAGGCGTGCCATACCGGGAACTCGGCTTATCATCCTCCGACGAGGTTTTCCCGAAGTTCATCGTCGAATTTCTGCCCACCGGCATTACCGGTCTTGTTCTTGCCGGAGTATTTGCTTCAGCGATGGGGAGTTTGTCGTCGTCGATAAGTTCGCTTGCATCATCCACATATCTGGATCTTTTCAGGACTTCATCAAAATCAGGCGCAGGAAACGGGCAACATGAAGTGCGATGGTCGCGAATCTTCACACTGCTCTGGGGTGTTGTCCTGATCGGCGGAGCGATGCTTTTCACAGATACGAAGAATCCCGTTGTTGAAATTGGTTTACAGATTGCTTCCGTGACGTACGGCGGACTTCTAGGGACGTTCTTTCTAGGGCTACTCTTTCCGCGCGTCGGCCAGCGGGATGCGTTCATCGGTTTTTCGGCGGGACTCCTCATGATGGCTGCCGTCATTTCATGGACGACAATCGGCTGGACGTGGCATACGTTCATTGGCTGTGTTACTACGATCATAGTAGGAAATCTCAGTTCAGCAGTTCAGAATTCACCGGGTACAAATAAAACTTAATGTCGTATGAGCACCTCCGATTGGATTATTATTGTTTTGTATTTTGTGTTGAGCGCCGGAATCGGAATCTACTATTCCAAACGGGCCGGCAAAAATGTTAATGAATATTTTCTTTCGGGGCGCAATCTTCCCTGGTGGCTTGCCGGTACATCCATGGTCGCGACAACGTTCGCTGCCGACACGCCGCTCGCCGTTACTGAACTCGTTGCAAAAAACGGTATCGCCGGTAACTGGTTATGGTGGAATTTCGTCTTCGGCGGGATGCTTACGGTATTCTTCTTCGCGCGTCTCTGGAGGCGTGCACAGATCGTTACGGACGTGGAATTCGTCGAGATACGTTACTCAGGAAAGCCAGCGGCATTCCTCCGCGGATTTCGCGCACTCTACCTCGGACTTTTCATCAACGCGATAATCATTGGCTGGGTTAATCTGGCAATGGCTGCAATTCTCGAAGGTATGTTTGGCATTCCACATGGTCAGGTCATGCTGTATGTTGCGCTTGCCATGATGATCACTGCCCTGTACTCGGCAATGTCGGGTTTGTGGGGGGTTGCGGTCACGGATGTTTTTCAGTTCATACTTGCCATGGCAGGGTGTATCGTGCTTGCGTTTGTCGTACTGGGCCTACCGCAAATCGGAGGTGTGTCGGGATTAGTAGAAAAACTCCCCGACTGGACAATCCGCTTCCTGCCGGTCATTGGTGAATCAGGGGGCGGTGAAAGCGGCGTTCTTTCATTGAGTATTCCTGCTTTTCTGACGTTTATAGGTGTGCAGTGGTGGGCATCTTGGTACCCGGGAGCGGAACCCGGCGGCGGTGGCTACATCGCGCAGAGGATGATGTCGGCAAAGGACGAAAAGCATTCACTCCTCGCCACTCTCTGGTTTACCATTGCGCACTACTGCATCCGTCCCTGGCCGTGGATTATTGTAGGACTTGCCTCTCTCGTTCTCTATCCTGAACTTGGTCCGGATGAGAAACGACTTGGCTATGTCTATGCGATGCGTGATTACCTGCCCGCCGGATTGAAAGGAGTTTTGGTCGCATCTTTTTTTGCAGCTTATATGTCCACTGTGGCAACACAGTTGAATTGGGGAACATCGTACTTCCTGAACGATTTCTACAGGAGGTTCATCGTAAAGAACAGGGAGGAAAAGCACTACATTGCGGTTTCACGGCTCGCCACAGGAATGATGATGGTGCTTGCTCTTGGAGTGACATTTATCATCAACACAATTTCAGGCGCATGGACATTCATCATAGAAGCCGGAGCGGGTCTCGGGCTGGTTCTGATTCTTCGATGGTACTGGTGGAGGATCAGTGCGTGGTCGGAAATTGCGGCTATGGTTGCTCCGTTTTTTGCTTATGGTTATGTGAAATATTTTACAAACATTCAGTTCCCAGAATCTCTTCTGGTCATTACCGCTTTCACTACTGTCGTTTGGATTGCTGTTACATTCCTTACGAAACCGACCGAAGAGATAATTCTAAAAAAATTCTTCGAAAGGATAAGGCCCGGCGGATGGTGGAAGCCGGTTGCCATGCTGGTTCCTAATGTTCAACAGGAGAAGGGGTATGGAATACTCCTCATCGATTGGCTTGCAGGTATCGTTCTGGTTTACAATGTTCTATTTGGCATCGGAAAACTAATTCTAGGCAATTACCCGGCAGCGGTTGTTTTCTTTACCATCGCAGCTGCAGCGATGAGTGTTCTGTACTATCATCTCTCGAAAGTCGGGTGGGGAAAAGTTGCTGAGTAAGCATGGACTGGTAAGCGATTTCGATCGCATTGATTTAACCATATTTCCGTGTCATAATTTGTAATCGCTTTCCTTGAATTTGCACGAAATATTTAGTACAATCTATTCAGCTGGAAAAGGGAGTTTGACGTGTATTAACTTTACGATGGTGGAGTTATAATTCCCTTCCAGTAAACGATCTTGCATAGTTGTGAATATATAATTTTAATGACGACGATGGAAAGCAAAAACGAAATAAAAGGCGTTTCAGATAGAGTTGTGTGAAATCCCGCGGCAACTAAGGAATATTTTAATAACGGAGATATTTAATGCCAATACCTGACTTTCAGTTTTTCTTCAAACCTCTCCTTGACATTGTAGCCGATGAAAATGAACACTCTATCCACGAGGTCCGTGATCAGATTGCACAATCAATGGGTATAACTGAAGCTGATCGTGCAGAAAAGCTTGCTAGCGGCACTCAGACGAAGTTCGATAACCGTGTTGCCTGGGCAAAGAGCTATTTCGTCCAAGCTCGAGTTCTCGAATCTACTCGTCGTGCTCACTTTCGGATTACAAATAGAGGGAGAGAACTATATCAAGAAGGTCTTGATCGAATTGATGTTCGCGTCCTCAATCGCTATCCAGAATTTGTTGAATTCCACACGGCAGATCGATCACAATCTGAGGAACAGGAGGCTCAAAATATCATAGTGGTTGCTACACCTGAAGAGACATTACAGCAAGCATACCAAGGCATCAGAAATCAACTTGCAAGTGATCTATTAGAACGTGTTAAAGCAAATTCACCTGAATTTTTCGAACGACTCGTAGTCGAACTCATGGTCGCCATGGGATATGGTGGATCAATCGAAGATGCGGGGCAGGCTATCAGTCACACTGGTGATGAAGGAGTCGATGGGATAATCAAGGAGGATCGCCTCGGGCTTGATGTAATTTATATCCAAGCAAAGAAATGGGAAGGGACGGTGGGTCGTCCCGAGATACAGCGATTTGTAGGAGCGTTGCATGGTAAGCGAGCAAAGAAGGGAGTTTTTATCACGACAGGTCGGTTTTCCGATGATGCAAGAACATACATTGAGACGATTGATCCCAAGGTCATACTCATCGATAACAAAGCACTCGCAAACTATATGATCGATTTTAATTTGGGAGTAGCTCGTGCTTCTATATATGAAGTCAAGCGCATTGACTCAGACTTTTTCACAGAAGAATGAAATGCCGCGGATCATCACATGACAACAACGGTTTTATGCAAACGTTAAACGCAACATCTGTCAGACCTAAAAATAAAATACTATAGTTCAGTTTACCACAGTTAACTTAATTATGAATTTCCATAATTAAGAAAATATTATTATACTGAACTTGCACAAAGCAAGTATAGTGCTGCACGTCGGGAGGTTCATTCGGGAGAGCATGTGGCTCCAAATTGTAATCACATTAGGGAGGAACAAACATTATGAAGACCCATCAGATTAAATCATTCCTGCCTCAAGAACGAATCGAACGATCTATTTTATTCCTCAGAAGACTGAAGGTAATGCTCGATAGAGATCTTGCCGAACTCTATGGGGTTGAAACGCGGGATCTCAACAAAGCAGTGCGGCGAAATGGAGATCGTTTTCCCTCCGATTTTATGTTCCAACTTACTCCGGAGGAATATAAAAACTTGATGTTCCAATTTGGAATATCAAGAAGGGGTGGCACACGGAAGTTTCCCTATGCATTCACGGAGTTGGGTGTAGCTATACTTTCGAGCGTGTTGAATAGTAAACGTGCTGTACAGGTAAACATCCAAATTATGCCCACATTTGCAGCATTACGGGAACTGCTTGCAATAAACAAGGATATTGCATCGGTCAATCTTTTTAACAAGAGTTCCTTCAATTTTGTTAAAAAAGGGGACATTCGACCAACCAGCTCTCCAAATTTAAATCTATAAGTTGATTTAATATTAAGTATATTCAACTTATAAGTTGATATATTATTTTGAAAATTAAACCTAAAGGTTTATATTATATGTAAATATTATAAGGAAACCCATGAATATAGCAAAAAAACGATTAATACTAGAGCAACTGGACAATAGAATAGCCGCCCTTAGGAAGATGGAGGTACATACAATAATGTCAGAAGGATGGATATATACAGTACGCAATGCTCTTAATATGTCGCTCAGACAATTAGCAATTAAATTGGGTGTAACTGCTCAAAATGTGAAAAAACTTGAGCAGAGTGAAAAAGGATGTTCAATCTCACTTAACAAATTAAAAAAGACTGCTGAAGCACTTGATATGAAATTTGTGTATGCCTTCATTCCTAATGACGGATCACTGGAAAAACTCATCGAAAGAAAAGCCGCCCTAAAAGCAAAAGAAATTGTACTGCGCACATCTCACACGATGAGCTTGGAAGATCAGGTAAACTCAGATTTGAGATTGAAAAGGGCTATCCAACAAAAAACTGAGATGATAGTCAGGGAGTTGCCGAAATATCTATGGGATTAGACTTCGATTACACGGATGGTAAGATTCCGCTTGATGAGGATGAGAAAGAAGGTCTTCTTATCACGACAATTGCAACACGAGGAGAACTGGACGAATTCGAACAGCTTGGCGTCGAGAAAGCAATTGAATGGTCGATGAAGAAAACGTTTACACTCGACCAGATACTTACCGAGGAGTTTGTGAAGGAATTACACAAGAAGATGTTCGAGGATATTTGGAAGTGGGCTGGAGAATTCCGTACATCGAACAAGAATCTGGGAGTGGACAAGAATCAGATCCGTATTGAACTTAAAAAGCTCCTGGATGATTGTCGATTCTGGATCGTTAACAAAGTCTTCGTTAAGGATGAAATCGCCGTACGATTCAGCCACCGGATTGTGAATATCCACCCCTTCGCAAACGGTAATGGGAGACATTCCCGGCTTATGGGAGATATTCTAGTGAGCCATGGGCTTGGTCAACCTCACTTTTCGTGGGGTAGCATCAATCTCACTGTGAAAGGCGCCGCACGATCAGCCTATTTGAATGCGATTCACGAAGCTGATGAAAATAATTATCAACCACTCATTGGATTTGCAAGGCAATGATTGTACAGAATCTGCAGGCTACATCTGGGCGCTAAATCGATAGCATATGGTACAAATAGTATGGGCTAACGCAGAAAGAGTTCGAGAGCTTGATATTCCAATTTGGAATATCAAGATGGGGTGGCACACGTGCCATTTACCCATATTATGTACCACTTACTTCATCAGCAGCATGTCATGGGGAAAAAATTAGGGCAAAGCTTACGGAGGCACGGTGGGAGGAGAAGGAATGAATGACGAAGATAAAACAAGTGATACGAGCCGATTAGACAAAGCGGATAAACACGTTTTCCACCGTCTGCGCCCCAGTGGTGGTTATCGCGGTTTGCGTTCTTTTCAAACTACAACCATCATCTACGATGCCACCGTCATGTTTTGTGAGCGCTTTATAGATATGCGTTCCCGTACACGCGACCAGATGGTCCAGGCGGCGCGGTCTGGTCGCCAAAACATCGCCGAGGGTAGCCGCGCATCCGCCACTTCGAGTAAAACCGAACTTCGCCTAGTAAACGTTGCTCGAGCCAGCCTTGATGAACTTCTGCTCGACTATGAGGACTTCTTGCGACAACGCGGTCACATCCAATGGGCAAAAGATTCCGACGAAGCGCTGAAGGTTCGGCAAGTTGCTCGGTATCTTGATGGTCAGGCGGATCAGTACGCGCTTTATCGGCACTGGCTTGCAAATGATGATCCAGCGGTGGCCGCAAATGCCATTATCTGCATCATACACCAGGCTAACTATCTGCTTGATCGGCAGATTCAAGCACTTGAACGGCAATTCATCAAACGAGGTGGTTATAGCGAGCAGTTGGCGACTGCACGGTTCCAGGAAAGAACCAGGAGTGATCGATCTGGGCAATTGGATCGGTCGGATCAGTCTCATCAGACTGATAAAAAAAACAACATACAACCGCCTTGTTGTCCACGATGTGGCGGAGCAATGGTTTTACGCACAGCAAATAAGGGACCGCGAGCCGGATCACAATTTTTGGGGTGTGCTAAGTATCCCGATTGTAAAGGAGTAGTTCCGATTTGAAAACTATCAATTACCTACCCTCGCCTGCCGCCATCACCGTTGTCGTGATCTCCCCTCATGACCACCTATCCGGTAAAATTCATCTATCCCATTTATTTCATCGGCGGCATGCCGTACTGCGACCATTCTTCTTTTGAGGGTCCATAAACACCCGGAACCTGAATATTCGCCTGCCGCATCAGGATTGTCATCTGGGCGCGGTGGTGTATTTCATGCTTCACAAGCGCTGACAGCGCCGTGCCCCTCTTCCATTGTTCGCCATACATGTCAACCTGACCCTGAAGGGATGAATCGTTCCAGTGATTCCGGATGTAATCCGCGATCGATTGGGCAACTTTTTCATAGGTCTGGGATATCGCCGAAACATTCGATGGTACCGGTGTGTTTTCGGCCGGAGCATCAACCGTAATTCCGGTTTTGCCGCCCATCTCACCAAGGGTCAACACGATGTGCCAGGCAAGAAATCCCAGCGTTCGCCCTTCGGCTGATACTTTTTGTGAAAGAGACTGGTCGGTGAGAGCTTTGAGTACTTTGAGCGTCAGTTGGTTTTCGTTCTTCCAATCGTTGAGGAAATTATCGATCGTCTGATACATTATTTTCTCCTTTCATTGTTTTTCTGTTGTAGTGTTCCGATACTTTTTGACGTATGCATATCCATGCATCATTTCCGCTATTCCTTCCGAAGCGTAATCGTGATGCCGCCTATGCCGATAATCAGCATGATGGATGCCTGAACAAGTGTCTTGTATGAAATCTCCTGCCCGCTGAATGCGGCAATATAAAGAAAAAACATACCCAGAACTATAAGAAGTGAATAAACACCGAGCATGATTTTTCGGGAGATTGAATTTGCCTTCGGCGTGTCGGTACTGAAAAAACGGTCGTACAACAGCAGTCCGGTCATGGCAATAAGGCCTAATCCTGCAAAAGTCAGCCAGAAAAATCTGATTTCGGCATCCACGGCATCAAGACCGACAAGTGGTTTGAGGATCGATTCGTACATGACACCACCGAGATTAGAGCCGACGAGACTTCCTACAACACCATACAGGAAGGCATAACCCATATAAACCGCCTTACGATCCGTAGGCGCTACTAATCCGATATAGCTGAAGTACTTCGGGTGAGCCGTCATTTCACCGATGGAGAAGACGATCATTCCGGCAATAAATATCCAGATGTTCGTCGCAAACGCAAGGCATACGAATCCTAAGATGCCGATGGAGAAACCTCCGACCATCGTGAGGATTGGCCTGAAATTCTTTACGATTCTGCTTATGATTACCTGGAGCAGGATGATCGTTCCGGCATTAATGACTGTAACGTGTTCGGCGTCGAATTTTAACGGTATACCGATGGATTGAAATACCCGGTCGATCGGTGCGGTATCGATGAAATCCCGAAGAAACCAAAGGACTGAACCGAAAGTTTGGAAGTAGAGTATCCAAAATCCTGAGTAGACGAAAATCATGAGCATAAAGCGGGTATCGCCGAGCACCATCGTCATTCTCGCGAGGACTTCCTTCAGCGTTATTGTGCTTTCGGGTTTCGGAGGGTCACGATACAGGAATATCGCCGGGAGGAGCATCAGGGCGCAGTAAACGGAGGATGCTGTGAAGACGTAGCTCCATGAAAATCCTTTAAGGTAACTTACGAAGAGGGGTGCAAGGAATGCCCCGAGATTGATCATCCAGTAGTAGATCCCGAAACCGAAGCCGGAGTTTTCTTCCGTCGTGGATCTGGCTATCGTTCCGCTGATAATCGGTTTGAATAATCCTGCGCCGGTTGCCATGATGAGCAGGCTCGCAAAGACGGTTCCGTAGGCGCTCATGTGTCCGCTGATGAAATATCCTGCCGAGAGGAGTGAAAATGCAACGAGCAGCATTCTCCGGTACCCATACCGATCCGCCAGCGCGCCGCCGATGATGGGAACGATATACGTGATCGCGTAAATCAGACTCTGAAGAAATCCAACAGACTGTTCTGAGAATCCGAGTCCGCCTTCCTGCAGAGAGTCGGAAAGGTAGATCGCGAGTATTGAATTCAAGCCGTAGTACGCGGCTCGTTCAAAAAGTTCCATCACATTCGCGATCCAGAAAACCTTCGGATACGACCGAAGTAGACCTGTTGTATTCATTGATAAGATTGAATTGTGTGAGTGTTCAATATAAAGGTCTCAGGAACGAGAGTCAAGATTATCTTTCATTTCATCCGATGACGGATGTGCGGGTGCATGAAAATCTGGTCACACAGCGCTTTTGCTTGCTTCTCTCTCAACTTCTTCTCATATTTAGGAAGAATTATGGAATTTCCGCCGGAAAATATTAAAGATCGGATCACCGACTTCATAAATCCCGACAGCATAAAGGGTAATACGGGAATAAAAATCGCGATTGGTGTCTGCGTTCTTACTCTTACGCTTCTCATGTTTCCGCATTTTGATTCGTTCGAATATACGAGCACTGTAGGAACAGTATGGGTTGAGAAAGATTTAGTAGCTCCTTTCGACTTTCCGATTTACAAGGATCAGAATGTTTATCAGCGTAAACGGCAGGAAGCAATGGATGCTGTCCCGCCGGTGTACGAACGGAAATCCGATGCTGCGATACGATATACGGACAGCCTGAGGGCAATTTTATCGGCATTGAGAATCATCTCACACGATAGGGCGAGCAACGATCCTGCGGCTGTGAAGGGGACCCCTTTTCCGCTAACCGATGATGAATTGCAGATCATTCGTATACACCGGAGTCAGCGCGTCTCTTCGTTTGTCGATCGCTGTGAAAATTTACTTCCTCCGCTCCTCGCCGATATTTACCAAACTGGTCTTCTCAACCGGTCGAAAACACGACTTACCCAACCATATGTCGCAATCCGAAAAGGAAATAATGAAGAACTCATCCCCACTGCAAAATTCTACGATCTGGAAGAGGTCTTTGGGATTATCAATGCACGAATCCAGGACAACTTCAGAGGATCTGATGAGTTGCAGTTAGTCGGTAAAATTCTCCGTACAGTAATTACTCCCAATCTCATCCTGAATGCCTCCGAAACCAACGTGGCGCTGCAGATCGCCGCAGACAACGTTCCCAGGACTACAGGTTTCGTTCTGCAGAACGAACGTATTATCGGCAAGCATGAACGTATTACCGAGGATGTCAGATTAAAACTCGAATCATACCGCCGTGCGGTGATTGAACGGAGTACGGTTTCCGCCTCGTGGCAGTACTGGCTGGGGATATTCTTCCATGTGACTATCATTCTCGGCCTATTCGCACTCTATCTGTACTATTTCCAGCGGCAATGCTTCAGAGACAACAGCAAGCTTCTCCTCATAGGCATCATCATTCTGATGCAGATGTTCTTTGGGTACATAACAGTTATCGTGGATGTTGAAGCGCCTCTGGAGTACCTGATCTTCGTTCCTGCCGCTTCGATGCTCTTTGCCATTATTTTCAATTCGCGTATTGCATTCTACGGGACTGTCGCGATCGCATTCCTCATCGCCGGCATGCGGGGAAACGATTACAGCCTTGCCCTCGCATCGATTGTGGCCGGTACGATCGGAACTTATACGGTGCGGGATATACGGAGCCGGACACAGATATTCAGATCGCTCATATATATATTTTTCGCCTACATTGTCTCCATACTTGCTATCTCGCTGGCAGCTCTGCACTCGTTGTCTCTAATGGCTACGGAGGCCGGATTCGCATTGATCAACGCAATAGTATCGCCGGTTCTTACATACGGACTCCTCTTTTTCTTTGAGAGAGTATTCAAAGTGACGACGGATCTCACGCTGGCTGAACTTTCGGATTTAAACAATCCGCTCCTCATCGAGCTGTCGGAACAGGCGCCCGGAACTTTTCACCACAGCGTTACGATAGGAAATCTGGCAGAAGCCGCAGCGGAAGCAATCGGTGCCAATTCGATTCTCGCCCGCGTCGGCGGATACTACCACGACATCGGAAAATTATTGAAACCGGAATACTTCGTTGAAAATCAAGTTGGTCCGCACAGCCGCCACAACCGACTGAAACCAAGAATGAGCGCCCTTATCATTTCCTCGCACGTCCGCGAGGGAATTGAACTCGGTAGAAAGCGGGGGTTGCCCGAAGTGGTCCTGAATTTCATTCCTCAGCATCACGGAACGACAAGGATATCGTTCTTCTATGATAAGGCGTTGAAACAAGCGGCAAAAAAACCGCCCAAGGATCCGATTCATGAGGAGGATTACCTCTACCCGGGTCCTAAACCGCAAACGAAAGAAGCCGGTATCGTTATGCTAGCAGATTCTGTGGAAGCTTCAACACGAACCTATCCTAACCTTACGCCTCAGAAACTTGAAGCGGCGATAGATAACATGATTAAACACCGTTTCATGGAAGGACAGCTCGACGAGTGTGAACTGACCCTCCGCGATCTCACTAAAATAAAAGAAGCTTTCCTGAAAATTCTCATCGGCATCCACCACCACCGGATTCAATATCCGGAACAGGAGGGAGAGGGATCACAGGTTAAGGAGCAGAAGGAAGCTGTTGAAGAGAAGATACAGGATAGTTCTCCGCCTGCAGAGAAAATCGAGGAAACAAAAATATCCGAATCGGAAGGGAGCGAAGTCCCTGCCCCCGAACAAACTCCTCCATCGGTCTCGATAGAACAGCCGTCAACAACAATCACCTGATCCGTGGACGACGTCCAATGAAAGAAGAGCTCCGTTCCTACTTTCACTACCTTCAGCTTGAGAAAAATATTTCACCGAACACGGTTGCGGCGTACACAAACGACCTCGAACGCTACAGGGCATACCTTCAGGACCATGGAATCAGTTCATCGGCACGTATAGAGGGAAAAGACATTTCGAAATTCCTGTCGGAACTCTACAAATACGGTTTATCGCCGCGAAGCGTCACACGTACGCTGTCAGCTATCAGGATGTTCCATAAATTCCTCATGAGCGACGGATTAGCACAGAAGAATCCGGCTGAAAATATCGACTCGCCAAAACTTCCGCGGGAATTGCCCGATGTCCTTAATCAGGATGAAGTTGAAAAAATCCTGAACCAACCGATGACATCGGAACCGCTCGGAATTCGGGATCGGGCAATCCTCGAGACACTTTATGCTACCGGCACGAGAGTGAGTGAACTTATAACGATCAGACAGCCGGATATCCACTGGCAGGAAGGTATTGTTAAAGTACTGGGGAAAGGGTCGAAAGAGAGATATATTCC
>CAYGZY010000048.1:0-2202 GCA_964354485.1 uncultured Chlorobiaceae bacterium | reverse complement strand
GGCTATTCCGACCGACTTCTCCTTTCGGATAACGCGCCGGTGTTCGATGCAGTGAAATTGGATTTCCACCATAAGTGGTTCAGATTTACATTCCTGCACGGTTCGCTTGTCAACGACTCGACGCTCTCAACAGAATCCGATCTTAATAAGTATATAGCAATGCACAGGGCGCAGTTTTCCATTGGAAATTTTGCGAACATCGGTCTTTCTGAAATGGTCATCTACCAGCGGCAATCAATGGAATTCGCCTATATGAATCCGGTCAATTTTTATAAGTCATCGGAGCATTCCCTCAAGGATCGTGACAATGCTTTCGTGAGCGTCGATGTTGAGGTATTTCCGATGGATCGGTACAAATTGTATGGAACGTGGTTGATCGATGATATCGATTTCAGTAAAATGGGGACAGGTTGGTGGGGAAACGAATTCGGCTGGCAGGGAGGCGTGTACGTAGCGGAGATTGCGGGGGTTCCCGATGTTGATGCCGTTATCGAATATACACGGCTTGAGCCGTACGTGTACAGCAACCGTATTGCGGGAAATAACTATACGCACAGAAGCATAGGCCTCGGGCATCATCTCAATCCAAATTCGGATGAATGGCTCTTCGAGGTTGCATACCGGCCGTTTTGTCGTCTTAGGACCTGGTTAAGCTTTGCATCCGTCAGGCATGGCACGAATTACTTTAAAGACGGGAATTTTCTCAATGTCGGAGGAGATATATTGAGAGGTCATTCGGATTCAGATCCGGAGGTCGCGAGATTCTTAGATGGAATTGTAATCAAATCATCACGGATTCTAGTGCGAGGTGAGTATGAACCGGTCACGAATTTTTTCGTTTCGGGAATGTATGAATATTCTCATTCCCTTACTGAAGACGGTTCATCGAAAACAGATGACCACACAGCCGCAATCCGGATATTTGTAGAGTACTGATGCTAAAATTTATTCTTTAATATAAGAGAGTTGAAATGCCGCGGACACTTGTTGTAACACCAACATACGATGAAGCAGACAACATTGAGAGGTTCATAACCGAGGTCCTCGCTAAGGGTCCTGAGATTGAGGTTCTCATCGTCGACGATAACTCGCCGGACGGTACGGGCGATATCGTGGCACGGATCCAATCGAATAATCCCCGGATTCACCTTATTCGGCGTCCCGGTAAAATGGGGCTTGGCACCGCATACGTGGAAGGATTTAAGTACGCGATAGCGAAAAAGTTTGATTACATCTTTGAAATGGATGCCGATTTTTCTCACAGTCCTGAAGAGATCCCTAATTTTCTGCAGAAAATATCCGGATACGATCTCGTCATCGGTTCGCGATACATAAATGGTGTCCGGATAATAAACTGGTCCATCCGCAGACTGATCCTCAGTTACGGTGCAAACGTCTACACGCGCGTAGTTACCGGCATGCCCGTCAAAGATGCTACCGGCGGATTCAAATGTTTTCGCCGGGCGGTACTTGAGGCGATCGACCTTGAAAAAATCCATTCGAATGGCTACGCGTTCCAGATTGAAATAAACTTCAAGGCATGGAGCAAAGGATTTTCGGTCTGTGAACACCCCATCATTTTCTTCGACCGCCGGTCAGGAGTTTCCAAGATGTCGAAGAAGATTGTGTACGAAGCTGTCTTCATGGTGTGGAAGCTGAAGTTCAAGAAAATCTTCGGGAGGTTGTAAAGTCCGCCGTGACTCTTTCCGTCATAATCGTTAATTATAATGTCCGTGCCTTCCTCGAGACGTGTCTGCGTTCCGTAGAGAAAGCGCTCCATGGACTCGAAGGCGAAATCATCATCGTAGACAATGCTTCTGATGACGGTAGCATAGAAATGCTGAAGCAGAAGTTCCCCGCTGTCACAGTAATCGTAAATGAACGTAATGTCGGATTCGCGGCAGCCAACAACAGAGCTCTGAAGGAAGCGAAGGGGAAATACGTTCTCCTCCTAAATCCTGATACAATCGTTCAGGAGGACAGTTTCCGCGTGATGTGCGATTTCCTCGATCGCGATCAGTCGGTCGGACTTGCAGGCTGTAAGATCCTGAATCCCGACGGTTCGCTGCAGCTGGCATGCAGGAGGAGTTATCCTACACCCTGGGTCGCATTTACCAAGATTGTCGGATTGAGTACGCTGTTCCCGATGTCAAAATTGTTCGGGCGCTATAATCTGGCTTATCTGGACCCCGACAGAAGCTA
>CAYGZY010000047.1:0-11816 GCA_964354485.1 uncultured Chlorobiaceae bacterium | reverse complement strand
CGGTTCATGTTTCACGCAGATGAAGGAGCACTCGGAAGCGGTCCGACATCTCGAAACGGCATACCGCCTCGGTATGCACGATCCTCTGATACTGAACTTGATCGGTGACAACTATGTGGCCCTTAAAAATACTCCAAAGGCTCTCGAATACTATCGCCAATATCTCCGGATACAGCCTGCAGACACGATCATACAAAAACGCTTGCGGCAGCTTGAGGATATTCGTAAATTAAAAGAATAACCATAGTCCTGGATACACACCAGAAGCATGTGGGTATGACAGGCGTGAGTGTGGGTATGACAACGACGCCCAATGTCATTCCCGAATGTTTTTATCGGGAATCCAGGAGGGAGATCAGAAATGTATGGAGATAAAATATATTTTGTGTACATCCTTGCAAGTAAACGAAATGGCACATTGTACATCGGTATAACCAATGATCTTGCACGGAGAGTTTACGAGCATAAACAAAAGTTAATAAAGGGATTTACACAGAGATATGATATATCTATCTTAGTATATTATGAAGAACACAGGAATGTCAATTCGGCTATACCTCGGGAGAAACAATTAAAGAAATGGAATCGTGCTTGGAAATTACGTCTGATTGAGAAGTATAATCCGCATTGGCAAGATCTATATCAGGATGGTGAGATACTCCCAATAATTAAAGAATAGATACGATTAAGCAAACTGTCATTCCCGAATGCTCTTATCGGCCCGCCCGAACGACCGATGATAAGACCGTGCTCCGTTCGGTCGGGCGGGGAATCCAGAGCTGGGTCTAAGTCCTGGATACCCACCAGAAGCATGTGGGTATGACATTGGCAGATGTGGGTAGAAATTGGTAGAGGCAGGCGACGACAGGCCCCTACTGTCATTCCCGCTTGTCTGCCTTCTTTTTGTCGGAGGATCTCACGCCGCAGGCGCCTGCCCGCTACCTTGGAACAAACACAGGCAGGCGGGGGCATGCTCCCCTACGAGGGGAGGATGTAACGGCTAAGTTTTTAAAAGACTGAGATCGAGAATCCCTTCTCTTTGTAGGAGAGTTCACCCACCGATTTTTATAGCGGGGACGAGGGAAAGGTAAGTATTAAGATGTAAATATTTGAAATGTTTCACGAAAAAATTATTATGAAGCCAAAATCACATAAAAAACATGATCCGTGAATAAATATCTGATTCTGCTTGTATCCACCTTTGTCGTCATCGTTTTGCTCCACGTGTGGGGAGCTGTCTCGCCGATGCACGAGAACTGGGGATTTCATTTCTTCGGTTTCTATGGTGAAACGACTCTCCTGCTGTTCGCCGGTATACTCCTTGTAGCGGCAATTCCAAAATTTCAGAACAGGATCCTCAAATTCATCGAAATCGGGATCAGGAAGCTCTCTGCTTTGCCTCTTCCAGTCGCATTCATCCTGACAGCAGCCGTTTTTTTTGCTCTCATCTACCTCTTTCCGGCGAAACTGCACCTTCTCGGCGACGGCGCGGTACTTTTACGCTCCGTGCCGCTCGGGATTAACAGCAGTGAAATCAGCTTAAGTTTTCGTAACCAACCGTTGATGTTCTGGATTTACCGGACGGCTATGAACTTGCATCCCTTTGAGGCAAAGCCAAATCCCTACACCGTATACTACACCATCGATATCATATCAGCAATCGCCTTCCTTGCGCTTGTTTTCTGGAGTGTGCGGTTTTTCCAGTTGCGGGTAATGGAAAAATTTTTACTGGGATGTTTGTTGGTCTTCAGCGCGGGAAGTCAGTTCTTTTTTGGATACGTGGAAAACTACGTTTTACAGTATGTTATAACAATTGCATATGTAATAACTGGATGGTATTCCTTGGAAAAGCGGATATCCGTAATTGTTCCTATCTTTTGTCTAATAATAATGATAATGCTGCATCTCGGCAACATTGTTTTTATTCCCAGCCTCATTCTCCTATTTCTTTATAAATGGAAGAGAAATAAACTCCAGGCTATTTTATTCCTCGGTTCGGTCGGAATAGTCGGTACGGTGGTATTGTACTATATTGGTTTTAATTTAATCGATTTAACACGGCATCTCAGATCGGGTACAGTCGATATTCTCCAACTGTTCACTGCGAAGGGAGGAAATTTCCCCTACCCGATGTTTTCTTTGGCACATTTACTCGACTGGCTGAATTCAAACAACCTCTCGGCACCTTTTGGATTATTGTTTACTCTAATTCTCGTCCCCCTGCTTCCCCGTGAACGGACGTGGAAAAATCCGATTCTAATGTTCCTTCTCTCTACTGCGTTATGCGGCATGTTCTTCACATGGATCATCAACAGCGCTCTCGGTATGGCGCGTGACTGGGATCTATTTCTGAGTTTCTTTTTACCTCTTGCAATTCTACCGATCTACCTGCTAAGCCAGGTCTCGTCGCTTCCCGGTAGGCGGTACATCCTCTTTATCATCGTAGTCTTCATGCTGCTCAGAACTGTCGCGTGGATCGGCATTAATGCTTCGGAGGAGCGGCACCTCAACCGCATGAAGGTGCTTAACAGTCCGTATCTCCTCTCCCAGGTTGCCAATATTGTATATGATGAATCTCTGGCGAATTTCTTTTTTGATGCAGGCAGGTATTCGGAGGCACGCGTCTATTATGAACACTACATGACGATCGATTCCATGAATCCGCGTATCATAGGCAACATTGCAGACGTTTACCGGCGAATCGGTGAAAAGGATAAATACTTTTATCAGCTCCTTCGCGCGGTGGCGGTTAACAGTCCGGATGCCGGCGTCTACTCGAATCTCGGTGTTGAGTATGCCTCCCGGGGAGACACTGCGAAGGCCATCGAATTCAATCTGATTGCGATAAAGAAAAATCCGACGATGCAGAAATCCTATGCAAACCTGGGAATTCTTTATACGAGCATGCAGGACTTCCGATCGGCGGATAAGTACTTCAGTGCCGCAATTAATTTAGGAATGCGCGATCAGCTTCTCTTCCGCTATGCGGCGGAAGTGTGTGTGATGATTAAGGATTATCGGCGGGCATTGCAATACTACGACACCTACCTCAGCATGAACCCCTCGGACAAGCAGTCGCGTGATGTCCGCAACAGGATTTACCAGGGGCTCAAGCAGCTAAAAAAGTGAAATAGACAAACACTACCTCTCCCCCTGAATCCCCCTCTCCACCGCTTGTCCTGAGTGAAGTCGAAGGATGTGGAGAGGGGGACGAGTAGGGCGAGGGGGTGAGGTAAAACGCAACTTCCGATATTTGACTCTGCTCTGAATCAGAAAATATCGAAAGTTAGGCTCTGAAAGCATCTCCCCATTTTTAAGGGGGAGATTACAGAGGGGGTTAGGAAGCAGGTTGGACTACCGTGAAAAATACTTCCGCCTGAACCACAACGCCACATTCACCAGACTTATCAGAACTGGGACTTCAACCAGCGGTCCTATAACCGTTGCGAATGCCACCTGAGAATGAATCCCGAAAACCGCTACTGCCACCGCAATCGCCAGCTCGAAATCATTACTCCCCGCCGTGAATGCCATCGTGGTGGATTTCTCATACGATGCACCTATTTTTTTCGCGATGAAGAATGTCGTGAAAAACATGATCACAAAATAGACGGCGTACGGTACTGCTACACGAAGTACATCGAGCGGGAGTTCAACGATTTTTTCTCCTTTGAGCGAGAACATAACGAAGATCGTAAATAGGAGTGCAACGGGTGTGAGAACTGAAATCCTCGGCACAAACTTACTATGGTACCATTCTTTACTCTTTATGCTCACCAACGCAGTTCGTGTAAAAAATCCCGCGGCGAACGGTATACCCAGATAGATCAGGACAGTAAGGGCAATCTCCCCGATCGATACCTCGACGAGCGCGCCGCTCAATCCGAATAATGGAGGGAGAACGGTGATGAAGACATATGCATAGACGGAATAAAGAAACACCTGGAAGATAGCGTTGAATGCAACGAGTCCGGCCGCCAGTTCCGAATCACCTTTTGCAAGGTCGTTCCAGACCAGCACCATAGCGATACAGCGCGCCAATCCGACGAGAATCACACCGATCATCAATTCAGGTTGGTCGGGAAGCAGAACAATCGCCAGAATGAACATGACGAGCGGACCGATGATCCAGTTCTGAATTAACGAGAGTGCGAGCAGTTTCAGGTTCTTGAAGACAGTCGGGAGCTCCTCATACCTAACTTTCGCAAGCGGAGGATACATCATAAGGACAAGACCGATGGCAATGGGTATGTTTGTGGTCCCCGAACTCAGAGAATCCCAGAAGCCGGCAATTCCGGGAAAAAGAAAACCTGCTGTCACACCTAAAAACATTACAATAAAAATCCACAGAGTGAGATACCGGTCGAAAAATCCTAATCCTTTTGATACACCGCTCATAAATTATTCTTCCTCAGTTTTACTTACAATTTCATGGGAACGTTTTTTATTTCGAGAACATCCCCCAATATAGCTTTGGGAACCAGGTAGAGCATCTCCCCTTTATCAAGGGGGAGATTACAGAGGGGGTTAGAAAGCTGCAACTATAAAGAACGCAGAGGAAACGCTAAGTATATTTAATCTATTGCGTACCATCTCATACTCTGCCCCTCTCAACAAGTAAAACCTCCGACATCTATCTCGGCTCACACTGGTAAAATGTCGGAGGCTTGACTCTCCTCAGGATTCACGAAGAAGTCCTTCCTCACGGGCAGCATCTTCGATCCAATGGTGCAGCGTCGTGAGCACGGGTATTTTCCCTTGCAGAACCACTTTGTCGTTTATGATAAGCCCCGGCGTTTTGAACACTCCGTATGAAGTTATCGTCGGAAAATCGGTAATCTTCTGAATGTCAGCTTCAATGCCGAGTTGACGCACCGCTGATAGTGCCATTTCTTCCAATCTTTTACAGTTTGTACAACCCGGTCCGAGAACTTTGATCGTCATTGGATAACCTTTTTTAAAATGTTAAAGTTTACCACACCTGTCTAAAATAATTGCTAAACGACCTTCGAAAAATATGGTTGCAAAACAAGGCGAACGAAGTGTCCGCACAGAATACTGTTTGAGCGATCCCGACTCCGACTACGTCGGGGGGAGAGCGAGTATATTCTGTGCAACGAAGTGAGCCGTAGTTTTACCCATATTTTTCACAGTCTTTGAGCCAAAGGCTCATCAGCCTCTGGCTGAGACTTTTTCTTTTGTCATTTCTTTTGTGTCAAGACAAAAGAAATGACAATTTGTAAAAAATAAACGGCATACCAAATACTCAAAACATATTCAAGTGGGCTTACTTCTCAAATTAATCCTGAACTTACTCAAAATGAAATGAAATCGATGATTACATTTATTAACTCAATTTATCTTGGACAGTAATGAAAGTTTACCTGTAATTATTTTTAAATTTACTCCGATTTAGACAACACGAAATATGTATGCGAGTACAAAATATATCCCCACAGCGATGAAAACGATTCCAGTCACTCTGCGCATCCATACTTCGACGTAAGTGAGTATATTAAATACTTTTCCAACAAGGTGAAAACTGTACGCAATTAATATAGAGAAGATGAAGACAGGTAACGCAGTACCAATTCCGTACAGCAGGGGGAGCGCAATATTCGATTCGTGTTTCAGCGAGAGCGGGATGAGGCTTCCGAAGAAGAGGGCGGCCGATGTCGGACAGAATGCAAGAGCAAAGACCATTCCTAATAGTCCCGCACTCAGGAATCCGCCCTTGTGGTTACCGGTGTGAACGTCTTTCAGAAATCCGAACTGTGGCATTTTTACCGATAAAAGATCCAGGAGTACCATTCCTACCAGAATGAGCAGGGGTCCCAACAGTTTGTTCATGTACTTCTGGAGGGCATTCGAGACCTCAGGAATTGAAAGAAGGCTGGTGATGACAACCGCGCCGAGAATACCGTACGTTGCCATCCTGCCGAGAGTGTAGAATAATCCCGACAGCAGCACGGAACGTGTGCTACCGACCTGCCGTCCTATATACGAAACTGCCGTAATGTTCGTTGCCAGAGGGCAGGGACTGATAGACGTCAGAATCCCGAGCCAGAGCGCCCAAAGACTGCCGATGAAAAATGAATCCATCAGGAATTCTTATTGAGGTATGCCGTGAGTTCTTCCCGTACGTATGTCATGAATGCTTCCTTCACACCGACAAGCTCCCAAATCTTTTCCAGATTCCTCCAGCTTTTTTGCTTCCCGTCGACTATATGCACGAGAACGAGTGATTGTGAGTAGAGCTGGTAATCCTCTTCAAAATGTTGGTTTGTCGATTCGTCGATGTTGACCGACTTCCATTCCAACCGCCCGGTTTTCAGGGCATCCCCAAAACCCTGACGAATGGCTTCATCTGAATATTGCTCAAGCTTCATGCATGTCGGACAGCGCTTTGTCCGATGGAAGTAATAGGCGACGATTTTCGAAGCGCTTTTCTTCGACTTATCAATTTCTTTTTTTACCGTGTCTATTTTCGCGCTGCTGAGCGCAGTATCATCGGCGGTTTCTGAAGTATTCAAAGTAGAATCTGCCGCGACATTCTGCACAACGGCAAGACCATCCGGTGAAGGACTGGCAGGAGACTGCTTCGTGGAGAATTCCTTTGCCAGGAGATACACGACACTCACGATGATGAAAATGAGGAGCACGGCGGTAATTATTTTCTTTGCATACATGGTTATCTCACGAACAAATAATTTTAATATTCATCATGCGATTAGTTTTTTAATTTCTTCGACGCTCGGAACCCGGCCGGAGAGTTTCACGGCTCCGTCCACGACGAGGGCAGGAGTCATGAGTACACCGAATGCAAGTATTTTTGTGATATCCTCGACCTTTTCAACTTCGTAATCGATTCCGAGCGACTTCGCCGCTTCTTCTGCTCGCTCGGCTAGTTGTTTGCACTTCGTGCACCCTATTCCTAAAATCTGAAGTTTTTTCACGAATTATCCTCTCTTCTAGAATAAAGCTCCGTATAATAATCCAGTCAGAGTTGCCATAAGAATTACGAGGGTAATGTAAGTAACAGTTTTCTTCGTACCCATGATACTATTGAGCACGAGCATACTCGGCAATGAGAGCGCCGGTCCCGCAAGCAGGAGGGCAAGAGCCGGTCCTTTCCCCATGCCGCTGCCGATGAGTCCCTGAAGAATAGGCACCTCCGTCAGGGTTGCAAAATACATGAAAGCTCCCGCAACAGAGGCAAAGAAATTCGACCACAATGAATTTCCTCCCACCAACGAGCTGACCCACGAGTTCGGGATCAACCCTTCGTGGCCGGGTCTTCCCAGGAGAACTCCTGCGATCAGGACACCGATCAACAGCAATGGTAAAATCTGCTTCGCGAAGCCCCACGTCTGTACGAACCAATCACCTGCTTCACCTTTATTCGACGCAGTTATGATGGCAAGACCGATCGTCCCGACAACAAACGGTATCAGTGGTTCATGCGGAGCAATGAAAGCACTTATCGCAGTTATGGCTGCTGCGAGGGTCATTTTCCACCATTCCACATCGAACCACGCGACGAGAATAGCTGCAAATATTATCGATGCTAGGCCTGTCAATATCCATTTCACTGAAAAGATAAGCGACCAGAAGCCGACCGATTCATCCGGCTTTCCCCAAGTTGCGAATATCAAAATCAAAACCATCACAGCAAAGTAGGTCGCTGTTTTCCAGAGCGGTCGATGTACCGGCGGCTCAGGCATTGCCATCCGTTCCTTTGAAGCTTCCTCCTCTTCCCGCCGGAAAAGGAAGTGCATCATTAATCCGATGAGTATGCTGAATGCGATAGCGCCAACCGCTCGTGCAACACCGAGTTCAAGACCGAGGATCCGCGCGGTTAGAATAATTGCCAACACATTGATTGCGGGTCCCGAATAGAGAAATGCCGTTGCGGGTCCGATGCCGGCGCCCCTCGAGTAGATACCTCCGAAGAGAGGAAGAACCGTACACGAACAAACAGCCAGGATTGTTCCGGATACGGAAGCAACACCGTACGACATGACCTTACCGGCTTTCGGACCTAAATATTTTAGAACCGATGCCTGACTCACGAAGACCGAAATTGCTCCCGCGATGAAAAATGCGGGGATAAGACACAACACCACATGCTCCTGCGCATACCACTTTACAAGAGCAAATCCCTCCAGCACGGCATTATTAAACCTTTCGCTATCAACAGGCAGGTAGAACGTGATGATGAATATTCCGATGATGATAACGAGAGGTTTCCACTCATGCTTCCAATCCATTTGTCAGCTGTCCTTCCTTTTTTTCTGGAACAGATTCCATTTTTTCTCCTGCTCGGACTTGGGTGGTTGGCGCCGATTTATGGTTTCCTGAACTGCTTGTTGGAATTTCCGATATTCAAGTAAAAGAGCTTCTTTGTATATCTCCTCACGCGACGGTGTCACATAATTACCGAATTCCCGTATCTTTGATAGGAGTTCTTTCTTCAGGTATTCTTCATCTTCGATTCCCGACTCATAAACGTGTCGGAATGTTTCTTCCAGTCCGATAATTCCAACTTCAATATCACCGATTTTTACTATTTTCGCTATCGGTTTATCGCAGCACCTATCCGTCATATTTATTATCCTTTCTATACTGTTTCCTAAAAGTGACTACGGGAACCATGGTAAAGCATCTCCCCTTTTCCAAGGGGGAGATTACAGAGGGGGTTAGTTTAAAACTTCCGATATTTAGCTCGGTTATTAACAAGAAAATATCGGAAGTTTGGCTAGAATCTAGTATTAACCTCTCCCCCTGAATCCCCCTCTCCACCGCTTGTCCTGAGTGAAGTCGAAGGATGTGGAGAGGGGGACAGTGGCCCGCCTACGGCGTTCAGGCGGGCGCAGAGACCGCAGAGGAACGCAGAGACTCCTACGCATACTTTCCCCATCTCACTTCGTCCCGCTGATAGTCACTGAAAACAATCCCGCCCCGCTGCTCAGTTTATAATCATATTTTTTCTCGGAGAGTATCCGTATATCCTTAAAACCGGCCTCTTTGATCTTATCGATATATTCTTTCCGCTGAAGCGCGCCGCTGACACACCCTGCCCATAACGATGCATCCCGCGTTTCCTCCTCCGATAGCTCTCCATCGAGGACTATATCCGAAACTGTGAACTTACCGTCGGGTTTCAGGACGCGGTAGATCTCCTGAAAAGCCCGACTCTTATCAGGAACGAGGTTGATGACACAGTTGCTTATCACGCGATCGATTGATTGATCGTCTACCGGAAGAGATTCGATCTCGCCGAGACGGAATTCAACATTTGTGATGCGGACTTTTTCCTTGTTCTCATTTGCCTTACGGATCATCTCTTCGGTCATATCCAGACCAATCACGTGTCCGGTCTTACCCACGTACTTCGAAGCGACGAAGCAATCAATACCCGCGCCCGCACCGAGATCGAGGACGGTCATACCTTCACGTACATCGGCGAACGCGACAGGCGTGCCGCATCCCAAACCAAGATCCGCGCCATCCGGCACCGATGATTTGTCGGCTTCGCTGTACGGTGCGGACATATTGACGAGTTCCTGCTGATTCGTTCCGCTGCAACAGGAGGAGGCAGACGGACCGCAGCAAGATCGCGATACTTTAGATTTACCTTCGGCCACTTCGCTGTACTTCGCTTTGACTATTTTTTTTATTTCGTCATTTCTACTCATTGCAGACATACCCCTTTCGGAACTTTCGTTCGATTAGTAATACTTATATTTCTCCGGTCACATGCCACCTTTCG
Source organism: uncultured Chlorobiaceae bacterium (assembly GCA_964354485.1). Lineage (GTDB taxonomy): Bacteria > Bacteroidota > Ignavibacteria > UBA10030 > SZUA-254 > CAYGXH01. The sequence continues at coordinate 2,044 of CAYGZY010000047.1, read as the reverse complement.
CTTCCTTACTGCGGCGAGTGTTCGGCGATCTTTTTCAATGATTTCATCCCCGGCAAGCGATCGTGAGAGTAATCTGATGACTTCAGAGTTCCTTTCACTAAGCTCTGCAGTATTCACTCGATAGTAATGCCACTTCCCTTTCTTCTCACCCTGAAGGAAACCGGCATTTCGGAGGTTGATGAGGTGGTGGGATAGTTTCGACTGTGCCATATCGAAAACTTCCATCAGCTCGCACACACATGCCTCGCGGTCGAGGAGGAGGAGGAGAATCCTCATGCGGATTTCCTCAGATACAGCTTTTATTGATTGCAGGATTGTTTCCATGATTCAACGTATCAATATATATTGATATATTAATTAAATGTTTTATCATTTGCAAATTGAGAAATGTCAGTCAACTTCCGATATTTGGCTCTGATTATAGTGATGAAAATATCGGAAGTTTGGCCAGATTAAAAGATTAAACGCAGAGGCCCGCCCGACCGAACTAAGCACAGTCTTATCATCGGTCGTTCGGGCGGGCGCAGAAAAACGAAGAGATACGCAGAGACCTTTAAACTAAGCATCAGCATCTCCCCATTAACAAGGGGGAGATTATAGAGGGGGTTAGTTTACAACCTTCGACATTTATCTCAGTTCTAGCATGTAAAATGTCGGAGGTTTAACTAGAATTAAAAATTTTAACACCTTTGCATCCTTTCACCTGTTTTGTGCGTATAAAAGTGTACATTTGATATCAGCAGCGGTAAAACCATTAACATCGGAGTACATCAGTGATGAAAAAATTACGTCTGCCTGAATACATGCTAATGGGAGTAATATTCCTCTGGAATATTTTTCCAGCTCATCTCTCCGCAGAAGAGCCGCTCAAACCACTGAAGATCGAGGTCCCCCCTGTTATCGACGGTGACCTGAGCGACGCTGTCTGGCATCAGACACCGAACGTTACCGATTTTAAAACATTCATGCCCGATTATGGGAAGGATGCTTCGGAAAAGACTATCGCTTACATGGCGTACGACAATGAAAATCTTTACTTCGCTTACAGGTGCTTTGAAACTGAACCCGATAAAATAAAAACCTCAATCTCCAGCCGCGATAATATCCTACAGGACGATTGGGTCTGCATAAATTTGGATTCGTTCAATGACCAGCAGTCGCTTACTGCGTTTTATATAAATCCGATGGGAATTCAAGCCGACAGCAGGTTTTCCGCGGGGAAAGAAGATTTCAGTATCGACCTCGTCTGGTACAGTGCGGGTAAGCTTACTCCCTCTGGCTACGACGTGGAAATTCAGATCCCGCTGAAGAGTCTTCGGTATTCTGACAGCGAGCCAGTACAGATGAGTATTTTCTTTGAGCGGTACATCAGTCGCAAAATCGAGCATAGCAGTAATCCTGAGATGGATCCGGCTAAGGGAGATGCACTCCTCTTGCAGATGAAGCCGATGGTCTACTCCGGATTGAAGCATTACACACTCTTCGAGCTTTTACCGGCGATTACGTACTCCCATAAGTTGAAAATCGACCGAGGGGATCTCGTGAAGGATGAAAGCAAACCTGATTTCAGTCTCACGGCAAAATACGGCATCACCTCTGATCTGATAATCGACGGAACAATCAACCCGGATTTCAGTCAGGTAGAATCAGATGCAGGCCAGGTCGATGAGAACCTCCGTTATGCGTTGTACTATTCCGAAAAGCGCCCGTTTTTTTTGGAGGGTAACGAACATTTTAGCATAGCTGCTACGCAGGCATCGGAGCTTGATCCGATTACATCGATCGTACATACGAGAACGATCATAAACCCGATCGCCGGTGTAAAGCTCACCGGAAAATTATCCGATAATATGACAATTGCTTCAATATATGCCGCAGACGAAATGCCAGAAGATATGAACGATTTATATGGCAAATACGCGCACGTGCCGATAATGCGGCTAAAGTACGCTCTCACAAAGGACAGCTACGCCGGGGGCATTTATGCAGGAACAGAGATGAAGAATCATTTCAACCGCGTAGCAGGTCTCGATGAAATGTACCG
>CAYGZY010000046.1:0-19214 GCA_964354485.1 uncultured Chlorobiaceae bacterium | reverse complement strand
CTGATCCGGTTCGTACGGTCGATAAGTTTTGCTCATAAGCGCTTGCTCGATAGTTGTATTTGTTTCTGTAGACATAAATATAATATATGTTTACACAATTTCAATACGGCTTAATAAATATTACTCGGACAGACTCCTAGGAGTTCTTATGGCTTCATTTCTGCTGCTCTTTGGGGTGGCAAACCTTATTAAGCCAGATGTACCCTACAGCTACTTAGACCAGAACACCCGCGTTTGCGTGATGTTTATCCTGACCGGCCTGGTTATAATCTATGCGATTCTCCGCCCTTACTCTGGTGGTATCCTCCTCTGCATCTTTGCTCTGATTTTCTTTATTATCATCATCGTCAATCCAGTAGCCGTTCCCGTCATTCTGATTGGTATACTATCGATCATTCGTGGTCGTTTTAATCGACTGAATATCTTGAAAAGGGCAGATCAGATTTCGTGAGGGAGCAAGAGAAAAGAGACAACGCTTTTTACTTTTGCGCAAAATACGACGTAATATAGCGACCCGGCTTTGTATCTAAAACGAGAATCTGTGTTATCGTTGAAAAAGGAAGGTTTGGCAGGATTGCTTTTTATATTCTGGTGGATTGGAATGTGGTGCTTGACACTGTTTGTTGTGGAGATCGATCGTGGAGCTGGCGTTGTCATGGGATTTCCACTCTTTGTTCTGGGTATTTTGTTTATTGTTTCTTGGTACAGAAAAAGTCGTGTATCCAGGTAATTTTGCAAATCAGATGAACATGAAAAAGGTTGGTTAAAGAATAAATGTCTGGAATTTCCTTACTGTCATCATATTCTTCTTAGTGAGCTGGTGGCTGCGGCAGAAGAAGAAACCGGCACATATGTTGGAGTAAAAAAATAATCGTTCGATTTCAATTAACCTAATTAACTTATGTTCAATAAATCAAAAAAGGAAGGGGTCATTATGAACTCCGGAAAATTGTATTCGGTTATAACGGTAATTTGTTTGGCGCTTATTTCAATGGTTCTCTTTGGGACTGAGAGAACGAACGCCCAAACGACTAAAAGAATTGGTACATTCGATTCGAGAGCGGTTGCAGTAGTGTACTACAATTCAAAGTATTTCAAGAATCCCTTTGAATCTTTGATGTCGGAAACGAAAACCGCAAAGGAAAAAGGCGACAAGAAAGCTATAGCAAAAATTGAACGGGAAGGATCGTTGCGGCAGGTAATGATGCACGAGCAGGGATTCGGTAAAGGTTCGATCAATAATATCATCGACGTCGTGAAAGATAAGATGGCAATCCTGGCAAAAAACGAAAATCTGACCGCAATTGTCTCAAAGTGGGAGTTGGTTTATAGCGGTACAGATGTCGAGTTGGTTGATGTTACAGAGAAGATTACCGGCTTCTTCGAACCGAATGAAAAGATGAAGGAGATGGTAAAGGAAGTCCTGAAGTCGGAACCGATTAAGGATGCGTACCTGATTGAAGACTGAATGATTAAGACTATGGAAAGCATGCCAATTAGTATGAATCCTTGTGAATCAGCCGATTAGTATGCTTCCTGAAGTTAATAACTGATGTTATGCATCGTTAGCTTTTAATGAAAAATAGATGTTCATTAAAAACAATAGAACAAGTATGACGCTGATTATGATTGACATTCACGTGTTTTAATCTGTGAAAATCCGTTTTTTCCGTGTGATCAGTGTTCTATTTTTTGTTTTGCGTAACATCAGTTAATAATTATAAAATTATTTCTCGTATCTTTAATGAAATAATTAAGCAAGATGAGAGTTGGAACCACAATGGAAAATATAGCCCATAGAATTAATAAAGCGCTCGCAAATGAGGAAGCACAAGCAGAGCGTTTAGCTAACAGCGGCCGTATCACCCTCCTTTTTATTTTAATTTTCTTAGCGCTCATAAACATTAAATCCGTATCCTTTGAAGCGAACATAATGAATTTCTGTGTGCTTGCAACCGGTTACATTTATGGATTGATCGTGTTTATCCGATGGTAGATATTCGCTTAACAAAAGAATAACGGACCGTCCATGAATTGGTTGCTTCATGTGAATAAACAGATACTGAATGCTACACATGGATTATGATTCCTTCGCATCGTGCGGTGACGTACACAGCGAAGCATATTCGAAGTATTTAAAAAACCACTAAATAAAAGACAGGCCACAACGATGCTCTTACATCAGCAATTTGTACGAATCGCAAAACAGTATGAGAAAAAACTCGCAATAATCGATCGGACTCTTCACCGTCGTATAACATACAGGCGGGCGCTGATTGGTGCGCTTCTGCTCACTAAGAAATTTCAAAAATATCCTCCTGGGTTTTTAGGCATCATGCTGCCAAATTCTGCAGGCTCCGTTCTGTCAATTTTAGCGACGCTCATGAGCGGTCGCGTGCCTGTCATGATAAACTATTCGACGGGTGCGACAGCTAATTGTGAGTTCGCCCAGAAGAAATGCGATTTCAAAACGATTCTAACTTCAAAGGCATTGTGCGAGAAAATTAATTGTGGCAAGATAGAAGGGATGATCTATCTTGAAGACATTATGAAATCAATTTCGGTCATCGACAAGGTTATGGCGGTTATCATTGCGGGTCTTCCAGTGGAACAAATTTTAAAAAAGATCCATGCGGGTAATGAAGACGACACATTACTTATTTTGTTTACCAGTGGAAGCGAGAAAGATCCGAAAGGCGTTCAACTCACGCACAGGAATATTACTTCCAATTATGAAAGCCTCATCAAGGCATATACGTTTTCGTCGGAGGATATCTTTTTGGCAAATCTGCCATACTTCCACGTCTTTGGACAAACGGCAAATCTCTGGGTCCCTATCGCAGTGGGAATGACGATCGTTACGTACGCAAATCCACTTGACTTTAAAATCATTTGCGACATTGTTCGAGAAGAAAGCGTGACGCTGATGGCAGGGACACCCATGTTTTTCTGGGGGTATCTCAGAAATTCAAACCCTGGTGATTTCAGATCAATAAGAATCTTTCTTTCCGGAGCCGATAAATGTCCGGATGCTCTTCGGAAGGGCTTCCTCGAGAAGCATGACAAAGTTTTGCTCGAAGCATACGGTACCACAGAAACGAGCCCCGCAATTACCGTCAATACGCCGGAATTTAATCGTCCCGGAAGTGTAGGGCGACCGATTGAAGGTGTTCAGGTCAGAGTCGAGAATTATGAAACCGGTGATAAATGTCGTGTGGGAGAAATCGGAAAAATTCTTGTAAAAGGCGATAATGTCATGAAGGGGTACTTCGATGATTTCGAACAGACATCGTTAAGCATACGTCATGGCTGGTATGACACAGGTGATATGGGGTATTTGGATGCAGAAGGTTATCTATGGCATGTCGGTAGACTGAAACGTTTTTTGAAAGTCGGTGGTGAGATGGTGTCGTTGATAAAAGTCGAAGATGTTCTGGAGAAACTTCTCCCGGCGGATATTGATTGTTGTGTGGTCGAAGTACCCGATGCGATACGGGGAGCCAGGATTATGGCGGCGGTCACGCGACCAATTGAGGAAAAAGTGATCCTGAAGAAAATGGCTGAACAACTCCCGAACATTTCACTGCCAAGCAAGTTCGTCGTTATACCCGAAATGCCGAAAACAGGGAGCGGGAAAATTGATTTCAGGGCTATCACCGAAAAAGTGAGAGATGCAGTTCAAAAACAAAATAATTAACAATCATATTCAATGTGTACTATCGATCTCACACATAATCAACCCGACAATAACTAAAAAAGGAGTTCGTAAGCCGCCATCCCGATATTTTTCTGGAGTGATGATATTGGTCGTACTTGCGTTCACTGGTATCCTGGCATGTCCGACCATTTCCAACGCTCAAATCAAACAACGTATCGGCATTTTTGATTCAGATTTGTTGCCATTGCTTACGTAAATTCAAAATTCTTTAAAAGCCCATATCCTGAAATATCAGCGGGGACAAAAGCTGCCAGAGAAAAAAAGATGGCAAGGAGATCGCAAAAATTGAATATCAAGCCAAATTGCATCAGGCAATTCTCCACGATCAGGGATTTGGAAAAGGATCGGTGAATACGATCACCGATTTGTATAAAGACAGGATAACCGCAATCGCCAGAGCAGAGAACCTGACTGCGATAGTTTCGAAATGGGAAGTAGTCTACAATAATCCGGATATCGAACTAGTTGATATCACAGATAAAATTGTTGCTTTCTTTGAACTTTCGGATAAGATAAAGGAAGGGATAAAGGAAGTTCCGGACCATGAACCGATCAAGGACACATTTTTTATTAACGATTAAATAATCCGGCTGAAGGAGGCATACGGATGATTATGCCTCCTGAGGTTGATGGGTACAGAATTATTTTTGCAAATGTGAAGAGATATGGCAACGAGAGGAGATGATGCTATGACCGAAGATATAACCCAGCGAATTAATCAGGCGATTTCAAATCAGGAAGCCCATGCGGAACGTATAGCCAACAGCGGCCGTATTATTCTTCTTTCAATCATTACTTTCCTGGCACTCGTCAATATTAAATCTGTTTCATTTGAAGCCAACGTAATGAATTTCAGCGTTCTGGCACTCGGCTATACGTATGGCTTGATTGTGTATCTCAGGATGCGCCGTTTCGGTTATCACCCTTCCATGAAATATTTCACCTCATGTCTCGATATCTTCATGGTTTTTATGCTTCTTGTTCTCTACACACGGATAGAAATCTCGTCTGTAGCCCTTAAGCATTATGTCTTCATCATCGTCTATCCGCTCATTGGTTTGACTGCCTTTCGGTACGACCGGAAACTAACGTGGACAACGGGAGGATTGGCAGTCGTATTCTATCTTGCCCTTGTTTACTATCTCTATCTCATCAATGCAATCGAATTGACATGGGGAGGATACGACCGTGAGCTTTTTAGCCGGGAAGTAACATATATCGGACAGGCAACAAAATTAATTCTTCTCATCGGATTTATTGCGTTGATCGGTTATCTGGCTCAGTATTCACGCCGGCTGATTATCAAATTGGTCAGTGATGAATCGATGATAAGACAGGAACATGAACAGATCAAATATGAACTCGAGGTTGCATCAAATGTACAAAAACAATTTGTGCCTCATTTATTCCCTGAAATCCCGGGTCTCAGTGTTCATGGCGTTGTGGAGCAGGGTAAGTCCGTCGGAGGAGATTATTGTGATTTTATTCAACTGGCAAAAGATCGACTTCTGGTAGTGGTTGCAGATGTATCGGGAAATGGTATACAGGCAGCCCTGATTATGGCAGAGGTTCGTGCTTCAATTCATTTACTCACGGAGATGAAGATTGGCTTGGAACAGCTTGGAAAGAGTATTAATACCCTTTTGTTCGAGAGCACTGACAAAAAGGCTTTCGTAACTTTTTTTGCCGCAGAAATTAATACTTCCGATCAAGTTGTTTCGTATGTGAATGCCGGACATCCACAACCGATTATTTTTTCCAGGAATGAGATTTCTCTTTTGAAAAAAGGAACAATTCCCCTTGGAATTCGCGAACAATTACCGCATTTTTCTATGCAGATGGAAAATTTTCCGGTCGGAAGCTGCTTGATTGCTTATACGGATGGTCTTCTTGAACAATTCAATTCACAGGAGGAGCAGTATGGAGAAAATCGATTATATCGGTTTGTTCAATCAAACGCACATCTCGATGTCCGCACCTTTTCGCAGCAACTATTGGAGAGTGTGAAAAATTTTAGTAAAGCGGCAGCGTTCGATGATGATGTCGGTCTTGGGATAGTGAAATATTCATAGATTATGATACAACACTAAAAAAAGGTATAATAATATTTCATGACCAGCGGCTTACCGAACAAAGGTGTTACGGGGCAAGCTGTGAATGTATTTGCCCGGCTGATATAGGTTTAGTATATTTCAATAAGCTTTTAATCCTAAACTCGGTTCTTGTACTCCAAATTTGGAAGTTATTGCTGCCACAGCCATCCGTTAGACTGCAGGTTGTCTGACCTTTGACGGCCGCCGGCTGAAAGGAAACCGAATAATGGTCCTGTATGCGTACCTGCTATATGCCCTTGCCCTGACGCTAACGGCGTTTCTGGTGTTCCGCGTCTTCGTGCGACGTGACTACCTCTGGATTACATTTAAGGAACAGCCAAGAGAGAAAAAATGATGAGAAACACACCGATATTAATCTACTTCATTCTTCTGCTCTTCCTTTGCACCACTGTTATCGTTGGGACAAAAATGTTGGGTCAACAAGGCGCATATCTGGCACAGGGATACATGCTGACCCCTGCTATCGCAGCGATCTTCACGCGCCTTTTTTTCTACAAGCCAAGATTCAAGGACGCGAATCTGCGATTTGGCAGGTTCAAAGACTATATCAGATTTTGGCTCATCTCGATCGGCATTACCGCGCTTTCATACGCTTTATTCACACTACTCGGCGGTATTACGTGGGATTTATCGGGCAAGGCCTTCCTGGATAGATTAACGCAGCAACTCGCCACGGCAGGTCAGGACATCAATGCTTCGCTACCCCCCGGTTTCACTCCGCATATGATGTTGATTATTTTCACTGTTGCCGGATTGACAGTGTTCAACATTATTCCGGGGATCATCACCGGCTTCGGTGAGGAGTTTGGTCATCGTGGTTTCATGTTCCCATTACTCTACCGGATTAAGCCCTGGATCGGCATCATAGTTGGGGGATTAATCTGGTATGCATGGCATCTACCTTTGATGCTGGTAATTCCGCAGACTGTTGAATATTCGCTTTGGCAGATGATACTCAATTTCATCATTTTGGCTATCGGATCCGTCTGCACTTTCACGTACCTGGCATATGTTTACGTCAAGAGTGAGAGTGTCTGGGTTACGTCAGTTGCTCATATTACAATGAATAATGTTGCCGCGTCATTTTCGTACTACGTGATCGTTCAAAACCAGGTACTTGCGAACATCGGATTGACTCTGACGATGATAATCGTAGTTGCCACCCTATATTACAGAAAGGAGTTGAATGTATTCAGAGAATATTTCGTTGGAAAAAGCCCTCAACAGGAAGTTCCAGAGTGTTTACACTCCCAATCCGATCATACGAGCTAATCTGCGCGTGGGACAGACCTGGGTCTGTGGTGCTCACCAGCACCAGGGCAATTCTGCGATCAGTATCACCTTATTGATGTCGTTCTCGGTTCGTGTGGTTGATAATGCGGAGGATTTCAGGAGGTATGTGAAGCGGTGGATCGAACGGCAGCGGCACAAGTTTATATAGTTGATTGTTTAGGAAAGAACGAACGTCCTTTGTCCAAAACTGATTTATTCATATCATTACGCCGGGATGGCATACTGACCTTTGACTGCGCTGAGGACAGATCCAATGTGGCAGATAGCCCATCCGGCAAAGCGCTGAAACGGGTAATGTTGGAAAGTTTATCACACGGGGCGGATCTAAACGGTGAGTATCAGTCGGTTATCAGATATGCAGTGCAGAATAGGACTGATTGTAGCCGCCCCAGTAACTAATTATAAACATTAATTAAACAAGGAGTTAACCATGATCTTCATATTAGCAATAATCATTGCATTAGTTGCCTTTTTTGTGTGGCAAAGCGCCGCAAGAAAAGTACGACAAAACAACACTTCATACCGGCCCATTGCTACTGCAAGCCTTCTCGCCGTGATTGCGTTCGGAATTATCGCGCTGACCCAGTTCTTCACACAAATCCCGGCGGGATACGTTGGCGTAGTTGATTTCTTCGGTATCGTGTCAGACAATACTCTTCCAGCCGGAATCAATACGGTAAATCCGCTTGCCCGCGTTATCAAATATTCCATCCAGACGAAAGAGCATAAAGAGGCCATGCAAGTGCTCTCACGCGAAGGACTCACCATCGGTTTAGAGATCAGTGTGCTTTACAGGCTCGACCTGGACTCTGCGGCCCGCGTCTACAAGACAGTTTCCGGCGGCGACTATGAAACCATTATCCTCGTCCCCCAATTCCGCTCCATCAGCCGTGCCGTCACAGCAAGCTTTCAGGCCAGCGCGCTGTACTCAACCGAACGCGAGAAACTAGGCGCCTCAATTCAGGAAGAGTTAGCAAAGACGGTTAGACCTCGCGGAGTAATTATTGAAACTACACCAATACGCAACGTTGCGCTCCCTACCCAGCTCACCGAGGCGATTGAGCAAAAGCAGCGTGCCGATCAGGAAAGCCAACGCATGGAATTCGTTCTCACAAAGGAGAAGCAGGAAGCAGACCGGAAACGCATTGAAGCAAAGGGGATCGCCGACTTTCAATCTATTGTAGCCGCGGGCATCAGTGAGCAATTATTACGCTGGAAGGGTATTGAAGCGACTGAGAAGATTGCGCAATCACCAAACACCAAGGTGATCATCGTCGGCGCCGGGAAAGATGGTTTACCCATTATCCTGGATACAAAATAATCCTGATGCTTCCAAAGTAGTTGTTGATGTAGAGCTTAAGACACAAGATTCCCACCTGCGACACAAAGGGGTGGGACTTGTTTATAACTTTTCGAAGGCGCACGATCCGTGTAAAAAATACCGGCGCATAACAGGCGGCTCGATAGTTATGAGAGGGAGATTGGTTACTTTCACTCACTTGAATGTTGAAATAAATTGATTATCAATAAGAATGTTTTACTCCAATCGACTGTATATTATTCAATTAAATCTCATTTATTAATGAAAGTAATAAAAGGAAAAGGTGAAAATAATGGCTGATGTTGTCACTATTATTTTAGCTGGCGGGCAAGGCAGCCGTCTTTACCCTCTTACCAAAATGCGAAGCAAGCCGGCGGTTCCTCTCGCAGGTAAATTTCGACTTATCGATATTCCAATCAGTAATTGTATCCATTCCGGCTTAACAAAGATTTTTATTTTAACCCAATTTAGCAGTGAATCATTGCATCGACACATTTTTAAAACTTATTTGTTTTATAATTTCAGTAAGGATTTTGTGACCATCCTTTCCGCTCAGCAAACCATGGATAGTCTCAATTGGTATCAGGGAACAGCGGACACAGTTCGACAAAATATGCATTTCCTCCAGAAATAAGCTGATTTAGTACTCATTCTTTCCGGTGACTACCTCTATAAAATGGATTACCATAAATTTATTAATTTTCATATACAAAAACGGGCAGACATAAGTATCTCCGTTTATTCTGTATTTGAAGAACAAGCGCCAGAATTTGGCGTGATGAAAGTAAACAAGAATACTCGCATCACTGAATTATTAAAAAAACCGAAAGAACCGGAACAAGTAAAAAAGATGAAAGTTACTGAACAAGTCTTTCAACAATTCGGTTTGGAGTCAGGCGGTAGAACACATTTAGCATCAATGGGAATTTATCTTTTTCGTTGGGATATCTTGAATGAATTACTTAAAAATACTAAACACGACGATTTTGGAAAGAGAGTAATACTTTTGACAATTAAGCAAAAGAATGTTTATGGATATTTCTTCGATGGCTATTGGGTTGATATCGGGACTATAAGAAAATATTTTGATATGCATATGGAGTTAACTGAACCACTCCCACAATTCAATTAATACGATGAGAAAAAACCGATCTTTACCCATGCACGTTTTCTTCCGAGTTTAAAAATATTATCCTCCGAAGTAAATCTATCGATATTAAGCGAGGGAAGTATTATCAACCGGTCAAGGATCAATCATTCAATCATCGGCTTACGCTCCAGAATTGGCGAGAATTCATTAGTTGATCATTCAATCGTAATGGGGGCAGATTATTTTGAGCCATACGGAGAAATTATCAACACAACAAAAAAAGGTATCCCAAAAATCGGAATTGGCGATGATTGTGAGATCCGAAACGCGATCATTGATAATAATGCAAGGATTGGTAATGGAGTCAGGCTGATAAATGCACGCAATGTTGCAAACGAAGATGGTGAAAACTATGTTATCAGGGACGGTATAGTTATTATACCTTTAAATTCGATTATACCTGATGGGACTATTATCTGATCTTTTTTGAGGGGGGCTCGGAAGGTATTGCTTAAGATTGAATCAGTACAGGATTCATCACATCCTCAGAGTAACTTCCCTTGGGCGGCAATTAGCGTATTTCGCAATACCATCGCAATCGTCATAGGTCCGACACCGCCGGGCACAGGTGTAATAGCGCTCGCCACCTGCGATACCGATGCGAAGTGGACATCTCCAACAATCCGATAACCGTTCTTCGCCGACGGATCTTCTACTCGATTGATTCCGACATCGATGACAACTGCTCCTCGTTTTACCATGTCACCCTTAACGAACTCAGGTCTACCGATCGCTGCGACAAGGATGTCGGCTTCCCTTGTAAACGCGGAAATACTCTTGGTACCCGTATGTACAATCGTAACAATGGCGTTTGCCCCCTTCTGCTTTTGCATGAGGATGTTCGCGAGCGGTTTCCCGACAATGTTGCTCCTCCCCACTATGACGACATGTTTCCCTCCCGGATCGTTCCCGCTTCGTATGAGAAGCTCCTGCACACCGAGTGGTGTACACGGTTTGAATCCATCCTGGCCGGCGACAAGTTTGCCGACATTGATCGGATGAAAGCCATCCACATCTTTCCTGTAATCGATCGATGCAATAACCTTACCTTCATCAATATGATCCGGCAGGGGCAGTTGAACGAGGATACCATGGATCGTCTCATCGCGGTTGAATGTATCAATGAGCCGGAGGAGATCAGATTCCGGAACATCGGCAGTCAGCCGTTCAGTAATCGATCGGATGCCGACCTCATCACATCCTTTACTCTTCATTTTCACGTAGGATTGGGAAGCCGGATTCTCTCCCACGAGGATAAATGCCAGGGCGGGTGTTATTCCCTGCCTCTCCTTGAGCCGGGCTGTTTCAGACTTGATTTCCCGCCTGATATCGTCAGCGATTTTCCTGCCGTCGAGGAGTACCGCCGTCATAACACTCTCCGCTCTATGGAGTAATGGATTATCATGGGCTGGAGTAGCTCGGGAAGAATATATCTCTAAAATTTGGGAAAAATGAAACTTTCGATCTCAACGGCTTTGCCGGTTTCAACATCGGCTTTCACGTATACACCGCATATCCGCACATCGTGCGAGGCGATCTCATATTTAAATGGTGTCTGATAGATGAAGCGGCGCAGCCCTATTTCTTTCTTCAATCCGATGATCGAATCGTACGGACCGGTCATGCCGGCGTCAGTGATGTAGGCAGTACCCTGCGGGAGAATGTGCGCATCGGATGTCTGTATGTGCGTATGGGTCCCGACGAGAGCCGTAATCCGCCCATCGAGATGCCATCCGAGCGCTACTTTTTCTGCTGTCGCTTCTGCGTGGAAATCGACAAAAATTACTTTCGTCTGTTCCCGTATCTTCTCAACAGCCCATTCCGCTTTCTTAAACGGACAATCTATCGGCTGCATATACACCCGACCTTGTAGATTCAACACTCCAATCTTACCCTTGTCACCGAGGTCAAAGATAACAAAACCGTTCCCGGGGTTCTCCGGAGGGTAATTGAGAGGACGGAGCACATTTCTGTTGTATGAAAGGAGTTTTCGTGCGTGCCAGTTATCCCAGAGGTGATTTCCGCCCGTTATCACGTTAACGCCGAGATTGAATACTTTCTCCGCCGTTTTCTCATCGATCCCTTTTCCATCGACAAGATTCTCACCGTTCGCGATACAGCAATCGACGCTGTACTTCTGCATATAACTTTTGAGAAGCGTTTCGGTGAGTTCGAGTCCGGGTGCACCGATGATGTCACCGATGAATAGGATATTTAATGTTTTTTGTTCCACGGAATGAATATAATAAAATTTGCCCAAACAAAAAATTTTTATATCTTTTATGTATCAGAATTCATTGTTCCTACATAAAACGAGAAAATTTTGCAGAAGGACACCCATACAGAAACGGCAATCTCCGCTCCCACCCTGATACGCCTCCGGGATAACGGTACCAAAGTACATCAAAATACGCTCGTGCAGTGGTATAAGTTGTTGCACACGGGGCGACTCCTAGACCTGAAAGCCGCACATTACGTCCGCCTCGCGAAAGGCTGGTCGTACCATTCTTCATGCGCGGGTCACGAGGGGATACAGTTGATACTCGGTCTTTCTTTCCGCCGAGGCGAGGATTTCCTTTTTCCGTACTACCGCGATCTCATGACAGTCCTCGCTGCCGGACTGACATTGCAGGAGATTATTCAGAACGGTTTATCGAAGGCACGGGATGTTGGTTCCGGCGGTCGGCATATGAGCAATCATTTTTCCAAGCCGTCTATCCGGATTCAGAACGTATCTTCAGCGACGGGGAACCATGCACTCCATGCAGTCGGTGTAGCCAGGGCAATAAAAAAATACAACGGAACGGAAATCGCATACGCGAGCTTCGGAGATTCGTCCGTCTCGGAGGGATTCGTGTACGAAGCAATAAGCGGCGCCGCACGCGAACTCCTGCCGGTTATATTTGTGATCCAGAATAATAAGTACGGTATTTCAGTGCCGAACCGGGAGCAAGCGGCTAACGAAAACGTCGCACAGAACTTCGTCGGCTTCGGTAATCTTAAGATCATTAACGTGGACGGTACAAATGTCTTTGATTCGTGGCGCGGCATGCAGGAAGCGATCGATTTCGTCAGAGCAGGGAAAGGACCTGCGGTTGTTCACGCCGACTGTGTTCGCATGAACTCGCACAGTAACTCCGACCGGCATGAACTCTACAGAACCCCCGAAGAAATTGCTGAAGCCCAGCGGTACGATCCGGTGGGACGACTGAAGGAATACCTCCTCCTGCACAACGTACTAAAGCCGGAAGAGATTGAACTGATCGAAGGTGAGAACCAAAAAAGTATTGAACAGGCGGGCTTGAAGGTTGAGGGGGAACCGGACCCTGATCCATTAACCGCCCTCTCATTCGTCCTGCCAACTCCGTATGAGAATCCGCAGGAAGACGGCACGATTTCGCCGCCCATGGCAGAGTCGCCTTTGCTCACACTGCGGGAAGCAATCAATGAAACACTGAAGGAGGAGTTTCGGCGAAATTCCCACACATATCTGTGGGGGCAGGATGTAGCATCGAAAGAAAAGGGCGGCGTTTTCAATGTGACGAAGGGAATGCTGCAGGAATTCGGCAATGAGAGAATCTTTAACGCTCCGATCACTGAAGATTTTATTGTGGGAACTGCGAACGGCTTCAGTCGGTACCGCGACGATATCTGGGTTGTCGTCGAGGGCGCTCAATTCGCGGATTACTTCTGGCCAGCAATGGAGCAGCTCATAGAATGTTCACATGAATACTACCGGACCAACGGTCAGTTTACTCCGAATATCGTAATTCGGCTGGCATCTGGGGGTTACATCGGTGGCGGTCTCTATCATTCGCAGAGTCTCGACGCGACATTTGCCACAATTCCCGGGATAAGGATCGTCATGCCTTCGTTTGCCGATGATGCCGCTGGTCTCCTGCGGATGGCGATGCGAAGTCGCGGTGTAACGATATACATCGAAAACAAATTTCTATACAACCAGTTCTTCACAAAATCACACCGTCCGTCCGCACAACATGTTGTTCCCTTCGGAAAAGCGCGCATCCGGCAAGAAGGATCCGATTTAAGTATCGTCGCATGGGGGACGCCGGTTCATTTTGCTCTGAGATCTGCGAAAAAATTAGCAGATGACCATAACATCCATGCAGAGGTCGTCGATCTGAGGTCTCTCAATCCACTCGACGTGGAGGGAATACTTACATCAGTGAAAAAAACCGGACGACTTCTCGTGGTACATGAGCATCCGCTTTTCGGAGGATTCGGGGGTGAGATAGCATCCCTCGCGGCAGAACATGCATTCCAATACCTAGATGCTCCAGTGATGCGGGTCGCATCAAAAAACTCGCCGATACCTTTTTCACGTATCCTTGAGCATGTGGTTTTAGTACAGGAGGAAGATATTCTACAAGCAGCGCTGAAACTGGCTAACTTCTGAAGGGGCTAGTTAATTCGATCTTATCGCATGCGCACATACTGCGCGAATCTACATGTGTATAAGCTGGATCTTAAGTTTTAATTTTGCAGGTAATATACGATAGGAATAAATAAAGCGGGACAGATGTCGCCGGATCAACCTAAGTGGGCTGGAATTTTTCTACTTCCTCAAGGATAGTCGACACGATTTCTTCTTCCTTAATCTTTTTAATAACCTCACCCTTACGATAGAGAATTGCCATTCCTTTCCCCGCAGCGATACCGATATCCGCTTCGCTCGCTTCACCGGGTCCGTTCACGACGCAGCCCAGGACGGCAATTTTCACCGGCTTCTTCACCCCTGCGAGCTTTTCCTCGAGTTCTTTCATTATGCGGAAGAGATCAACTTCCAGTCGCCCGCACGTCGGGCATGCAATCAACTCGACGTTCCTTGTTGCGAGACTCAGAGAACGGAGTATTTCCTTCCCGACTTCGATCTCCTTTACGGGATCGTCGGTAAGGGAAACGCGGATTGTATCCCCTATCCCTTCCGCAAGAAGTGTTCCGATACCCACCGCCGACTTTATAGTACCGGTTTTTGTCGGACCTGCTTCCGTTACACCCAGATGCAGGGGTATATCTGTCCGCGCCGCAATCAGCCGGTAAGCTTCGATCATCAACTTCACATCGGTCGACTTTACGGAAACGACGACATCCCTGAAACCGAACTCATCGCATATTTCGACATGCCGCATAGCGCTCTCGAACAGAGCTTCGGCGGTCGGATAACCATGTTTATTGAGGATGTCCTCCTCGAGCGAGCCGGAGTTGACACCGATACGAATTGGAATCCCGCGCGCCTTGGCTGCGGTTAGTACTTCTCGGATACGTTCCATGGAGCCGATGTTTCCCGGGTTGATACGAACCTTCGCGACACCTGCCTCAATCGAACGCAGTGCAAAAATATGATTAAAATGTATGTCGGCAACGATGGGAATCGGCGACTCCCGTACAATCCGGGCAATCGCTTCGGAAGCTTCTTGATCGTTAACAGTAACACGAATGATATCACAACCCGCATCAGCCGCCTGCCGAATCTGTAGAACAGTCGCGGTGACGTCGGCTGTTTTCGTCTTGGTCATCGTCTGAACGGAAATCGGTGCATTCGCTCCGATGCGGATCCCGCCCACCGTAACCTCCCGCGTTTTACGTCGGATACAAACTTTATACGTGATATGGGGCTGGATTGTCTTCTGTTCGGATAAATTCATTTGCTTTCTTGATGATATGTCTGAAGAAATAAAATAGGATTTTTCTGATGCGGTGGTCTTCACCCATTCTCTTGGTCCGGTTTCAGTTCATCTTTTTACTCGCTTCGAATAAAATCCTTTTTTCTTCTTCCGTTAAATTCTGATACCCATGCTGGCTGATTTTATCTAGAATCTCATCAATCCGCTCCTGATTGATTGTTTCATCTGAGCCGGGGATATCGTAATAGGATGCATCGGAAACTTTCGTACCATCGGATGAGATTGATACATTATGCCGATGATTGTTAACGATACGCAACTTCCCTTTCGGGAAGAACCTTTCGAATGAAAATCCTTTTCGTTCCGCGAGAAGATATGCCAAGCCGACCGCCGCACCACCGAGGTGGGCAAAGTGCGCGACACCGTCCCGGGTACCTGTTACACCTGCATATATTTCAACGAAAATATACAGCAAAACAAAATAACGGGCACGGATCGGCAGGAGAAAATAAATGAAAATTGGTCTATCCGGAAAGAGCATACCAAACGCGAGAAGAACACCGTAGACGGCGCCTGAAGCACCTACAGTAGGACCCACAGGCGCGAATAATGGTGCAATAAAAAGATTGGTGAGGCCTGCCCCTATTCCGCATGCCATGTAATACCAAAAGAATTTCCGGGATCCCCAGAGATTTTCCAGCTCCATCCCGAACATCCATAGTGCGAACATATTGAAGAACAGGTGCATCAGTCCGCCATGGAGGAACATATACGTCAGCAGCTGCCATACACCGAATCCTGCACCGATCGGATAGAGTGGGAGGACGTAATCAAACAACTCGCTAAGCGTTAAATCCCCGATGCGGAAGATTCCGAAAAATCCCAGCAGAAAGTAGATCGCGACATTGCTCACAAGGAGCGCTTTAATAACCGGCGGAAAAAACTTAAAACCGCCCATGATGGAGGGGCGATGGTATGTACTGTTTGAATACCTATAGTATGACATGAGGAACACGATAGACCTTTCCTCTAATAACGCTGTAAAGAATGTACAAGTTTCACTTATCTGCCAGAACCTCAACTCCGGGCAGAACTTTCCCCTCAAGGAATTCGAGAGATGCGCCTCCGCCCGTTGAAACGTGGGTCATCTGTTTTGCAACCCCTGCCTTTTTCACGGCAGAAGCGCTGTCGCCGCCGCCGATGATTGTAGTTGCACCGCTTACCGCCAATAACTTTGCAATCGCAAACGTACCCTCGCAATAGCGGGCGTCTTCGAACATACCTAACGGACCGTTCCAGACAACGAGCTTCGCAGTTTTCAGAGCTTCACTGAAATTTTCCACACTCCTGGGTCCGATATCAAAGATACTCCAACCGGGCGGAACACTCTTAACATTTACAACCTTCGGCTTTGTTTCGGTATCACCTTTCTTCCCGACGATAGCATCCACAGGAAGGATGATCTTACCTCCTCCCTTTGCAATAATGCCCTTGGCGATTTCGATCGAGCCTGATTCTACTAAACTTTCTGCCATATTATATCCACGCGCGGCAAGAAAAGTATTTGCCATACCGCCACCGATGATTAGCTTATCACATTTCCCGAGAAGGTTCTCGATAATTGTAATCTTGTCGCTGATTTTCGCTCCGCCCAATATGACGATGTACGGTCGTTGTGGATTCTGTGTTGCACGGCTTAAGTGTTCGATTTCCTTTTCCATGAGGAATCCGGAAACAGCCGGAAGATAGCGTGCAACTCCTACCGTACTTGCATGAGCACGGTGCGCGGAACCAAATGCATCGTTGACATAAATCTCACCGAGGGAAGCAAGTTCCTTGGCAAAATCAGGATTGTTCTTTTCCTCGTCCTTGTGAAACCGTACATTCTCCAACATCAGAACTTCGCCGCCCTTAAGACTCTTAGCCATCTTTTCCACTTCGGGACCAATGCAATCAGGAGCAATGGGTACCGGTTTGTTCAGCAAAGCACTCAGTGTAGCGGCGGCAGGTTTCAGGCTGTAATCGGATTCGAAGCCGTTTCCTTTCGGGCGACCGAGGTGACTCATGACGATTAACGACGCACCCTGATCGAGGACGTACTGGATCGTCGGCAGTGCCGCACGGATTCGCTTATCGTCGGTGACCGTCCCTTTATCCATCGGGACGTTGAAATCGACGCGCATTAGAACGCGCTTCCCTTTCAGATCAATGTCTTTGACAGTCTTCTTGTTCATATCCCTTTAAATTTTTCTCCTTAGTTGAAATTAGAGTTTCGATGCGATGAGATTGGCCAAATCGGCGGTACGTACCGAGTACCCCCACTCATTGTCGTACCACGCGACAACCTTGATAAAATCGCTTTTCTCTTTGCCAAGGACGACAGTGAAGGGCAAATCCACAGACGAACTGTGCGGATCTCCCTTGAAATCTATGCTTACCAGCGGTTCATCAATAGCGGCCAGAATTCCTTTCATCGGACCCTCTGCCGCTATCCTGAAAGCCTGGCGCAGTTCCTCGGTCGTACAGGGCACTTCGATCTGTGCTGTAAAATCAACAACAGAAACTGTAGAGGTTGGTACGCGGAGTGCGTAGCCGTCGAACTTCCCCTTGAGTTCCGGTATGACGAGTGCCAGAGCTTTTGCTGCACCGGTTGTGGTCGGAATGATGTTCATCGCTGCAGCGCGTGCACGGCGCAGATCGCTGTGCGGTAAATCAAGAATTTTCTGATCATTCGTGTATGCATGAATCGTAGTCATAAGACCGCGGATAATCTTGAACTTATCATGGACTACCTTTACCGCAGGCGCAAGGCAGTTTGTCGTGCAGGAAGCATTGGAGATGACGTGGTGAGTCGCCGGGTCATACTTATTTTCGTTTACGCCAAGCACTACAGTCAGATCCTCTCCCTCTGCAGGGGCTGTAATGATTACTTTCTTTGCACCGCCTTTGGTTATGTGGTTCTCGGCGCCTTTTACAGTTTTTCCTTTCTTGTTCACACCGTCTTTTTTAATGGTAAAGAGACCAGTACTCTCGATGACAATATCTACTCCGACTGAATTCCAGAGTAATTTATCGGGTTCTGTTTCCCTGAAAACTTTTATGGGCTTACCGTCAACAGTAAGAACTCCTTCGCCGATTTCAACTTTCCCGTTAAAACGTCCGTAGTTTGTGTCATACTTCAGGAGGTGTGCCATCGTTTTGAGGTCACCGATATCGTTAATTGCAACGACCTCGAGAGTTTTTGGATAATACTCGCGAATGGTTCGCAGTACCTGTCGCCCGATGCGTCCGAATCCGTTTATACCTACTTTAACTGCCATGTTATTCTGCTCCAATATTCTTTATATATGTGAAATTAACTCAATTTTTCGAAGGATAAACCTTCAGGAATTCATTGAATGTAGCCATAATGGCGAAAAAAAACAAATATTTAGCATGCCAGTGCAGCAGACACTGCGAAAACCTTGCTGGCGCCGTGTGAGAGGAGCTGGCTAGCGCATGCATCAATCGTCGATCCCGTTGTGATCACATCGTCCACCATAATAAAGGATTTTCCTTCTACGGATGGTATAAAGGTACCAGGCACAATGAATGTATCCTCAACATTGAGGATTCGTTCCTCTAAACTGAGGTGAGTCTGAGTTTGAGTATATCTTATTCTTTTAAGTAAAGACGGTACGACCGGAATTGGAATAATCTGGTTGATACCTTTGCAGAGGAATTCGCTCTGGTTGTATCCTCTTTCTCTCTCCTTACGTTTGTGAAGAGGGACTGGTACCAGATAGTCGGCCTTCACAAGCTCCGGATGTCCTGACATGGCGATACCGATATCGCAGCCGAGTCGGACTCCCAGGGATGTCATCCCCTGATATTTAAGTAAATGAATAACCTCCTGTAAATTCCCTTCGGATTCAAAGAGGTAACACGATAGGAGGTTATCTACATTCCCCTTATTCTTAAATTTGGATTTAAT
>CAYGZY010000045.1:0-8020 GCA_964354485.1 uncultured Chlorobiaceae bacterium | reverse complement strand
ATACGCGAGGACTTCTGTGACACCGGACGCGACATCATTCGCATCATACCGCATTCCGATGATAGCATTGGCGCCCATCTCTTCCGCGTGCCGAATCATGATCTCGTAGGCTTCCTGTCGTGCTTTTTCGCATAACTCCTGATAGAGGGAAATGTTACCGCCGAAGAGAATCTGAATTCCCGCGCCGATGTTACCGACGAGAGACCTTGATCTGACCGTGATTCCGCGGACGAGTCCCAGATTTTTTTTGATCCGATAACCATCGAGGTTAAACGTTGTCGTGATGAGTGTATGATCTATCATGATATTCCTATTTAAGTTTTATGGATTTTACCATATTCTCGAACGTCGGGAAGTAGTTGTTTTTCTGAGCTGCAAAGTAATTGACTGTAATGCGGATTACCTTGTCGTTCTTTACGGTGAAGTATACGCGGCTGCCGATATCTCTTCGCGGAGAGTAATCAGCCCAGTATGCATCCTGTCCGTCGATCTGAGTTTGTCCTGATGTCTGGATGGTGTACCGCCCTTTATTCTGCGCCCACACCTTATCGGCCGTCAGTTTTTTTGCACCGAACACATCGATGTGTATACTGCAGTCGAGTCTGTCGGCGCGCATTTCCATCGTGAGGTCGTCATTCGCATCCTTCCTCACCGGAACAAATTCGAGATTTTCAGGATAGAGCATAGTAAAGAAATTCGATGTGTATGTCTGCCTTGTCGGGGAGGGCGTCCATTGATCCGGCGTCTGCGAAACTATCACGGGTGGTTCGAATGAATTCACCACCGCATTGAACACATCCGCATGAGCGGTGTAATGATCGCCGTATCCGAGGCATGTAATTTTATAGACAGCCGTATCGCCGGGGAAATAGATATCGTATCCAGTGATCTGCTTCTTGGAGGTGACGGGTATTCCGTAGCCGATCTTTGTTGCTTCTTTGCCGGCGATGGTAATTTTCTCATCGGGTAGAACCTGAATGTTCTTCCAGGTCTGTTTAAGTTCTTCTTTACCCTCCAGGGTAATGTCATCAATCGTTCCTCCTTTATACTGCAGCACTTCTATGGATACCTCTGCGCCTTCCTCACCTGTCCGGGGATCGAGGAACTTATTGATCACTTCCTGTGATTTTGAAAATTTTGCCCTGCCTGCTTCGCCGAGACTCTTCCATGCTGCCAGATATTTTACCTTGAATCCGAACGCAGGGTCTTTATATTCGCTGAGCTCGCCGACTTTGACAGGCTCGAGTTTTTTCTCGCAGCCGATGAGCAGAATGCTGATAGCGATGACGATGATCGTAAGTTGTTTCATAATGCTGACTCCGTGTGAAAAAATGGATAATTAACGGTATTACCGACTTCCTTGAGAGTTTTCGGTGTCTCCACGAAAACGGGGAAAATGTGAAAGCAAAGATACAAAAAGTTTAGGATAGACTCAAATATTGTCTTCACTTTATCAGGCAGGGCGTTTGGTATTACCGACCTCTTTTCCTATATTTTTACCTGTATGACAACTAAAAATTTACAGGCAAAGCCAATTGGCGTTTTTGATTCGGGGATCGGGGGTTTGACTGTCGTACGCTCGATCATGATGCGCCTGCCGCATGAAAATATCGTGTACTTCGGCGATACGGCGCGCGTGCCCTATGGTCCCAAGTCGCCTGAAGTTGTCCGTCAGTATGCTGCTCAGGATACGCAGTTTCTTGCCGGACATAATGTTAAAATGATCGTCGTTGCCTGTAATACGGTATCTTCGGTCGCTTTGGAAATCGTTCAAAAGCATTCGCAGGTACCCGTCATCGGCGTCATCGATCCCGGATCCCGTGCGGCAGTCGCCGTTTCTGTAAAAAAAAGAATCGGAGTTATTGGAACCGTCGGCACGATCAGAAGTAACGCCTATACAAACTCGATACGCCAGGCTGATCCGTCGGCAATCGTCATCGGACAAGCTTGCCCGCTCTTTGTTCCGCTCGCAGAGGAAGGTTGGACGGATCACAAAGCAACAGATCTGATCGCGAGTGAATATCTGTTCCCGCTGAAACTTCAGAAAATAGATACACTCGTTCTTGGGTGTACGCATTATCCAATTCTCAGACGCGTTATTGAA
Organism: uncultured Chlorobiaceae bacterium; assembly: GCA_964354485.1. GTDB lineage: Bacteria > Bacteroidota > Ignavibacteria > UBA10030 > SZUA-254 > CAYGXH01. The sequence goes on along the minus strand of CAYGZY010000045.1, from coordinate 5,916 downwards.
AAAACCCTCGGTGAGAACGTCAAGCTCGTCGATTCGGCGGAAGCGACAGCGGAGGAGGTGGTGCGATTATTGGATGAACGCGGCTTACGCAATCTGAGCACTCTTAAGGCAAACATACAATTTTTTGTCAGCGACATACCGTATAAGTTTGCAGAGATCGGCGAGCGGTTCCTCGGACGGAAACTGGGACGAGTGCGGAGAGCGGAAGGATTTTTCTAAGAATGAATTTATTCTGTAAAAGGATGACGGGATGGCGGTAAGGGAAATTCTTCTTCTCGGAAATCCTGTTCTCCGGATGAAATCGCAAAGGGTGGAAAAAATTAATGAAACAGTGCGGGAGATTATCACAGATTTGAGCGATACGCTTGAGCGCTTCAGGAAAACAAACGGATTTGGTCGCGGAATTTCTGCGCCTCAAATTGGTTGTTCGGTAAGAATCATTTACATAAACATCGGTACATCCCTTGTCCTCATCAATCCAAAAATCGTCGGACGATCGAGGGAGACCATGCGGCTCTGGGACGACTGCTTTTCATTTCCTGATATCATGGTGAAGTTGAAGCGATATAAGAAAATCAAAGTGAAATATTTCGATGAGTCCATGAAGGAACAAACCTGTGATTTCATAGGGGATCAATCGGAGTTGGTCCAGCATGAAATCGACCATCTTAATGGTGTGCTTGCTATCGATCGCGCAATCGACACTAAGCACATCATTCTGAGGAGTGAATGGATAAAGGGGAAGCGTCCGGCAGGGCTGGAAAACATACTATAACTGAGGATTCTATGGAACGTAACGAGATACTGTCTATCTTTAAAAAAACCAATGCACTGCTGGAAGGGCATTTTCAGCTCACATCGGGTCTGCACAGTCCGCAGTATTTCCAGTGTGCGAAAGTGCTCCAATATCCTGAGTACATGGAAATGCTCTGCGGATTGATAGCGAATCATTTTCGGGAGTCGAAGCCCGATTGCGTAATATCGCCGGCTCTCGGCGGGATAGTTGTCGGCCAGGAAGTAGGGCGGCAGATGAAAGTACGGACGATGTTTACGGAAAGGAAAGACGGAATCATGCAGCTCCGCCGCGGTTTTGAAATTGTGAAGGGCGAACGGATCCTGGTATGCGAGGATGTAACGACAACCGGGGGCTCTGCGCGTGAAGTATGCGATATTGTTCGTACGATGGGAGGTGTCGTTGTGGGAGTGGGCGCTGTGGTCGATCGGAGCGGCGGGAAGGTCCCGTTCGAGAATTTCTACGCCACGATGGTCATGGATGTTGTTGCATACAAACCCGAAGAATGCCCGCTGTGCAAACAAGGGAAGCCGATCGTAAAACCGGGGAGCCGTTCGACTACCTGATAAATCGAGGTACGTGATGGGGAGGGTTATTTGCTTTCTCGATGTGTAAATCATGAAAAGGTTATATAATGAAGCTGAAGCTGATCAAACGAAATCGGGTGTACGAGGGGAGAGTATTCACAACGATTGTCGATGATGTTGAATATCCATCCGGAGTGAAAACTATACGGGAGATTGCTGAACATCCCGGAGGTGCGGTCATCCTTGCAGTCTTTGAAGACGCGCGAATTATTCTCATTAATCAGCATCGTTACCCTCTGGATAAATTTATTTGGGAGCTTCCTGCCGGCAAGCTCAATGACGGGGAGGATCCGATGATGTGCGCGCAGAGGGAACTTGAAGAAGAAACGGGCTTTTCTGCGCAGAAGTGGAAAGTGCTGACATCTATATACACGACACCCGGATTTTGTACAGAGGTACTTCACATTTATCTTGCGAGAGGATTATCCGAAATTCCGGGCGGCAGGCGACTTGAGGAGGGTGAGGAGACAATGACCATGAAAATTGTTCCCATGAAAAAGGCTCTGACGATGATCGAGAGACGGGAGATTCTCGATAGTAAATCAATATGCGGGATTCTTCTTGGGGATCGAATTTTAAGGAAAGTAGATATTCATCACAATATAAAGTCTGAGGACATCATATTGGGTGAGGGCATATGAATCCAGTTGACATCATACGGAAGAAGCGCGATGGAATAAAGTTGCGGCGTGATGAGATTGAGTATTTCGTGCATGGATATCTAACTGGAAACGTCACAGACTATCATATGTCGGCATTCCTCATGGCTGTCTATTTTCAAAAAATGGATTTTGAGGAAACGACTGCACTGACAGAAGTGATGCTTCGCTCCGGCCGGTCGGCAGATCTTTCTTCCATCTCATCAGTCAAAGTAGGTAAGCACTCAACGGGTGGTGTTGGGGATAAGGTGTCGCTCATACTGGCACCCATGGTAGCTGCCTGCGGTGTCTGTGTCCCGATGGTATCGGGTCGGGCGCTCGGGCACACAGGGGGGACGTTAGATAAACTCGAGTCTATTCCGGGATTCCGGGTAGATCTTACTATTGATGAATATACGAAGGTGATTTCCGAAACGGGGATCGTCATGATTGGCCAGACGTTGGAAATTGCTCCTGCTGATCGAAAAATATATGCGCTGAGGGATGTCACTTGCACGGTCGAGAGTATACCGCTTATTGCAGCGAGCATCATGAGCAAAAAACTCGCAGAGGGGATCGATTCACTTGTGCTGGATGTAAAAACGGGGAATGGGGCTTTTTTACCGTCTGAATCTGGCGCTCAAGAACTTGCGGAAACATTGGTGGCTGTCGGTAAAAAATTTGGTCTGAAGTCAATTGCGTTCCTGACAGACATGAACCAGCCTCTTGGTTATGCGGTTGGAAATTGGATTGAGGTCAGAGAATGCATTGAGTGCTTACAGGGTAAAAATGTACCTGATCTCATGGAAGTAACGTATGTCCTCGGTGGTACAATGGTATTTCTTGGCGGAAAGGCAGGGAGCATCGGGGAAGGAATATCCCACTGCCGACACGCGCTCCACTCGGGGAAAGCATGGGAAAAGTTTATAGGCGTCGTGAAACAGCAGGGAGGGAATGTTGAGTATCTGCATCATCCGGAGCGTTACGGAACGGCGGCGTATTCGAGAGAAGTACTGAGTACCACGGCCGGAGACATTGACGGTATCGATACGCGTGAAATTGGCTTAGTCGGTGTCATGCTCGGGAGCGGTCGAATCAATGTTAATGATCATGTTGATCCCAGGGCCGGGATCATCCTCAGGAAAAAGATAGGCGACAGCGTTGAAGTAGGAGAACCTCTTGCAATACTTTATTCCGAAAGACGTGACGTTCTTGAGATAACCGGTCACAGAATTGGGGGAGCTTTCCGAATTGCAACCGAACCATCAGTTTCAGCGCCTCTGATACATTCCATGGTAGATGAGAGTGGTGTCCATCCCTGGCGCGGTTGTGTCTGACGGAGGGGTAGATTCTTTTATAATACGGGTAAATGGGGGGATTTTTCAAAAGTTGCATTAGAATTTTAAATTATTATATTGGGGGTGGAGGCATACAATGGAAAGCGCACTCATTCTGGTAGTTGGAATTGCCGGCTTGCTTGCCGGTAGTTACTTCATTAAAACTTATCTCCTTCAACGACATCTGATTCGTTCTCAGCAGAGTACCCTCGCAGTGATGGGGGAACAAGCAGAACGGATACAGAGCACACATGAACAATTCCATAAGCTCTATACGTACCTACAGACTGTGAGGGAGGAGGAGCGCATTCGCGTTGCGCGTGAAATTCATGATGATGTCGGCCAAATTCTTACCGTAGTAAAAATGGATATATCAAAACTCAATAAAAAATTGAAGAGTAATGACCAGAGTGGAACTGAACCTCTTGCCGTTCTTGCTTCCATGAATGATAAAATCGGTACAACAATTAATTCAATCAGAAAGATTGTAGCCGAATTGCGGCCGGAGGTCCTCGATCATCTGGGATTAATAGAAGCTATCGAATGGGTTGTGCAATCGTTTCAAGATCAGACCGGCATTGTTTGTTCACTCCGGTCTAACCTCAGAAAAATAAAGCTTGATCATAATCGTGCAGTAGCAGTTTTTCGGGCTTTTGAGGGAATTTTGTCGGTTGCAGTTCGACGCGCTGAGGTGGGCAGTTTAATCGTTACCGTTCAGGAAACCGGCAACATTTTAACGCTGCACGTGCAAGACAACGGAACCGGTCCGCGTGATACGGCGGCGGAGGAGATTGCCCTAATTCTCATGGAGAGTGAGGAACGAATCACGTCGATAGGAGGTACCTTTAGTTTTGTACATCATACAGATGACTGTATGCAGGTCACGATCGTTATTCACACAATATAATACCCTAAACAGGGGGAGGCGTTATATGATAAGAATCATGATTGCGGATGACCATCCGTTGATTCGCGAGGGATTGAGGGAATCGCTAAAAAATGAATCCGAATTTCTCGTAGTCGCTGAAGCCCGGGATGGTCAGGAAGTTCTAGATCTGGTAGAACGTACCAAAGTAGACGTCATCGTCATGGATTTGTCGATGCCGGTAATGAACGGCTTGGATGTGCTGGGGGAACTGAGGAGCAAGCATAAGAAGGTGCCGATTCTGATCCTTAGCATACATCCGGAAGACCGTTATGCCGTCCGCTCTATCCGAGCGGGGGCGTCGGGTTATGTAACAAAGGAGAGTCCGTCGGCGGAACTTGTATATGCAATCCGGAAAGTTGCACGGGGAGGTAAGTATATCACACCTGCTCTCGCGGATAAGATTGCAGAGGAGATTGGAGATTCAAGCGGTCGTCCTTTGCATGATTTTTTATCGAACCGGGAATATCAGATTCTCCGTATGATCGCAAACGGACAATCTGTAAAGGATATAGCAGACGAGCTCTGTCTGAGCTTTCATACTATTAATACGTACCGAAACCGGATACTTGAGAAAATGAACATGAAATCGAACATCGAGCTGACCCACTATGCCTTTCAGTACAGTCTCATAGAGGCAATTGATCCCCCCTCTTCCAATACCGATCCGGCCGTGTAGTATTTTATGTGACAGAAAATATATCTAAAAGTACTACACATTTTTCACATTTTATGCTCTACCGGTTTTACCCGATATAATATATATTACTCACTGGGTTAGCGATGTGATGCGGAGGCTTGGGTGGCATTGAACATGGTGGATCATTCGTGTCATCCAAGCCGTTATTTAACCTGCAAAGTTATCTGTCCATTTTCCTGTAGTTGTGAATCAACGGAACAACCGAAATATCAAAATGATATAATAATTCAGAATACAGATGTTTATGGGAGGAGTATTTTGAATTTGGGGGGCGAGGTCGCACACAATCTTCTTTGAAAGCAGAGAGGACATGATAAGCGGATAGAGGGCTCGCTTAAAGGGAATGCGCTTCGTGGGGGGAGAGAGATCTCCCCTCACCCTCCAGTTTAAGCAAATTTAATTTTTTGTTCCTTAACTTTCGCAAAAAGTGAAATCATTTCCCGGTGTACATGTCCGTTTGAAGCCAACACTTCCTTTGAATAAATACTGAAACCACTTCCAGAAAAGTCGGTAATCAAACCGCCCGCTTCCTGAAGGATCAGGGAGCCGGCAGCGACATCCCACGGATTGAGCGCTACCTCCCAGAAACCGTCATATCGTCCCGCTGCGACGTACGCGAGATCAATGGCTGCCGATCCCATCCGGCGGACAGCCTGAGCGTGCAGGAGGAAAGAAACGAACCGCTCAATCGCGAGGTTGGGATTTTCAGCGATGTTGTACGGGAAGCCGGTTACAAGAAGACTTTGTATTAATTCATTGACAGCGGACACGTTGATTTTTTTCCCGTTGAGGAAAGCACCCTTTCCTTTTTCCGCGACGAACATTTCGTCTAAATTCGGATCATATATGACGCCGGCTAAGACCTCCCCATTTCGTTCGACGCCGATCGAAACGCAGAATATAGGAAGTCCGTGAGTAAAATTCGTAGTACCATCG
>CAYGZY010000044.1:0-36214 GCA_964354485.1 uncultured Chlorobiaceae bacterium | reverse complement strand
CTCCTCAGGGGAAAGTCTCCGGCGTGTCTGATGGTAAAGATTTTTATAGATTTTGACGGAACTATTACGAAATACGATGTCGGCGACGTACTCTTTGAGAGGTTCGGCGGAGCAATATGTCAATCCTTTGTTGCGGATTACCACCGCGGTATTATTTCCGCAATTTCCTGTTTTCGTTTGGAATCAGAAGCATGTGGAGAAATTAAAAAAAGCCAGTTTGACGAGTTTATCCGGAACCAAGAAATAGATTCCTCGGTAAAGGATTTTCTTCTTTTTTGTGAAAAAAGCGGTTTTGAATGCTGCATCGTGAGCGATGGGATGGATTATTACATTGAAAAAATATTGGAACACAACAGAATTCAGCACATTCCATTCTACGCGAACCATCTGGAACTGATTCCGATTGACCGTGATGGAATGGTCACTCTCAGTCTCTCGTTTCCACATGCAGATGAAGAATGCGACCGGTGTGCATGTTGTAAACGAAATATCATGCTGACACGGAGCGCTGATGAGGATTTTATCGTTTATGTTGGTGAGGGATACTCGGACTTTTGTCCGGTAAGATATGCCGATGTTGTGTTTGCGAAGGATGAATTACTTCGCTTCTGCCGTCAGGAAAAAATTCCACATACTGAATACGGATCGTTTTCCGATGTGCTCCGTCTCCTGCAAGGTAAAACAAGTGGAAAAACTTTGACTGGTAAAGCGAGATTTAAAAAAAGACGACAGGCGCAGCTTGCCTGCCGTGATGTTTTCATCGGAGGATAGGTGGATTTTCGTCAGCGGTTATTTCGCTATCGGAGTTATACCCCGATCCCGTACCTGATTATTATCGCATTTATTGCCCGGCCGACGATCCTGAGTATGGCTGTAGGATTTCTCCTAGTGATCGCCGGCGAATGTGTCCGGTTGTGGGGCGTAGCGATTGCGGGCAGTGAAACGAGAACTACGGGACCCGTCGGCGGTACATTCCTCGTGACGGTTGGTCCCTTTGCGTACGTTCGTAATCCGCTTTACATGGGTAATATAATAATGTATTTCGGAATCGGGATCATGGCGAATATGCCGGGGCTTGCGATCATCGGATTGATATACTTCTATCTTCAGTATACTCTCATTGTTAGTCTTGAGGAAGAAGCGTTGCTGAAAAAATTCGGAGAACAATACCTCCAATACGTCCGGTCGGTTCCGCGCTTCGTCCCGACCCTGAAGAAGTACGGGCAATCGGAACTTTCACAGCCGAAACTTTCCTGGAAGAAAGGATTCGGATCCGAGAAAAGAACACTGCAGGCAATAGGAATTCTCATTCTCAGCATGGTAATTTTGTGGTATGTCAGGCAGTAGCGTAAAGAGAATACTGATCATTGCGGGTGAAGCCTCAGGAGATCTTCACGGCGCGGGTGTTGTACGCGAATTGAAGAAATCTCTGCCCAATTGCATGATCTACGGCATCGGCGGCGATAAGATGCACGCCGAGGGTATGGAATTGATCTACCACGTTCGCGAAGTTGCCATAATGGGATTCTGGGAGGTCTTGCAAAATCTCCCCGTCATAAAATCTGTTGCGAAAACGCTGTCGGTACTGCTGAAAGTCAGGCGCCCTGATGCTGTTCTCCTTATCGATTACCCAGGATTCAACCTGCGGTTTGCCGAACAGGCGAAACGTGAAGGTATAAAGGTTATTTACTACATTAGTCCGCAGGTCTGGGCATGGAACCCCGGGCGCGTAGACAAAATCAGGGCAAATGTAGATGCAATGCTGGTTGTCTTTCCGTTTGAAGTCGAATTCTATGCAAAAAAGGGTGTTGATGTTGAATTTGTCGGACACCCCTTGCTTGAGGTTTTTACCGAACCCCTCGATCGTAAACAATTTTGTACCCGTTTCGGTCTTGAGAACGGAAAATTTATACTCGGGCTCTTTCCGGGAAGCCGGAGACAGGAACTCGAAAAAATATTCCCCTCCATGCTGGGGGCAGCGCGTATTCTCAATAACACTTACGGCATGCAGACGGCAGTCGGTGTTTCATCGGCTATCGATGTCGACTATGTAAAATCCTTTCTCCGGAATGATTTCCCAGTAACGATCGTCCAGCATGCCACTTACGATCTCATGAAAAATTCCGATTGTGCGATTGTAACCTCCGGGACTGCAACACTGGAAATTGGTTACTATCAAACTCCGATGGTCATCGTCTATAGGACGTCATGGCTGTCGTATCTTATCGGCCGGCTGCTCGTGAAAATTAAAAATATCGGATTAGTAAACATCGTGGCAGGGGAAACTATAGTCCCGGAACTTATACAGGCGCAGGTCAGACCGGATAGAATCGTGCGTGAGATAAGGTCGCTGGTTGAGAATGACCGGCGTCGGAAGGAAATCTCCCAAAAACTCGGGATAATTCGTGAACGACTTGGTACAAAAGGTGCGTCGAAGCGTGTTGCGGAAAAAATATTATCGTATGTGTTGTAAACGTATATGGCATTATTACCGACATTACTGACCCCTTTTGCCTGGTTATACGGAATCGGAATTTCTATCCGGAATCTGATGTATGATCTCGGGCTTATGCCGGTATTTCGTTCGTCCGTACCTGTCATTTCAGTGGGGAACATTACCACCGGCGGGACGGGTAAAACTCCTTTCGTCCAGTACCTTGTCAGACGATACATGGACAAAGGAATCAGACCGTGTGTTATCAGTCGCGGCTACAAGCGACTTACACGCGGTATGCAGGTCGTCTCTGACGGGGTGAGCATCAGCGGAAACGCTCTTACAGCCGGTGACGAACCGTATCAGATCGCGAAAAACTTTCCGGGGGCTATGGTCGTCGTCGCCGAGAAAAGAGCAGTCGCAGCCGATTTTGTTATTAAGCACCATAAACCGCAGCTCTTGATCCTCGATGATGGATTTCAGCATCGTTCAATGGGAAGGGACATTGACGTTGTCATGGTCGACGGAACACGAGAGCTCACGGGAATTCCGCTCCTGCCCGCAGGTCGAAGGAGAGAGCACCTTTCGTCGCTACGGCGTGCGGATGTGCTAATCCGTTCGCATATTGAAAAAAGTGAAGGACCGGTACCTGATGCACACACCGTTGAAATGAGGTACAAAATAAAAAGATTTCGTTCGCTGGCTTTGGACAAATCTTACTCGGTAGATCAGATGCGCGGGAAACGGTGTGTTGTTTTCTCGGGTATCGGCAATCCGGAGAATCTGTTGTCCACTTTAAGAGATATTGAGATAGAAATCCTGGCGTTCCATGAATACCCCGATCACTATATATATAGAGAAAAGGACCTGAACACGATCCGCCAGAGCCTGGAAACTACCAAGGGGGATTTCGTTGTTACTACGGAAAAGGATGCGGTTCGTCTGGAATCAATCAGAGTGCCGCCGGCATTTCCTCTGCAACTTTCCCTCTGCCTTGTTATTGAAGCAGTCATTGTTCAGGGCGAAGATGCATTGTCACAAATTCTTTATGAAAAAATAGATCAGTTCATCAGATGAGAATCGCCGTCACGGATACGATGGTTTCGAAGGATAAATTTAACTTTTACGTTGACTGGCTCATGAAGGGAAATTCAGCGGTTGAGGTTGTAAAGCTTTCATATATATACGACAATCTCGATGAACTCAACCGATGTCAGGGCGTGCTACTCTCCGGTGGGAACGATGTTGATCCGTCGCTCTATAACGGACCCGCTAATCATCAACGGATAAAAGATGTTGATCCGAAACGCGATGCTTTTGAACGGAGGGTAGTCGATAAAACGCTGGCAAGGCATATGCCTTTGCTCGCAATATGCCGGGGGATGCAGTTTATCAATGTCCATTTTGGCGGAACGCTTTTCCCTGACATAGAAGAAGCCGGATACAGATCGCACAGAACCGTCGGAGAAATAGAAAATCATCACTCGATTGCGATCGATCAATCGTCATTGTTGTATGCAACTACAGGTGTCATCGGCGGGACGGTAAACTCAAATCATCACCAGGGAGTCGATGTTCCCGGCACTGGATTAAGGATTACGGCGCGTGCAGATGATGGGATCGTTGAAGCAATGGAATTAGACAGGGAGCTGCCATTCGGCATTCTGCTCCAATGGCATCCGGAAAGGATGAAGGATCCCGATAATCCGTTGACGACGATGATAAGAAACAAGTTTTTATCAACAATACAGTATTCATAAAAGCAAGGAAAGGCAGTAGGGTGCAAGTTATGGCACACAGATATGTTTATTTTTTTGGCGGAGAGAAAGCTGACGGCAGGGAAAGTATGAAGGATCTTCTGGGTGGTAAAGGAGCAAATCTCGCTGAAATGGCAGGACACAGTGATCTCAAACTCCCCGTCCCTCCCGGATTTACCATTACGACAGAAGTTTGTACCTACTTCTATAAGAATCGGAGAACTTATCCGAAAGGACTGAAACAAGAAGTAAATGCAAGCCTGAAAAAAATTGAAAAATTGATGGGAAGAGTATTCGGAGATTCGAATAATCCGCTGCTCGTGTCTGTCCGTTCCGGTGCACGCCGCTCCATGCCCGGAATGATGGAAACAGTTCTGAATGTAGGTCTTACAGCATCGACAATACCGGGTCTGATTAAACAGAGCGGAGGTAACGAGCGGTTCGTATACGACGCTTATCGCCGGCTCATTATGATGTACTCGGATGTCGTTATGGAAAAAGCTGTCGGGATTGAACCAAAAGATGACGAATCAGGCATCCGGAAGCAGCTTGAAAAAATCATGAGCCAGGTAAAGCGTGAGAAAAGTTATGCTGGTGATACCGATCTCACTGCCGCGGACCTGAAGATGCTCTGCAAACTCTTTAAGGATAAGATAAGGGAACTTCTGGGCAAAGAATTTCCTGATGATCCCTCGGAGCAGTTATGGGGAGGGATCGGTGCTGTTTTTTCATCGTGGAACGGAAAGCGTGCCGTCAGTTACAGACGCATTGAGAGGATCCCCGATGAGTGGGGTACTGCTGTAAATGTGCAGACGATGGTTTTCGGTAACATGGGTGTAGATTCAGCTACCGGCGTCGCATTCACGCGTAATCCTGGAAACGGCGAATCAGCATTCTATGGAGAATATTTGATCAATGCACAGGGGGAGGATGTCGTCGCCGGTATTCGCACACCCGCCCCGATCAATGAATATTCAAAATCGGAGCACAATAAGGATTTAATCACACTCGAGAAGGCAATGCCACCGCTGTACCGCGAACTGTTTGAGTACCAGCAACGACTGGAGAAACACTACCGGGATATGCAGGATATCGAGTTTACAATCGAAAAAGGACGGCTCTTCATGCTCCAGTGCAGGGTTGGAAAGAGAAATGGCCCTGCCGCCATGAAGATTGCAGTTGACATGCTGAAGGAAAAACTCATTGATAAACGGACCGCAGTTATGAGGGTAACGCCATCTCAACTGGATGAGCTCCTGCACCCGATTATTAATCCAAAGACTGAAATTGGTCAGAAGGTCCTCGCGAAAGGATTACCTGCCGGTCCCGGCGGTGCATCCGGGCAGATAGTGTTTTCTGCGAATGTCGCCGTAGAATGGAACAAACAAGGCAAGAAGGTGATATTGGTACGCGAAGAGACGAATCCGGAGGATGTCGAAGGAATGAGAGCGGCGCAGGCAATTCTGACCGCGCGCGGAGGAATGACGTCTCATGCGGCACTCGTTGCGCGAGGCTGGGGAAAATGCTGTATCGTCGGTTGCGGGGGTGTTCACATCGATGCCAAAAAAAAGGAAATGACTGCAGACGGAAAAGTATTCCGCGAAGGAGATTGGATAACGCTGAACGGTACGAAGGGAAATGTCTACGCCGGTGAACTGCCCATGATGGATGCAGTGGAAGAGAATACTCTTTTCAATGATTTTCTGATCTTGTGTGATTCTCTGCGTAACCTCGGTGTACGGACGAATGCCGATACGCCAGAGGATGCGCGGAAGGGTCGTCAGTTCGGGGCAGAAGGTATCGGATTGTTCCGCACCGAACATATGTTCTACGGAAAAGGTTCTGAGGAACCGCTCTTCCGGTTGCGGAAAATGATTATGTCGAAAACCGAACCCGAGAGACGGCGCGCTCTCAACGAGTTATTTCCCTACGTAAAGAAAGACATAAAAGGAACACTCGAAGCCATGGATGGCTTTCCGGTGGTAATACGTTTGCTGGATCCGCCCCTCCATGAATTTGTTCCGCGCGGCGAAGGCAAGCTGGAGCAGCTTGCAGCGGACCTTCAGGTTTCGATGACGGAGCTCGCCAAGCGCGCAGAGAACCTCCACGAATCGAATCCGATGATGGGGCACCGTGGCGTACGGCTCGGGATCACATACCCCGAGGTAAGCGAGATGCAGATCCGGGCGGTATTCGAGGCTGCCGCAGAATTGATCCAGGATGGCAAGCGTCCTTATCCGGAAATTATGATTCCTGTTGTATCAGACGTAAAGGAATTGCATCATCAATTTGCGATCGCGAAAAAAGTTTACGGCGAGGTCCTCGATAAGTACGGCATGAAGAAGATGAAACATCTCATGGGTACTATGATTGAAATTCCACGCGCAGCTCTTTTATCAAATCAAATCGCCGTTGTAGCACAATTCTTTTCGTTCGGGACGAATGATCTCACCCAGATGTCCTTCGGGTTCTCCCGTGACGATATCGGAGGATTTTTGCCTGATTACTTGGCAAAAGGCATTTTACCTGAGGATCCTTTCCAGAGCATCGACCAGGAGGGAATCGGCGAGCTTATCGAAATCAGTATAAAACGGGGTCGTGCAACGAGGCCCGGCCTTGAAATAGGCATATGCGGCGAGCATGGTGGTGACCCTCGCTCGGTGGAATTCTGCCACTGCGCTGGGATGGATTACGTCAGCTGCTCACCATTCCGTGTTCCGATTGCGCGATTAGCAGCAGCACAGGCGGCAATCCGCTACACAAAAAGGGTAAAGACTCGGCGAAATAAATCACCGAGAAGGAAATGACAAAAGGATTAGTATTCACAGACCACATAGAGTAATATTTTGGAAGGTTGCGAAGTATGAAACTTTCTGATTTCAAGTATCCGCTCCCACGCAATTTGATTGCAAAGCACCCGGCAAAGCCGCGCGATTCATCCAGGCTTATGGTGCTCAACCGCGCGGATGAGTCTATTGTAGAAAAACGGTTCAGCGATGTCGCCGAGTATTTCAACAGGGGTGACTGTCTTATCGTCAATCAGACGAAAGTTTTCCCGGCGCGCCTCTTCGGACGTAAGGAAAAAACAAACGCCAAAATCGAAGTGTTCCTCCTGCGTGAGTTAAACCACGACGATGCTATCTGGGATGTTATAGTCGACCCCGCACGGAAAGTCAGGATCGGCAATAAAATTTACTTCGACGACGGGAAAATATGGTGTGAAGTCATCGATAATACGACATCGAGGGGAAGAACTGTCCGCTTCAACTATAAAAACGATCTCTTCAAGGTTATTGAAAGGATCGGCGTTACACCCCTGCCGTACTATATCAAGCGGGATGCCGTCGACGATGACAAAGATTCGTACCAGACGGTATATGCGAAGAACATCGGGTCAGTTGCGGCTCCGACTGCCGGATTGCACTTCACGAAACGACTATTGACCGCGCTTGAGAGGAAAGGTGTCAAAGTTGCTCCGGTTACGCTCCACCTGGGTCTGGGATCGTTCAGGCCGGTGGAAGTGGAGGATCTCTCGAAACATAAAATGGATTCCGAGTACTATGAAATTTCTCAGGCGTCCGTAGATATCGTGAACAGAACTATTGACAGCCGCGGAACGGTGTTTGTCGCCGGGACGAGTTCATCGCGTGCCGTTGAATCCTCAGTTACCACGACAGGTCACCTAAAGATATTTCATGGCTGGACGGATAAGTTCATTTTTCCGCCGTACGACTTCAAGATCGTCGACAGGCTCATAACGAATTTCCACATGCCTGAATCGACGCTCCTCATGCTGTCCTGTGCTTTCGGGGGAAGAGATTTTATCATGAAAGCATATAAGAAGGCAATGAAAGAGAAATGGCGGTTCTTCAGCTACGGCGATGCCATGCTGATCATCTGAAGGGTAATCATGTCCGGCAAAAAAAAAGTTGGCGTCATTATCCCTGCGGCCGGAAAAGGTACACGGCTGGGTGGAGTCGAGAGCAAACAGTTCCTGGAGCTTAAGGGAAAACCCGTCCTCGTCCACACCCTGCTACGATTTCAGCAATGCACTGAGATTGATGCGATAGTCGTTGCTGTTGAACCTTCATATCGGGAAAAACTGATGCAGTTAATCCATGAATACCGGCTCACCAAAGTGTTCAGGATTGTGGATGGAGGAGCAGAACGGCAGAATTCTGTGAGAAATTGTCTCAGAATTCTGAAAGAAGCTTCTGCCGATATCGTAATCGTTCATGATGCCGTCCGTCCTTTTGTCACACTAAGTACTATTCGGTCTGTTCTTGAAGCCGTCGATATCACGGGAGCGGCGATCGCCGGTGTCCGCGTAAAGGATACAATCAAGATAGCTGATGGCAAGCGAATTATCCGGGACACGCCCGAAAGGGAACAACTCTGGATAGCACAGACCCCTCAGGCTTTTACCTGCGGGCTCCTGGCGAGGGCATTCGAGGAGGCATCTAAGGTGAACTTTATTGGTACAGATGATTCAAGTCTGGTCGAAAGGCTCGGCGTGGGAGTCACAATCGTTGAGGGAGACTACAACAACATCAAGATTACGACGCCTGAAGACATGCAGATTGCCGAGTTTATAGCCGATAGACAGATATCCTCGAATGAAACGGATTGATTCTTTAAAAATTTTCTCCTATCTTACTAATAGGATTACGAAAACTGATATCGAATGGTAACCTTACTATTAGTCGTTTTACTTAGTTATCTCGTTGGTTCATTTCCCACGAGTATTGTCGTAACAAAACTCGTTAAGGGAATTGATATTCGGAATTATGGAAGCGGCAATGCCGGTGGAACGAATGTTATTCGGATGCTCGGCTGGGAAATCGGTCTTTTCGTTATTGCCTTTGATATTTTTAAGGGATACATCGCTACAATGGAGGTCACAAGACTGATGGTTGGGCCTGTGCCATTCGAAAACATCACGCCGTTCGAAGATATTACCGTTATCCGTATCATCGCCGGTTGTGCTGCGATTGTTGGTCATATCTGGACGGTCTTCGGTGGTTTTCGCGGTGGGAAAGGGATTGCAACCGCAGGAGGCGTCCTTCTGGGTCTAGCTACCATAGAAGTATTGGTGACTCTGGGAATATTTCTCATCGTCTTTATTCTGTCCCGGTACGTTTCACTCGGATCGATTGCCAGTGCTTTCGCACTTCCGTTGGCAATGTTTTTCCGCCACAATATATTTAAAGGTTATCTCCAGGGATACCACACGCTTATATTTTTCAGCATCGGAATTTCCATCCTTATTCTTTATACGCATCGCGCAAATATAAAACGCCTGCTGGCCGGAACGGAGCATCGCCTTACTCGCCTCCAAATCTTTAATAGGAAGTAACAAGGTCCCGGTATGAACGTCACTGTCCTAGGAGCCGGGAGCTGGGGGACAACTCTTGCGGTACTCTTACACTCAAATGCTCACCAAATTGTGCTCTGGTCATACGAGCAATCAATTGCCGAACTGCTTCGTGATAGAAGAGAAAATATCGATTTCCTCCCTGGAATTTCAATCCCGGCCGATATCGAAATTACGAGCGACCTGGAAGCCGCTGTCCGACGCGCGGAGGTCATTGTAACCGCAGTCCCGACACAGTATATCCGATCGGTCATGAAGCAGGTGAGGTCCCGGAAGTTCCGGAATACCCTCTTTATAAATGTTGCCAAAGGTATTGAAAATCAATCCATTATGAGAGTTTCGGAAATTCTCCTTGACGTTATGCCTTCGCTCTCCATCGACCGGATTGTGACTCTCTCCGGTCCCAGCTTTGCTCATGAGGTGAGCAGACAGATGCCGACGGCGGTAGTTGCGGCATCCGTAAACAGAGACGCAGCAAGACAAACCCAAAATCTCTTCATGACCCCGTACTTCCGCGTATATTCCAGTGATGATATCAAGGGTGTTGAACTCGCGGGCTCATTGAAAAATGTGATAGCTATCGGGGCAGGCATCGCTGACGGAGCAGGATTCGGCGAGAATACAAAAGCAGCCATAATGACCCGTGCAACCGCTGAAATTGCTCGTCTCGGTAAATTAATGGGCGCCCGGCCAGAAACATTCGCCGGATTATCAGGAATTGGCGATCTTATCGCGACCTGCGTGAGTAAACATAGCCGCAACAGACACGTGGGGGAGGAGATCGGGAAGGGACGAAATCTCTCCGATATCCTCAAAGAAATGGTAATGGTTGCTGAAGGTGTACCCACAACACGATCGGTACATGATCTTTCAGAACAGTTTCACATAGAGCTTCCCATCTGTAACCAGGTATATCAGGTGCTATTTGAGTACAAGGATCCCATCATTGCTACTTCCGATCTCATGACAAGGGATGCAAAAGATGAAGCGTAACCGGCTGAATCTTTTTTTTAAATGAAGGATTTCTGAAATACGCCGCAGCTCAGCCCTGCTGAGACTTTTGCTATTTCCTCTGCCACTTTGTATCTTTTGACCGATGAATGTATCGAAGGTAAAGGAAAAAGATTTGCACATGCCTGTACAGTATGTCAAGGGCATCGGTCCGAAACGTGCTGAGGTACTTGCATCAGAAGGCATCTGCACTGTGAGAGACCTTCTTTTCTACTTTCCCTACGATTACATTGATCTCAGTTCGGTGAAAAAAATCGCGGCACTCAGACCATTCATCGATTCTGCCACATGGGTGACCGTAATCGGCACCGTTCGAGGATTCGACTTGCTCGGCCGGCCGCCGCGACAGCGATTTGTCCTCCTTCTTGATGACGAAACAGGAACTCTCGAACTCGTTTTTTTCCGGAGTATCACCTATTTCAAGAAAGCCTTCACAGTCGGTCAGATTCTGGCAGTCTCGGGTAAAATTACAGGCTACCGGGGTAGGATACAGTTGGTTCATCCTTCTATCGATCGCTTATCGAGCGGTCAGAAAGATGATGGCGAATATGACGGATTCCTGCATACCAGTGGTATCGTGCCTAAGTACGGTTCTTCAAGCGACCTGAAGGATGTCAACCTTCACGTGAAGGGCTTTCGGCGAATTGTGAAAGCTGCACTGGAATCTTTCGTGGATAGCGTAGAGGAATATTTGCCGGAATCAATCATTAGACGGCATCAGTTCCCACAACTCTCTCAGGCCCTTACAGCGATACATTTCCCGCAATCGTTTGAACAGCTCGAATCCAGTCGGCGGCGTTTGAAATTTGATGAACTGTTCTCCATCCAGCTTCTTCTTGCATTTCGCAGGAAACACCTGAGATCCGAATTAACAGGAATTTCATTCAATACCAAAAGCGCCGTCGCGCGACGATTGGTGGATTCTCTGCCGTTCTCTCTCACTGACGCACAGAAGAGAGTGATTCGGGAGACCACAGATGATATGAAATCTACGAAGCCGATGAACCGGCTCCTCCAGGGCGACGTCGGAAGCGGAAAAACGATTGTTGCTCTCGTCGCGATGCTCATCGTTGTTGAGAATGGTTATCAGGCTGCATTCATGGCGCCAACTGAAATCCTGGCAGAACAGCACTATCGAACGATTGTTGAGTTTCTCGCCGGACTCCCGATTAATGTCCGCTTGCTGGTCGGTGGCCAAAGATCCGCATTACGCAAGGATATTCTCAGCGATGTAAAAAATGGGAATGCCCACATAACCGTCGGTACACATGCGATTATCCAGGAGGATGTGGAATTTTCAAAACTCGGACTCGTGGTAATCGATGAGCAGCACCGTTTTGGTGTTACTCAGCGGGTTGCGCTGAGAGAGAAAGGTGATAGGGGGGGATCAGGTGCTTTACAACCCGACATCCTCATCATGACTGCAACACCGATACCGAGAACACTTTCGCTGACAATTTACGGTGACCTCGATGTTTCCATCCTTGATGAACTCCCTGCGAATAGAAAAAAAATTACTACCTCTCTTACTTTCGAATCACAAAGCCGACAACTCTATGCGTTCATCCGCTCCCAGATCGAGCAGGGTCGGCAAGCTTATATGGTTTATCCTCTCGTTGAGGAATCAGAAAAATTAGATTTGAAAGCAGCAACAGAGAGCTATGAGTATTTAAAATCGGAAATATTTACCGATTTACGTGTCGGTTTGCTTCACGGTCAGATGACTTCCACCGAGAAAGACGAGGTCATGGTGAAGTTCAAGGGGGGAATGATTGACATCCTGGTCGCAACGACTGTGATCGAAGTGGGAATTGATGTTCCGAATGCTTCCGTAATGGTTATACAACATGCTGAGAGATTCGGTTTATCCCAACTTCATCAGCTCCGCGGTCGCGTGGGGCGAGGCATCTCGCAGTCATACTGCGTTCTGGTCGCACCCGATTGGATGAGAAAAAATATTAATACATCAATCAAGTTCACACCGGTCGATGATCTGGATCGTGAACAGATGAAGAGTGTCCGTCGTCTGCAAACCATGGTTGAGACGTCGGATGGCTTCAAAATTGCCGAAATTGACCTGGAATTGCGGGGTCCGGGAGATTTTTTCAGTACACGACAGAGCGGACTGCCACGACTTCGTATCGCGAATCTTCTGACCGATGGTGAGATACTATCGACAGCGAGACGAGAAGCGTTCGATCTCGTCGATACAGATCCGCAGCTCCGACTCCCTGATCACGAAGCTCTGAAGAAATACTATGAGCAATGGATGAAAGAAGACCTTGCCTTGTTGCAAGGCGGGTGAGTACGTTGGAATGTTTATGATACGGTGTGTATGTGAAAATAAAACGTAAAATGAAATTTTTTTCTTGACAAGAGAAAAATAATTTGATTATATTATACATGTTAGGATGTTTTAATAAACTGATGTTGAACGTATCGAGAGGATTGCACGAGTTACTTGGTAAATCTTCCTGCGCAGAGTAAACAGTTGCGAGTCGCTCTAGTCTACAATCAGAAAAAGGAAGATGTAACACAACATACGCTGAAGGATAAATCAGACGATCCTGCCAGTTTGACGAAGGAAATCTCCCCTCATATCTCCAATTTCCATTCTACACAAGTCAATCATGATTCGGAAACAGATTTGTATGCCGAATGGGATACGTTTGCGACTATTGACGCTGTTCGAGAAGCGCTCGCAGAGCATCACAGTGTTACAATGGTAGAGGCAGACGAGGAAGCGTATGTAAAGATACGGGGACTCAGGCCGGAAATCGTTTTTAATATAGCCGAAGGTCTAACCGGTGTTTCCCGTGAAGCGCAAATACCTGCCATGCTCGAAATGTTAAATATTCCCTATACCGGTTCCGATCCTCTCACACTGGCATTATGTCTGGATAAATCACGTGCGAAAGAAATTATGGCTTTTCACGGCATTCCCACGCCGGCTTTCCAAGTAATCTCCCATGAAGAAGAAATTCACTCTCTCTGCGTATCATTCCCCGTTATTGTTAAGCCGCTCCATGAGGGATCGAGTAAAGGTATTTTCAACAATTCAGTTGCCCACAACTTGAATGAACTCAGGAAAGAGGCGGTAAGCATCCTGATGCGGTATAATGAACCTGTTCTCATCGAACAATATCTCCCCGGGCGGGAGTTTACCGTAGCCATCCTCGGAAATGGCAGAAATCTCACTGTTCTTCCTATCGTTGAAATAAAGTTCGACACATTACCTCCCGGCGTCACTCCAATTTACTCTTACGAGGCAAAGTGGATATGGGATCGTGCAGAGGAGCCTCTGGAAATATTTTCCTGCCCTGCTCGCCTCACCGACTGTCTGAGGGAGGAAATCGAACGGATATGCCGTGAGGCATTCACACTTTTACGGTGCCGGGATTGGTGCCGCATCGATGTTCGACTGGATGGAGAAGGACGCCCGCACATCATCGAGTTGAATCCTCTCCCCGGCATTTTGCCAAATCCGGAGGATAATTCCTGCTTCCCCAAGGCGGCACGCGCCACGGGAATAAGTTATAATCAATTAATTCAGACGGTTCTTCTGCTGGCTGCGGAACGAACTGAAATCATTAGTGCCCCCGGTTTCCGGCGGAGTACATTAACAGGAGTATGTGTATGAGAAAGAAAATCCATGTTGCAGTCGTATATAACGAGCCTGTCACTCAGACAGAAGCTGAACGGAAGTTCATTTCGGAAGCCGGCATTCTTGAGGCAGGCAATAAAACCGGGCACACAGGTGAAAAGCAATTTGTAGATCTCTCGGAGGTTGGTGTACTCGATGAACGCGAAGATATTGGCCGTGCATTGCAGGTGATGGGATTCAAGAGCACGACATTCAACGTCGACAGCGACATCGGCCGACTTATCGCATTTTTAAAGGAAGAAGAACCGGATGTGATCTTCAACCTCTGCGAAAGTATCGGGAATCAATCGATTCACGAAATGCACGTTGCAGGACTATACGAGCTGCTGGGCATACCGTACACAGGCTCCGACGCACTGACGCTGGGATTGGCGTTGAATAAAGCGCGCGTGAAAGATATCCTTCGGGCAAACAATCTGCCCACTCCGCGATACCAGGTAATCAAAAGCCCTATGAAAATTATACTGAACGAGGACCTCCGCTACCCCCTTATAGTGAAACCTTCTAAGGAAGATTCCAGCGTGGGCATTTCCACCGATTCAGTCGTCGAAAATCCCTCAGATCTCAAAAAACGCGTGAGGTACATCATCGAACAGTTCGATCAGCCGGCGCTTGTCGAAGAGTTCATCGATGGAAGGGAATTGTATGTGGCAATCCTCGGTAACCGTAAGGAGATCATCCTTCCGATATCCGAGATAGATATGTCAACACTTCCTAAGCTCTACCGTCGCATCATTACGTATAACGCCAAGTGGGTTAAGGGATCGGAAGAGTATGAGTGCACGAACGGAGTCTGCCCGGCAAAAATACCTCAAGAAACCGAGACACTCCTGAAGGAGTATGCGCTAAAAGCATATCGGTTGACCGGATGCCGGGATTATGCAAGAATCGACTTCCGCCTCAGCAACGATAATGAGCCGTACATTCTGGAGGTGAATCCGAATCCTGACATATCCGACGATGCGGGTTTTGCGCGGTCGTCCAGGGTTTATGGTTATAAGTTTGAGGAATTAATTGAGAAAATTGTTGATTGCGCACTGGAGAGAATAAGCTGAGTACTCTTCGTCCGATACAGCACGGTGACAGAGCCGCGCTCGACAAGATCCTGCGTGAAACTGAGGTTTTTACGCAGGAAGAGGTGGCGATTGCGCTGGAATTGATCGATCTCGTGATAGAAAATCCTCATCAGACCGATTACTACATTATCGTTGCGGTTTCTGATGAGGGAGCCGTCCAGGGATACTACTGCATCGGACCAACTCCGGCGACGAAGGGAACATATGACCTTTATTGGATCGCTGTTGATACTTCATGCCATAACATGGGCATCGGAAAATACCTGATCCGCGATGTAGAAGATTGGGTAAGGAAGAGGGACGGAAAGTTGATTATTGCAGAAACTTCGTCACTTCCAAAATACGAAAACACACGAAAGTTTTACCTCCGGACTCAGTACGAAGAATTAGCCCGCATAAGAGATTACTATTCTGCGGGCGATGATCTTGTTATCTATGGAAAATATGTCTCACAACATGAGGCTTGAATAAGCTGTATGGAATTGTGGCAGGAAATGCTGCGTCAGAGCGTTGATAGCGCAAAAGATCTGATCGAACGATTCGGTTTCGACGAACAAGCAGCAAAGAAACTTAACTTATTGTTTCACATCCGGATAAATCCTTACTACCTGAGCTTGATACGCCAGCCCGGTGATCCAATCTGGCTTCAGTGCATTCCAGATGCACTTGAACTGGAGAAAGATGGCTTACCGGAAGATCCGCTTGCGGAAGATACTCACAGTCCGGTCCCGAGTATCGTACACCGGTATCCCGACCGGGTTCTGTTCCTCACTACGAGCCAGTGCTCGATGTATTGCCGCTTCTGCACACGCAAGCGGAAAGTGGGCGACTCACGGAAAATCAACATGAAATACATCCAGGATGGCATTGAATATATAGCAAGCCATTCCGGAGTCCGAGACGTCATTCTCTCGGGGGGTGATCCACTCATGCTTACGGATTTTCAGCTCGAAAGGATCCTCAAAAGATTACGTGAAATCCCTCATGTGGAGATTATTCGTATAGGAACAAAAATGCCGTGTGTTTTACCTCAGCGCGTTACACCAAAGCTGTGCAGGATTCTGAAGAAATATCACCCCATTTACATCAACACGCATTTCAACCATCCCTGGGAATGTACGCCTGAAGCCAGGCGTGCATGCGATATGCTCTCGGATTCCGGTATTCCGCTCGGAAATCAAACCGTACTGATGAAAGGAATAAACGATAATCCCGACGTGATGCTCGAATTGATGCGCAAACTCTTGGTCATGCGCGTACGTCCGTACTACCTGTATCAGGCGGATATAACGAGCGGAACCAACCACTTCCGCACACCGGTGAGCAAGGGATTGGAAATCATGGATAAATTGCGCGGATATACTTCCGGGCTTGCGGTACCATACTATGTAATTGATGCGCCGGGCGGCGGCGGTAAAATACCCCTGCTCCCTCAATATGTACTGGGAAGAGCAGGAAAGTGCATAATACTCCGTAACTACAAGTACGAAATCTTTACTTATCCCGACCTCGAAGAAGAACCGGCCTACCATCAGCCTCCGATGGAAAAACCTTATATGAGAAAAGACGGGAAGAAAGTAAAAAAAGTTGTAGAGACAATTACAGTGGATCGTTGAAGCGGATTCAGTTGGAGAGGACTTATATCCCTCAATAGGGAAAAAGATCCATAAGCCCAGCATCGATCCAAGGGGAATGGAAGCTGGTTCGATGAGGGATCGCCGGGCTCATGGAGGTTACATGACTTGTGTTAAGATTTATTTTAACGAACTGCTGTTTGTCTGGTTTCAAGGACTTCAAGGACTTTCTCAAACTCAGTTGACTTATCGAAAAAGTAATCAGCCCCTAACTCGTCACACCGTTTTCTGATTATTGAATACGGGTAATTAGTCAGCATTATAACAACCGTTTCCTTCCGCATATTTTTTATCTTTGAAAGTAAATCTATACCGCTGCCGTCCGGAAGTTGAATATCGAGGATCGCGATATCCGGCTGTTCTTTGTCGATTATCTGATTCGCCGATTGGTAATCCTTAGCCTGTAAGACCGTTGAGATCATCGGCAGCATTCCTAATTTCTCCAGTATTCGTTCACGTATAATGGATGAATCATCGACAATGAATATGGTAGTTTGTAATGGCATTATTATCGTGCGGTCTTTACTCGATTTACGCTGTAATATACCATGAAAGCGGCTTCCTTCAAATAGATATAATGATGATATTGTTGTATGTGGCGGAGGGGGATTGTGTAGTCTATTGCCTACATCCCGCGGTAGAGCAGAGGAGGAAGAAAGTACCCCCGGTGAACTGTGTTTATTCTTTCAGGGATTCTATAAGCCGGTGTTTCAGAGCATAGTGGGTCAGTTCTACATCGTTCTTTAAGTTCATCTTTTTTAGGAGGCGCTCCCTGTAGGTTCGGACGGTTTTTTCACTGATTGAGAGTTGATTGCCAATTTCTGAAATTGTCTTTCCGGAGGCTATGAAACAAAGTACCTGGAACTCACGGTCCGAAAGGTTTGTGTGCGGCTCGCCGCCTGTTCGTAATTCAATTTCTACGGCAAGTTTCTCAGCAAGCGAAGGGCTGACAAACTTTCCACCCGAGTGGATTTTGCGGATCGCATTCAGAAGTTCTTTCGGTGCACTCTCCTTATTGAGGAATCCGGATGCGCCTGCCCTCAGGATTCGCACACCGATCTGTTCTTCAGGGTATATGCTCAGAATCAGGATCGGCAGTTTGGGACGATCGTGGCGTAATTCCCGCAGGACTTCAAAACCATCCTTGCCGGGCATGTTTACATCGAGGATCACAACATCCCACTTCTCCCGGTTCACTTTGTCGAGGACCTCCTGACCCGTCAGAGCTTCGCCACCGACGATCATATCGGGGGCCTTCCCGATAATCTGCTTTATACCTTCCCTAACGACGGGATGGTCATCTGCGATAAGAATTTTCATTCGTGTGGTTGGCATATTCCTCTCACCAGCTCTTCTTGTGCAATATCAGAAAAAAGCGCAAGAAAATCAATTCCCGGGTGAATTACCGTTTTCTCCGGTTGTTTATGCTTGTTGCGATGGAAGCGGTATTTCTACGCTGAGCAAGGTGCCTTTTCCTTGAATTCCGTGAATATTGAACTTGCCTCCTAACAGCTCCACCCGTTCCTTCATTCCCGTTATACCAAATGATTTTTTTTGGGCTATCTCGTCCTCCGATATCCCTCTTCCGTCGTCGTGCACTAGAAGTATCAGATTTCCTTGATCAAGCTTCATCGTGATCGTCGTCCTACTTGCTCCTGCATGCCGTATGATGTTTGTCAGCGATTCCTGCAGAATTCGGAAGATGGATGTGGCAAAATCCCGTGGAAGCGTCGGCATGTCCTGCGGCGACGTATAGAAACATGCAATACCGGTCCGCTGTTGAAATTCCTCTGCTTGCCATTCGATTGCCGCGGATAATCCCATGGTATCAAGAACCACGGGTCTCAACTCCGTTATGATTTTCCTCATGCTTCCTATGGCGGAATCCATGAGATTCGACATAGAATCAATCTTCGCTCTCACTTCTCTTCGCTGTGTGAGTCTCGCTTCTTCTAGAAGTATTTCTTCAAGGAAGGACAGGTCCATTTTGAGGCCTGTAAGTATTTGTCCGAGTTCATCATGAATTTCGCGCGCAATGTACGTGCGTTCTTCCTCGCGAATGTGCTGAAGCCTTGCGCCGTAGTTTCGAAGCTGGTCGCGAGACATGCGAAGTGCATTCTCAGCTTCCCGACGTTCAGTCATGTCGGTGTTAGTTCCGGTGAGACGGAGTGCTTTGCCTTGTGCGTCCCAAGCAGTTGCCCTCCCACGTCCGAGGATCCATCGCCAGCTTCCGTCTGCGGCTTTCATCCTGAATTCTGATTCGAATCCGACGCCGTTTTCGATCGCATCCCGGAGGATTCTTACTGTACGTTCGACATCCTCGGGCATAGTGAGCCGAACCCAATTTTCATAATTTGCCTCGAATGATTGAGGCTCATATCCGAGCATGGTGTACCAGCGGGGACTGTAGTATAGCGTGTTTGTTGAGAGGTCCCAATCCCAGAGTGCATCGCTCGTTGCTTCTAGCGCAAGCCGGAGCCGTTCCTCGTTGAACTTCAGCGCCTGTTCAACCTCCTTCCTCTTACTGATGTCCGTAAAGTATCCGATGATCTCCTTCGGAGTGCCATTTGCATCACGGACCAGTTTACATTCTTCCCTGATCCATGTGTACCGGCCGTCTTTCTGGCGGAAGCGGTATTCGTAGGTATTGGATCCTTTCGTTATCAGAGAGTCGAGATCGTTCTGTGTTTGTTTTCTATCTTCTGGATGAATTTGCTCGCACCAAAAATTCTCACCGCTGAGGAATTCATCGGATGAAAAACCGGTAACATTTATTACGTTGTCGCTTACGAACGTAACAGCGTGGGCTTTTGCTACGGATGCGGTGTATATCACTACGGATGTGGCTGTGAGCAGGTATTGGAGCCTCTCGTTTACCTGACGTATCAAATCTTCTGCATTTTTGCGCGATGTGATATCAATACCCATACCGATGATGTATTTTTCATCTTTCATATTCAGTCTGGTTCCCGTTAAATGGAAGAGGACCTGCTTTCCGTCCTTGGTCAGCAGTCGTGCATCTGTACTTGAAGAGGAACCGTCTCTGAGAATTTCTGCGAGACCGTTGCGGAGTTTATCTCTGTCCTCTTCGGCAAATTCTCCGAGGAATGCCATTGATTTGATCTCATCATCGGTGTATCCGGTAATTTCCTTGAATGTTTTATTCCAGGTGACAGAATTGTTCTGAGGATTGTAGATGTAAAATATACCGGGAAGACTATCAATAATGGCAAGTGCAAAGTCGCGTGAGACGCGAAGCTCTTCCTCGATGTTCTTCTGATCTGTGATATCCTCAATTACACTCAGGTAACATTTTTCCGTCCCGATGTGAATTGTTTCGCCTGAAATAGATCCGCACCGGATGTCGCCCAATTTATGTTGAAAGTAAAATATATGTTTGGTTACACTACCCTCCCGGGTGAGCTGTGCGAGAAACATTTTTCTGTCGGATTGCTCTCTCCACAAGTTGAGGTCAATGGTTGTCTTACCCACCACTTCTTCATAGCCATATCCTGATGCTCTGATGAAACTGTCATTGACGTCGATAATTATATTGTCGGAAACCCTCGTGATGACCATAGCATTGGGGCTCGCCTGGAATGCCTTGGAGAATTTTTCTTCTGATCCTCTCAAGGCTTCCTCTTTCAGTTTCAAATCGGTAATTTCACGAATGATGCTTGAGAAGTAGGTAAGAGTGCCGTTAGGGGTCCTGTGCGACATAATAAGCTGAGAAACAGGCACTTCTATTCCGCTTGAATCAAATATTGCCAACTCCCCTTTCCATAATCCTTTCGCAGCCGCAGTGGGTAATCCAGTACTGAATAAAATGTCAGATGCCCACCGCGGATGGAATTCAGTTATATTTTTTTTCGTTCCGTCCTCTGCGGGATTAAAGACGATAAGTTCGATCCCCGCACGGTTGAGGTAAGTAAGCATGCCATCAGGTGTTGCCAGACCGACAATATCACTGGTTTTATCAATGATTGCCAGCTGCAGTTGTCGTTCAGCTTCGGCTTCCTTCTGTTGTGTTATGTCCTGGAAAAAAATTGTCAGCCCGTCTTTCGACGGGTAAACACGGTTTTCGAACCACCGCTGTGCCGACGCATCGAAGCATTCAAATTCGACAGGTTGCAGTGATTGTAGTGCATCCTCCATGGTTTTGCGTACTTGGTTATCATGGGCGTCGGGAAAAATGTCCCAGAAGTATTTGCCGATGCATTCTTTGGGAGTATGGTTCAATAGAATCCCTGCCCGTCTGTTTACCGAAGTGTATTTTAGATCGCGATCGAGAGTGATAAAACCGTCATTGATTCCATCAAGAATTGAAACCAATTGCCCGTGACTGTTCCGGAGATCATTCTCTGCTTTTGTTCTTTCGTAAGCATAGTACTTGATGAGACCGTATAGAAGTGATCCTGTGACGATGACGAAGAACCAGCCCTTGAATGTCTGAAAAAGTGTCAACCATGCAAGGGTCGGTGCAAAGGAAGAAAGGAGAAGGTCCGAAAAGAGAATCCACAACCCGCCGAGGAATATATAATAGAAGATCGTTATCCTCGCTGGCGTGAGTGAAAGTCTGACTTTATTTTGTGGGCTCATGTACATACCTCCGGTTGGTTACGGATATAGGTTCAAAAGATTACGGTCGGGATCTATTGTATAGGGTATCTCGATACCTCTCTAAATATACTGAGAATTCCAACAAATCCAAGAATGCACATATTTTGCATCCGGCTGCCATTTTCTGTACATTCTAAAAATCGTTCATGAGTTCAATTCCTGCGGCAGAATGTGAGAATTCTCCCCGAAAAAATTGATGAAATCCGAAACGCAACGGATATCGTTGAATATATAAGCTCTTTTTCACAACTGAAAAAGCGCGGAAAGAATTTCATCGGGCTGTGTCCTTTCCATTCCGAAAAGACACCATCTTTCACGGTATCTGCGGAGCGGCAGATGTACCATTGCTTCGGTTGCGGCGTAGGGGGGAACGTCTTTACCTTTGTCATGGAGCATGAAAAAGTGTCGTTCGGCGAAGCGGTGAAAGCTCTTGCAGAACGTGCCGGTATTCCCTTACCGCGTTATTCTCAGGCTGACGATGAACGCGCCAGCGAGAGCGAACAACTCTACGCACTCTGCCGCGAAGCGGCGCTTTTCTATTATGCATATCTGATGGAATTTCCGGAGGGTAAATACGCGCGTGATTATTTTCATAACCGCGGTTTTACTGATGAGATAATACGATCGTTTGGTCTCGGTTATTCACCTAATTCATGGACTGCACTCCTGACACTGGCTCAGGAGAAAAAGTTTGATCTTGCGCTCATGGAAAAGGCCGGTCTCCTCCGCCGCCGGGAAGACGGATCATACCACGATTACTTCCACGGCCGGGCAATGTTTCCTATTCTCACAGGTACGGGGCGGGTTGTAGGTTTCGGTGCGCGAAAACTTCATGAGGATGACCCTCTCGGTAAGTATATCAATTCCCCGGAAACACCCATCTTTAATAAAAGTCGATTGCTCTACGGTCTCTCCCAGGCGAAAGATAACATTCGTGAAAAGGGAAGTGTACTTCTCGTGGAAGGATATACGGATGTTCTCAGCGTCTATCAGGCGGGTTTCCGAAATGTGGTCGCATCTAGCGGAACAGCATTGACAGTCGAGCAGATACGCCTGATTGCACGGTACGTAAAAAAAATTACGCTGCTCTACGATGCCGACTCGGCAGGCTCGAAGGCGACACTGCGGGGAGTGGATATGATCCTCGAAAATGACTGTGACGTCCAGGTCGCCGTTCTATCCGAAGGGGAAGATCCCGATTCCTACATCCGCCGATTCGGAGATGAAGCGTTTAAAAAACTCATCGATGACTCTGAGTCGTTCGTCGATTTCATCGCCCGTTCATTCGAACGTGAGGGAAAGCTGAAAACGCCTGAAGGGGAAGCGGAAACGGTTCGCGCAATCGTCAAGACGATAGCCCGCATGAAGGATGAACTCAAGAGAAATTTCTATATCAAGCACGTTGCAGAGAAGTACCACCTCTATGAGTCGACCTTGCACCGTGAACTGGAAAAATCACTTCGCGGAAATCAGGATCTGCAAAGCTACCGGAGACAGGATCAGGTCGATGAGCCGACTTTAGCCGACCGGGTCCCAAGCTTGCATGAACGCCGAATCCCTCCGGTTGAGCGGGAACTGCTGTCTGCTATACTGGAAGGAGGTGCGGCCGTAATTTCGTTTGTGGATGAAAATCTTGACCGCGAATTACTCACAAATACCCGTATTCGGTCGCTTATCACCATGTTGATCGAACGAATTCGCCGCAACGATGACGTTCATCCCTCATCAATGATTGATACGCTTGAAGATGGAGAGGATAGAAAATTTATCTCGGAACTGCTTTTGAGCACATCTTATGTCAGCAAGCAATGGGATGTGAAAGGTATTGAAATTGAGAGAGCAGATCCTTTCAATGTCGTCAAAGATGCAATCACAGTGCTCAAAAAAAAGGCAATCGAGAGAAAAATTATTGAAAACCAGCAATTACTGAAGGAAGCATCCGCCGGAGGGAAAGATATATTACGATTCCTTGAAATACATCAGGCATTGCTTCAACAGATGAAGCAGTTGGATTTACACGGAAAGGATGAAAAAAAAGAAGGGTGACCGGGAGGAGAGGTCACCCTTAGGGATGTGGGATTGTAGCCCCTGGTATTTGAGGTTTCCCCAGACCCAAAGTATCAAATAAAGAGGGGCTATCCAATGGTTATGTGATGTAAATCACGAATCGTCATCATTAGGAAATATGAAAAAATTGAGTAAGAGAGAACAATATAATATTGCGGAAGTATTACTACCTTCGTTATATTAATAGAGAATCAGTCGAATCAAACCTAATCCACATGGGTGACCCCACAAGGTCACCTTTTTTATACCCGCCTCCGTAATGTTTTGCAACTCTACTCTAATCCGCGTATATTAAGTAAAACGTTATTAATTACAATATTCAGAAGAAAATGGCACGAAAAAAGCTTGTTCCTGATCCGGTCCCTCGTCCTCCCGATCCGTCAGATGTTTCTACAATCGACGGTCTCGTTAAAGCGCTCTTCGAGTCGCTCTCCTTTACAATCGGAGCTCAGCCCGACTACAACCGGCTTCGCACGCTTTTTCATCCGCAAGGTCAGGTAGTTCCTCCTCGAAGCGAGAAAGATGCACAATCCGAGTCAATTGAACTTGAGATTTATATTCGTCAGTCGGTGGAGTCAATAGTTTTCAGCGGCCTGGAGCGGAAAGGCTTCATTATTTCAGAAATTGCCCGTCGTATGCAATCGTATGGCGCACTCGGGCAGGTTTTCAGTACGTTCGAAGTCCATCATCTGCCAAATGATCCTAATCCCATTCAACGGGGGATATATTCCGTCCAACTGTTAAGGGAAAAGCAACGATGGTCGATCCTGTCCTTTACGTGGGACCTTGAACGACAAAATTCTCCGATACCACGCGCTTACCTCATCTGATGTTGATCGTTATCCGCTCTGCGTGTGCTGACATTGCAATTGCGGTGGTTTCAATGTATATTGAATTCACGTAAATGGAGATTGCCGGCGATTGGAGCAACAGTTTCATCGATTCCTGATAGTCCGAACAGACAGAATAGGGGACGTAATCCTCACCCTCCCGATGGCTTCTATCATCAGAAAGTATGTCTCTCGTGCACACATCACTATGCTTATCCGTCAATATACAGCCGAACTTGTTGAATCGAACCATAACGTAAACGAAATTATTGCGTATGATAATGACGGAAGAGTCACCCCTTTTTTTGAACTTATCGAGAATATCCGGCGTGGTCGGTACGACGTCGTGTTTCACACTCATCCCCGCTTCCGCCTTGCACTGATCACATGGCTTGCAAGTATTCCGATCCGCGTGGGAACCGGTTACAGATGGTATTCTTTCCTCTTTACGCGAAAAGTTTACGAGCACCGGAAATATGCCCGCTTCCATGAGCTTGAGTACAATATCCACCTCATCAGGTCATTAGGTTATTCCGTAGAAGGATTAGATATATCGCCAACCCTTGAAGTCACCCCGGATACTGAAAAAAGGATCACAAAGTATATGGAGGACCTGGGGTTACTGCGGGATAAAAAGATCGTAATCCTTCACCCCGGCAGCGGCAGTTCTGCCCGCGATTGGAGTCCGAAAAACTTCGGTTTTCTTGGGAGGAAATTACAGGAAATGGACGATGTGCAGGTTGTCGTCACTGGAGGTAAAAATGAACAACGACTTATAGAACTCGTCCGTTCCATCTCCGGAAACCGGGCTATTGCCCTTCCGGATCAGCTCTCTATCTGTGAGTTCGCAGCATTCATAAAGAAGGCTGCACTCTTCGTTGCAAATTCGACCGGACCGATACACATCGCAGCAGCAGTGGGAACACCGTTAATCGGATTCTATCCGCACATTACTGCACTAAGCGCCCGACGATGGGGCCCATGGACGGATAAAAAAATAATCTTTTCACCCCAGGATAAACCCTTGGATTGTACAAAATGCATCAGGAAAAAAAGTTCTGTCTGTGAATGTATGGATACAATCAGCGTCGACCAGGTTTATTCCGCAGCAAATCAACTTATTCGGCAAAGTTAGGTTATTGACTATGAGTATATCAGTGCAAAACTTTCACGCACGAGGGATTTCAATAAACCTGCTCCTTGTGATTTCCATAATAATCGTTCTGGCTGTTGGAGGATTAATGGTGCCGAAGGGGGGGGATAACAGACAGAACAGTACGGTTTCGGACGTTCCGGCTGACACGATCACGGTAGTGCCGACCGATACTCTGCGTAAAATTGTAAATATCGCATTCACGGCAGGGGAGTACCTCAGGTTCGACATCAATTACGGATTTGTAACGGCAGGCGAGGCAGTTCTCGCGGTGAGCGATACCCTGTACAAAAACCGGCAATGCTATAACGTTGAGTTTAACCTCAACTCAAAACCCTTTTTCGATGTTTTCTATAAGGTTCGGGATCGCTACAGCACCGTCATTGATGCACAAGGGATATTTCCGTGGCGGTTCGAACAGCATATACGGGAAGGTGGGTACAGCCGGGATTTCACGGCAGAGTTTGATCACATAAACCAGATTGCAATTACAACGGAAGGAGATTACCCCATCCCTTCATATGTTCAGGATATTATGTCTGCTTTTTACTTCACAAGAACCATCGACTTCTCTTCGTTAAAGCCCGGCGAGAAAGTGCACCTACAAAATTTCTACAAGGATTCTACCTATGAACTCGATGTGAAATATAAAGGTAAACAGACCGTCGAGGTGGAAGCCGGTAAATTCAATTGTATCGTTGTCGAACCCCTTGCCAAGGAAGGCGGCCTCTTTAAAAGCGAAGGGAAAATCCATGTATGGCTTACCGATGACGACCGCAGAATGCCCGTTTTAGTATTGGCGAAAATCATAATCGGCAGCGTCGAATCGGAATTGGTGGAGTATAGAGGAATTGCCGGTCCTATAAACTCAAAAATCAAAGAGAGATGAATATACCGATGTCTAAATTCAAACAAGCTGATTTAAAAAATGTAACCACCATACCGTTAAAATCACGGAAGAGCAAGGTAAGATTGAGTGATTTTGCCAAAGTGTACAATCCCAAGCACCAGCCATTCGGCGATTTCATCCGATCGCTTCCGCACGTTCTCATCGGCGAGGATCTGAGATTGTTCGTGGAGGAAATTGTACGCGCACGAAAGAAGAAGAAGGCCGTGATCTTCATGTTAGGCGCACATGTCGTGAAGGTCGGATTATCACCACTCATCATCGATTTACTCCGGAAAAACATGATCACTGCTGTCGCGGTGAACAGTGCCGCGGCTATTCATGATGTCGAAATTGCGCGCTGGGGAAGAACATCGGAAGATGTCGAAGCGTATATCACCGACGGGAGGTTCGGGATGTCAGAGGAAACCGGTGAATTCATCAACGAATCACTGAGGCTGGGATGCACTGAAAGCGATGCAGGGTATGGTGAAACTATTGGCGCCTCACTCCGACAGGCACGGTATAAGAAGGCAAGCATCCTGGCAACTTGCTATACGCTCGGAATACCTGCAACCGTGCACGCAGCAATCGGGACGGATATTATTCACCAGCAACCGTCAATGGACGGAGGGATTACGGGTGAAATGTCATTCAGGGACTTCAAGGTACTATGTGAAGCTGTGCGCGGTATTAACAACGGCGGGATTGTGGTAAACGTCGGTTCTGCAGTGATACTCCCTGAAGTGTTTCTTAAGGCGCTGACAGTCGCTCGCAATTTATATAAATCCGTGAAGGGATTTACCACCGCGAATTTTGACATGATCCAGCATTATCGTCCCCGCATGAACGTAGTACACCGGCCGACGCGCGACGGTGGAAAAGGCTACCTCTTCACCGGTCACCATGAGATCATGATACCTCTCCTCTGTGCAATGATAAACAATTTACTGAAAGCTCGCTGAAGTTGAGTAATATCTCCATGCCAGACAGTAGTCCGCGGAACGAGGCGGGCCATCAGATCACAATGACGTGGATCGAAAGGCAGGGCATTCATCCCCTTCTCTTTGCGTTTATTACGCTGGTAATCATTTTTTTTCTCTATCAGCTGGTCGGAGGACTTCTGACCTTTCTCCTTTTTGGGGTGGAACCTCTGGAGAAGAGTCTGTTTGGATATCGACTGGCTACGGGTGTGGGTCAACTCCTATTCATTCTTTTACCGACAGTCGTTCTCGTGCTCCTCGCCTCAAACCGACCGAAAGACTACCTGAGAATAATACGGCCTGAGCTGAAAGTATTGCTTGTACCAATCATCGGAATCGTTTCCCTGCAGCCGGTGCTTCAGATTTACCTCATATTTCAGGATCAGCTTCCTATGCCTCAGGAAATTCAATCCACTCTGGAAAAATTCCGTGATCTGTTCGAGTCTCTTTATCGGCAACTCGTCGGTTCAGCTTCATTAACAGAGTTATCCTGGGTCATTTTCGTTGTCGCTCTCATTCCCGCATTTGCAGAAGAATTCATGTTCCGCGGACTTATACAGAGAACTATAGAGAAATCACTTTCGCCAATGCAAAGCGTTCTGGTCACCGGTGTTATTTTTGCTGCTTACCACCTGAATCCCTTTTCATTCATTCCATTGGTAGCTATCGGGATCTATCTTGGGTTTATCGTCATCCGGTCGGGGAGCATATGGGTACCCATAACCGCACACTTCGTCAATAATGCCCTTGCCTGCGCGGCGCTCTACTTTAAATTGGAGGATGATTATCTCATTGTCGGGAATGCCGGTGGTATGTCGACTGCCGGGCTTCTTGCGACATTCTGGTTTTTTGGCGTGATATTTCTTGTATCCACCATGTACTTCGTAAAAATCACGAAAAAATCAATCCAGCCTGCGGACCAGATCGTAAGCAACGGGCAAGAAAGGGAAAATAAGGGTGAGTAGCCATCTTAAAAGAATTCTTATTGCCGCCGTCGGGATTCCTCTCTTCGTTGTCGTTTCTTTTATCGGCGGTATTCCCTTTTTCTTAACCATTTCCTGCATCTCGGCGCTGGCACTCCATGAATTTTATAAACTTGCCCGGCTGAAAGGATCTGAACCGCAAATTGCTCTGGGTCTTATAGCCGGCTTTTTCATTAATCTGTCGTTCTTTCATGATAAACTCCAGTCAGCCGTACTCAACCTGCTCGGGAAGAATAATATTATCATTCCTTTCCCCTCGCAAACACAGCTGCTTTATATTATGCTGACAATTATTATCGTAACGCTCTGTCTCATTGAACTTTTCAGAAATCGCGGGTCGGCCGTACTCAATCTTTCGGTAACGATTTTCGGATTGCTCTACATCCCCTTTTTTCTGGGTACGTTCATCGGGCTTAGAGAACTTTTTGTGCCATTTGACTTTCCGGTTTCCCGTTTTTTTGTAGAACCTGAAAGTTTTACAAATCCTTACGTCAGAGATGAAATTTACCGCTGGGGTGCTTACACGGTAATTTCAATCCTCGCGATTATCTGGATCTGTGATTCGGCCGCCTACTATATCGGATCTGCTGCCGGCAGGCATAAACTTTTTCCGAGGGTAAGTCCGAATAAAAGTTGGGAGGGTGCGTTGGCGGGATTTATCAGCGCCGTCATTGCAGGAATATTGTTCAAGATCTTTTTTCTCAACTACCTATCCCTTGGAAGCGCTGTGATCCTCGGCGTCATAATAGGCACAATCGGTCAGTTGGGCGACCTCGTTGAATCTCTCCTAAAACGTGATGCCGGGGTAAAAGATTCATCGAATATTATCCCGGGGCATGGCGGAGTTCTCGATCGCTTCGATAGTCTTATACTCGTTTCCCCTGTCATTTACCTCTACATCGATTTCATCCTCTTCAGTTGAGATGCCACGCAGGAAGAAACTCGCACTTATCACTCTTGGGTGTCCGAAAAACGTTGTCGACTCTGAAGTGCTCCTGAAACAGCTCGAAGGGAGTAATTATGAAATTATCGATACTTCCGACGGCAGCGATATCGTCGTCATTAATACGTGCGGTTTCATCGAAAGTGCGAAAAAAGAGTCTATCGATATAATTATGAGGGCTGTCCGACTGAAGGAGGAAGGACGCATAAGAAAATTGATCGTCATGGGGTGCTTGAGTGAGCGGTACGCCGATGAACTGACTAAGGAAATACCTGAAGTTGATGCCTTCATCGGTGCAAACAAGCTGCGCGACGTTATCCGGGAAATCGATGTTGCATGGAAGGACGAACTATTAGGTGAAAGATCGCTGACAACGCCGTCACATTACGCTTACCTGAAAATTTCGGAAGGATGCGACCGCCCCTGTTCATTTTGTGCGATACCGGAAATCAGAGGCAAGCATCGGAGCACACCGTTGGAACAACTTCAACGTGAGGCAAAGAGTCTTACAGAAAAGGGTGTAAAAGAACTCATACTGATCGCTCAGGACACCACGTACTACGGCGTCGATATCTACGGACAGCGTGCGCTCTCTAAACTCCTCACAATGTTAGCCGATCTCGACGGCATCGAGTGGATACGACTGATGTACGCATATCCCTCCGGTTTTCCTGATGATGTCATCGATGTGTTGGCAGGTAATCGGAAATTTTGCAGATACCTCGACATCCCGCTGCAGCACGTTTCAGATAGCGTTCTTTCATCGATGAGGCGCGGTGTCTCTTCAGACGAAATACGGCGACTTATTTCCACACTCCGGGCGAAAGTCCCTGATATCGCGTTGAGGACGACATTTATCGTCGGGTACCCGACCGAAGGCGAAGATGAATTTCAAGAGCTTTTCGGATTTGTTCAGGAGGCAAAGTTCGAACGTGTAGGGGTGTTCACGTATTCACAGGAGGACGGTACCGACGCTTATAAGCTCGGCGATCCCGTGCCCTCTCTCATCAAAGAGGAGAGGTATGCCGCACTCATGGAGCTTCAGGAGCGGATCGCGCTCGAACACAACCGTAAGATGATAGGGAAGAGAATCCGTGTGCTTATCGATCGTAAGGAAGTAACAACAGCCATCGGTAGGACAGAGTATGATGCACCTGAGATTGATAACGAGGTAACGGTAAATGACGCGGTGGGAGCCGTGACAGGAAATTTTTACGATGTTGAAATTCAGCGCGCGGATGCGTATGATATGGAAGGAAAACTTTGCGTAGATTGATGTCTGCAGATCCATCAGATGGAGAATAAGAGTATGAGAATTTTTACCACATGGATAGTTCTATGTTTCTTTACGGCATTTCCCTGTTACGGTCAGCGGTCAGAACGTCCTCCGGACCACGGCGGCATGCCGAAATTTTATTTTGAAGCTCTGAGCTTTTCTGCCGATGAAAGCGGCGTGGAGAGGCTTGATGTTTTTCTCGAAATCCCATATGAAGCTCTGCAGTTTGTGAGGGAGGGAGACAGTTTCAATTCTCGCTGTGAAATAACAATCACCATCTATGATTCCACTGAAACTCTCGTTAATGAAAAATTCTGGAGGGAAACGATCAGAGTAAAAGATTATGGGAAAACCATTTCGTCTTCAATATGTTATGTCAATCAGAAAACATTCCTCCTCACGCCTGGAACATACGTAATTTCTGTTCTGGTGAAAGATATGGAAACTGAAATGCCGGCACAGCAGAAGAAAAAAATCAAGATTCACGCTTATTCCAAATCTCCGTTTGCAATCAGCGATATCATGCTTGTATCTCACATCGAGATGGACTCCGCAAACCTGGTCGTTACACCGAATATTTCCGGTGCTGTTGGCGGCAATCTCGACAGTTTTTACATTTATTTCGAAGTGTATGATACGCTCACAGCAGACTCAGCAGCCATCTCGCTCGTTCTGAGGAACATAAAGGGTACAATTGTTAAGAGTGACTCGTTCAGACAACGGATCAGTACGTCGCCTCAGGGGGTATACAGACTTCTGAAGACCGATGCTCTGATTGCCGGAGATTATATTCTGGAATTGACCGGCTTTCCGGTTCGGGACTCAAACAGAAAAGAGATTGAAACGGAGGTAGCCCGCGCGAATCGTCAGATTGCAATCCGATGGCGTGGCATGCCTCTATCCGTCTCTGACCTTGACCTTGCGATAGAGCAGATTCAATATATTGCTGATCGTGAACAGGTAGAGGAGATGCGTCGTGCCGCACCGGAAATGAAGAGGGACCTCTTTCAAAAGTTCTGGCGGACCAAAGACCCCACACCGCAGACAGAACGGAATGAAATCATGGAGGAGTACTACTCGCGCATTGCGTATGCAAATGTACACTTCAGTTATTATCTGGATGGCTGGAAGGCGGATATGGGGATGATCTACATCCTCTTCGGTGCTCCGAGTAATATCGAACGGCATCCCTTTGAGATGAATTCGAAACCGTACGAAATATGGAGCTACTACGAGCTGAACCGGGAATTCATCTTCGTCGATATAAGCGGTTTTGGCGAATATCGGCTACAGAATACGGATTGGGATATCAGCGGCATAAGACCGCGCTGATAATGATAATCGCCAGGACAATCGTAATAATTGGTTTGAGCGTAAGCATCGTCATGGCATCTTGGTCGGAAAGCGCAGTCGTGAGGGAAATCAGTTTCAGTGGTAATCATGTGTTTTCATCGCAGCAGCTTCTGGATGCCATGAGCACAAAAATCGGGTCGGTTCTGCTTCCTTCTGTCATTTTACACGACGTCCAGTTAGTACTTTTTCTTTACCATCAGCGTGGCTGCTACTTTGCCGAGGTATACGTCGACACACTGATGTACTCCACCGACAGCAGCGAGGTGGTAATCTTTATCTCGATCAATGAGGGGTCGCCGCTCACTATCGGTGAATTACGGATCAGAGGAAATTCAGTTCTTTCTGAGGAGGAAATTCTCGAAAGTTTTCAGACCAAAACCGGAAATTACCTGTTTTCTGCCCTGCTCGAAGATGATATTGATAACCTCATCGGTGCGTACGGACGCATGGGATTTCCTTTTACATCCATTCGAGTGCAGGATGTCTCTTTGATGAGAGGCAAAGATGAGATGAACATCAGCGTAACCATCGGGGTGGACGAGGGCAAAAAGGTTACAATCGATGAAATACAAGTCATAGGAAATACGGTGACCGACGATGATGTGATTATACGGGAATCTCGCATAAGATTGCATGAAATGTATAACCGCGAAAAAATCGACAGGATTCCGAACCGCCTGCGCCGGCTCAATATTTTCTCTCAGGTAGATGAGCCTGAAGTATATAGCACGTCCTACGGAGGCGGGGTGGTTATCAAGGTTGTAGAAGGAAAAACAGCTACTTTTAATGGCATCGTGGGGTATGCGCCCACCACCGGGGGGAACGGTACGTTTACCGGCATGATTGATATCGGCATGCGTAATCTCTTCGGGACCAGCAGGAAATTTCAGGTTCACTGGTCGAAGGATGAACGGAATTCTCAGGATGTGCAACTCAGCTACGTGGAACCATGGATTTTTAATTTCCCCTTAAACGCTGCTGTCGCATTTGACCAGCGACAGCAGGATAGTACCTACGTTCGACGCGGCATCAAGGGACAGGCTGATCTTCTTGTTGATGAGTCGCTCACGTTAAGCGGTGTGTTCGGTCAGCAGACCGTTATCCCGTCGGGTCCAACCACGAAACTGATGAAAAGCACAAGGATTGTCGCAGGCCTTGAAATCGGTTACGATACCCGCGATCAGATTCTTAATCCAATCCGTGGAATTGCATATTCTACACACTACCACATGGAGAGAAAAAAAACAATCGAGGAACGGACCACTCTTCAGCGCGTTGGCATCGATCTTGACATTTTTATGCAGATATTAAGTCGACAGGTTTTACATATCGGGTTTCACGGCAAAACGCTTACTGGCGGAGGCATAGAAATCGGTGACCTCCACCGGTTTGGCGGTACAAATACTTTTCGCGGATACCGTGAAAACCAGTTTCTCGGGAAAGACGTCGCGTGGACGAATTTGGAGTACCGATTGATCCTCACATCCAGGTCGTTCGTTTATGTTTTTTTTGATACCGGATACTTCCTCCTGCCTGCAGATGAGGCTGCTGAAATTTCCTCTGCCCGGGATTACCTCATCGGTTATGGGTCTGGTATTCGTTTTGAGACAGCTATTGGGAACATCGGTGTAAGCTTTGGTTTCGGTGAAGGGGATTCATTTTTCGAAGGGAAAGTTCATTTCGGAATTGTAAATGAATTTTAGAATTGTTCAATTATATAAATATATATTTTGGAAATAGTTACGTATCGTACGATGGCAGATCTGCGCATTGAACGGGAATTGTGGGACCGCGGTCTGAGATATATTGCCGGCGTGGATGAGGCTGGCCGGGGGCCGCTGGCAGGACCGGTAGTGGCAGCTGCAGTGGTATTCCCTCATTATGTTGAGATTAAGGGAATTGACGACTCCAAAAAACTCTCTGAACGAATGAGGGAAGAATTATTTAAAGTTATCATGGATTCTGCGGTTGGCATCGGCGTGGGGATCGTGGATCATGTGGTTATTGATGAAGTGAATATTCTCAACGCCACATTCCGCGCGATGCACTCAGCAATAGCACGACTTGACTGCGAACCGGAGCATCTTCTCGTCGATGGGCCGTATTTTGCCGGAGCGAATATCCCCTATACAACGATTGTTGACGGTGATACAATATCCGTTTCAGTTGCAGCTGCATCGATAGTAGCCAAGGTGACGCGTGATCGTCTTATGCGTCAGTATGACAGGGAGTACCCCCAGTACGGCTTTGCGCATCACAAGGGGTACGGAACCCGTGAGCATATCGATGCCATCAGGAAATTCGGATTATGCACAATCCACCGGAGGAGCTTTCACGTCTCATCCCTGAAGAATCATGACCATGAATGACCGACGGGCGAGAGGGCAAGCAGGGGAGAGCCTCGCGGTTGATTATTTACTGAAAAAAGGTTATCGTATTCTTCAGCGAAATTACCGCTACGAACACGGTGAAATTGATATCATTGCGGAAGACGGAGATGTTCTCGTCTTCATCGAAGTAAAAACATTCCGGTCGAAGAAGTTCGGCGAACCGGAGGATGCTGTGACTAAGAATAAACGCGAAAGAATCCGAAAAACCGCTGACGGTTTTATCTTCGAGAACACCATCGATGATAAAATATGCCGCTTCGACGTCATTGCGATCGATTGTGAAAAAACTGCACCCGTCATCCGCCACATTGAGGATGCATTCTGACATGTTCGCGAAGATCGGAGAATACACTTCCTTTCGCTATTCTCGCCCCAATCACAATATGATGCACAACTCTTGAGTAGAAAACCATGAATGCCTTACCGCTGATTATTATCGCACTCTGTGTCATGGCAATTGCATACCGTTACTACAGTGCATTCATCGCTGCCAGGGTCGTTGCACTTGACGAAAGCAGACCTACGCCTGCCAATACAATGCGGGACGGACAGAATTACGAGCCGACGAACAAGTGGGTGCTGTTTGGACATCATTTTGCCGCAATATCGGGAGCAGGTCCCCTTATCGGGCCGGTTCTCGCCGCGCAGTTCGGCTACCTGCCCGGTTTTCTCTGGCTCCTCATCGGTGTCGTTTTGGCGGGTGGCGTCCACGATTTCACTGTTTTAGTTGCATCTGTCCGGCGAAAAGGCAAGTCGCTTTCGGAGATAGCACGGTATGAGATAAGTCCGCTCGCGAGCATTATCAGCTCGATCGCCATCCTGATTATCGTCATTATCGCGCTTTCGGGCCTTGGGCTCGCTGTTGTAAACGCGCTTGCTGAAAGTTCGTGGGGAACATTTACTATCGGTATGACGATCCCCATTGCGTTATTCGTCGGATTATGGATGTACAGGATCCGGCCGGGGAAGATTGTAGAGGCCAGCTTTATTGGAGTCTTTGCTGTTCTTGCGGCAGTTATTTTCGGTAGCTACATCCCGGGTTCGGCACTTGCACCGTACTTTACCCTCACGCGGGAACAAATCATTATTGCACTGGCTGTATATGGTTTCGCTGCCTCAGTTCTGCCGGTGTGGTTGCTATTGACTCCCCGGGATTATCTGAGTTCGTACATGAAAATCGGGACGATCGCTGCGCTCATAATCGGTGTGATCATTGTCAGACCGGACCTCAGGATGCCGGCACTGACAGAATTCGTCAGCGGCGGCGGACCGATCATTCCGGGAAAAATATTTCCTTTCGTCTTCATAACGATAGCGTGCGGCGCCATTTCGGGTTTCCATTCGCTCGTTGCCTCAGGTACAACTCCCAAAATGATAAATAAGGAAACAGATACCAGGATGATCGGTTACGGTGCGATGCTCATGGAAGGATTGGTAGGCCTGATTGCTCTGATCGCAGCATGTTCACTGCATCCGAATGATTACTTCGCCATCAACGCGACAGCTGAAAAGTTTCAACAGCTCGGTATTGAACCGGTGAATCTCGCTGAACTTTCGAGACAAGTGGGTGAATCGCTGGTCGGGAGAACTGGCGGAGCAGTATCCCTGGCCGTCGGATTCGCCCAGATATTTTCTGCAGTGCCCGGCATGGCAAAGCTGATGTCGTACTGGTATCATTTTGCAATCATGTTTGAGGCGCTCTTCATCCTGACAACGATCGACGCAGGAACGAGGGTTGCCCGTTTTCTGCTCCAGGAATATGTCGGAAAATTCTGGAAAC
>CAYGZY010000043.1:0-3731 GCA_964354485.1 uncultured Chlorobiaceae bacterium | reverse complement strand
ATGTGTATCCACCAGAACAACTCAAACCAGAAATTCTGCTGTTCATACGATGCTCCGGCAAACATTCCCGCGAGCTGCTGTGACACAAACCTTCCCATATGGATCGGATCGTCGGTTCTGGCAATATGCGCCGCGTTTTGTCCAAACATTGACAGCATGACAAATAATATCGAAACCAGAATCACTGTTGCATCAAACTGAGCATGTCCGGTAACTTCCAGACGTTTCGGTCGCAGGACATACCTCCGGAATAATGCGAAGAGTACCGAGCCGACCACACACAAACCCATCATATCCTGGAGTGCCGTCAATGGATGGTAGAGCGCACCTAAAAAAGAAAAGCTGAAACCCGGTCGCAAACCCTCACCGATTGATTCAAGGATCGCGATCAACAAAACGACAAATCCCCAGAAGATCAGAAAGTGCATGATACCGGCAACTGGTTCGCGTAAGAGCTTCAGCTGCCCGAACGCGATCGTCATAACATTCTTCAGGCGTTCTGAAACGTTCCCTACTCGCGTTTCCGGTTTACCGATTTTCAAATAAAGTATAAGACGGCGGATGTTATATGCGAATAATGTAAAGGCAGATAGAAGGATTAAGATAAAAATTATCAATTTAGCAGGCATAAGAAGACTTTCACCCCGGTTTCAACGTCAGTCGTTAACTATCATTTCCCCTTCCATCACCGTGATTGCTTGTCCCCCGATCCGGATTGAAGGTTGTGCACTTTCTCCGATGTCTACTCTTATCTGAACCCGGCCTTTTCTTCCGATTGCGTCTCCCTGTTCGGCTTGAAAAATGTAGGTACCTCTCTCCGACGGGATATGCCCATGTTCAAGAAGTATCTGCGTCAGCGGCCCGTGAGCAGATCCGGTAACCGGGTCCTCATTGGTACCTTCGTTCGGAGCAAAAAACCGTGAGTGAACCTTCGATTCCCTGTCGATGGTCTCGGTTGTGAAAACACATAATCCCCGGAGGTTGCGCGATGTAAGGAAATATGACATTGTTATGAAGTTCGGTTTCATGGTGAAGAGCGTGTGAAGACGCTTGACAGGTACGTACAGGTAATCGTCGCGCATAATCGGTATCTTGCCGTCAAATTCGCTTATGGAAATATTTAGTACACGAATGAGATCGATTTTATACTGGCCGATCCTCTCAAGCCGCGTGGGATTCAACTGGATCATTACCGTATTGTTGTCTTTCTTCTTCTCCACCTCAACCGGAAGAATTCCCGATGCAGTATCGACGTTGAATTCATATCTTCCATCGGCTTCCATTCCAAGTGCACTTTCTTCTGCCAATGCATGGAAGCTGGCAACGGTAGCGTGTCCGCAGAGCGGGACCTCAACGACAGGGGAAAACCATCGGATTCGTAAACGTGCACCCTGTTTTGTGGAAGGAAGAATAAAAGCAGTTTCAGAGAGATTAACCTCGCTGGCGATGCTCTTCATCTGGATTTCGGATAATTGGGATGCATCCAGGACAACTGCGGCCGTATTACCCGTATGAGGTATGCGAGTGAACGCATCAACATATTTTATCCGTACTTTTGTCATTTTAATTTCGTCTATCGAGTATTATCAGG
The DNA here is from genome assembly GCA_964354485.1 of uncultured Chlorobiaceae bacterium. Lineage (GTDB taxonomy): Bacteria > Bacteroidota > Ignavibacteria > UBA10030 > SZUA-254 > CAYGXH01. Next base: position 2,140 of record CAYGZY010000043.1, on the reverse strand, counting down.
AGCATTTTTATATTCGCAAAATTCAACGATAAAATTAGAATATCTTTATCACAGCGTAGTACTAATCGTTAAATTTTTGGATTAAGTTAATAATATCGTTCGAGAAAATCAAGAAAATTTTATCACATATAAATTTTTGCGATAATCTTATCTGCTTTTCCCAAAGAAAAATTCGGAGAGTACTTTCTTCATTTCCATGAATGCTCTTGCCCTGTGGCTGGTTTTATTCTTTTCCTTCATCGACATTTCACCATACGTAACGTTGTATCCATCAGGTATAAAAAGCGGATCGTACCCAAAACCGCCCTTGCCGCGTAATCCTTCGGCGATTTTTCCCGTACAAATACCTTCCGTAGTTTTCTCATAATCTGCCGCTACAAACGCGGCTACCGATCTGAAGCGCGCACCGCGATCCTTCGTCGATACGGCCTTCAACTCCCGGAGGAGCTTACGGTTGTTATCATCATAGCTGACATTTTCTCCCGCGTACCGCGCCGACCACACGCCGGGCGCCATCTTTAAAGAGTAAACCTCAAGACCCGTATCATCCGCCAACGCCGGTATATTTGTTTCAAGAAAAACCTTCCTCGCCTTCTTCAGCGCATTTTCCTCAAGAGTTATCCCGTCTTCCACTACATCAGATATTGCGGGAAATTCCAATAAACTAACGATCCAGATCTGAAGATCCCCTAGAATCGATGAGATCTCCCTGAACTTTCCGTGATTACGCGTCGCTAGAATAATTGTCTGCATTAAAGCCAACCTTATGCATTGAGTGATTAGTCAATTGTCATTGGCACATTGGGCATGAAATGTCATTCGTCATTCGTCAATAGTCATTTTTGACTCGTAACTTGGTTGTTAGTACTTGGTACTTTGTAAAAATGTCAATGGTCATTAGTCATTTGTGGTTTGTACTTAGTACTTTGTACTTCATCAAATGACCAGTGACCAATGACAAATGACTAATCCCAGTGTCTATATTATTCTCCTCTCACTAATCAAATCTCTTCAATCTTTCCTCATCGCCCTCAGTTTCATTTACCTAACCAGGATCTTTATCGCCTCATCAACCTGCTCAACTCCGATCGTCTCTATCCCCTTTGTATTCGTTAATCCTTTGAGATTATTCTTCGGCACGACGATCCGCTGAAAGCCGAGCTTTGCTGCCTCCTGTACACGTTTCTCGATCTGGTGAACGGCTCTGACTTCCCCGCTTAAACCGATTTCCCCGACTGCGACGGTCTGTGAGTCGACCGGGACGTCGCGGAGACTGGAGATGATGGAAACAGCTATGCCGAGATCGACTGCCGGTTCATCGACACGTATACCTCCGGCAACATTTACAAAAACATCCAGCTGACCAAGCAGTATCCCCAGTCGCTTCTCGAGAACGGCTAGTAACAAATTCAAACGCCGGTAATCAAATCCGGTCGTTGTGCGTTGCGGAACGCCGTAGCTCGTCGGAGTAACGAGCGCCTGGACCTCGATTAAAATGGGACGCGTGCCTTCGATACTCGCGACCACGGTAGATCCCGAGGCTCCGTAGAGCCGCTGCGAAAGAAATACTTCCGAAGGATTCTTCACTTCATGGAGTCCGTCCTCCCTCATCTCAAATACACCTATTTCATTCGTAGAACCGAATCGGTTCTTCATTGCTCTAAGAATCCGGTAGGCATACTGTCTCTCTCCTTCGAATTGCAGAACTGTATCCGCCATGTGTTCAACCACTTTCGGACCGGCTATCAATCCCTCCTTCGTAACATGTCCGATTAGAAATACAGAAACCGATTTTTCCTTCGCGAGACGCGTAAAGAGCGCCGTGCATTCACGCACCTGTCCGACACTGCCCGGCGAACTCTCGAACTGCGGACGGTACATGGTTTGTATCGAGTCTACGATGAGAACATCAGGAGACGAATCCTCTACGGCAGCCGTAATCTGATCGATATCGGTCTCAGCAAGTACGAAGAAAGAATCATCCTTCAGCATCATGAGTCTCTCAGCCCGTAGTTTTATTTGTTTTGGTGACTCTTCGCCCGACACATAGAGAACCCGCTGACCTTTTACTGAAGAGGCAAGTTGCATCATCAGCGTCGATTTACCCACACCCGGATCACCTCCGAGAAGCACTACCGAA
>CAYGZY010000042.1:0-5806 GCA_964354485.1 uncultured Chlorobiaceae bacterium | reverse complement strand
GAGTTCGTCCTTTTTTTCGACCTTAACGCCTTTGATTATTGAAATTGGTTTTCGTCCGATTCGTGACATATCGATTCTCTTATTAACTTACCATATATGGCAGAGGACCTCGCCGCCTATTTTTTCCTGGCGCGCGTTCTTATCTGTCATTAATCCTTTTGATGTTGAAATAATCGCGATTCCGAGTCCGTTGAGTACGCGCGGAATTTCGTCTGCCGGAACATACACTCGGAGCCCGGGTTTACTGATACGCGACAATCCTGTAATTGCATTCACGCCGTCAGAATATCGCAATGATATTCGCAGGACACCCTGTTTTTTATCGGGGACTTCGGTGAATCCCCCGATAAAGTGCTGAGCCGAGAGGATCTTTGTGATGTCCCTCTTTAGATTTGAAGCAGGGATATCAACCCGCTTATGACGCGCGGCGATCGCATTCCGTATTCTTGTTAGATAATCTGCAATAGGATCTACTATATTCATACATTCCGTCTTTCTTTACCAGCTCGCTTTTACGACGCCGGGAATTTTTCCATCCAGAGCCATTTTCCGGAAACAGATACGACAAATTCCAAATTTCCGCATGTATCCTCGCGGTCTTCCGCAAATGTTGCATCGGTAGTGTTTCTGTACCGGGTACTTCGGCGTTCTTTTTGCTTTAACAACCATTGCTAAGCGTGCCACTGTGTTCTCCTGTTACGGGTTATTCTGATTTTTTTCGATTGGTATCTGGCGCTTTTCGAACGGCATCCCGAATTCCTTCAATAGTGCATATGCTTCCTGATCCGTCCGCGCAGTCGTGACAAAAGTGATATCCATACCGAATACTTTTGTCACTTTGTCGATATCGATTTCCGGGAATATGAGATGCTCTTTTACACCGACGGTATAATTCCCGTGGCCGTCGAATGAACGGTCGGAAAATCCCCGGAAATCACGGATGCGGGGTACCGCGATGCTGATGAACCGATCCATGAATTCGTACATATGATTGGATCTTAAGGTGACACGAACACCGATGGGGAGTCCCTGCCGGAGTTTGAAGTTCGATATTGCTTTTTTCGCGCGAGTAATGACAGCTTTCTGCCCGACAATGATTTCCATATCCTTGACAACCGAATCAAGAAGCTTTGCATCCTGGGTCGCCTGACCGACACCCGTATTCACGCAGATCTTTTCCAGCCTCGGCACCTGCATGACATTGGTGTACTGGAACTGGCTCATAAGGTTACCGATCATCGTTTTCCTGTACATCTCCATCAATCGTGGAGTTACGCCGATTTCCTGTTTGATAACTTCCGGGGCTTTCTGTTGTTCCTTACCGGCTTTTGGTTGTTTCTCTTTTGCCATACCTAACTTTCAGTCTTAGAACATCTCTTCGCAACTGCGGCATACACGCATCGTGTGCTTCTTTCCCGTCACTGAATCCGAAACACCCTTATGACCGATGCGCGATGGTTTACTGCACTTCGGACAAATCACCATGACATTGGATGCCATGATCGATGCTTCCTTCTGGATGATCCCCCCCTGCGGATTCTTTTGCGACGCACGCGTATGACGCTTTATGATATTAACGCCTTCAACAATTACCCTTTTTTCGTCACGGAAGATTTTAAGAACTTTTCCGGTTTTCCCGCGGGCATTACCGGCAATCACCATGACATTATCATTTTTATGAATATTCATTGTATAAATCCCTACAGCACTTCCGGTGCGAGTGAAATTATTTTCATGTAATTTTTTTCTCGGAGTTCGCGGGCAACCGGACCAAAGATGCGAGTGCCGCGCGGTTCTCCCTGAATATTGAGAAGTACAACGGCATTTTCATCAAACCGAATGTAGGACCCGTCCTTCCGACTTGTCTCTTTTTTAGTCCGAACGATCACTGCTCTCGAGACTTCACCCTTTTTCACAGCGGCGCCTGGAATCGCACTCTTCACGGAAACGACGATGACATCGCCAACGCCGGCATACCGTCGATCATGTCCTCCGAGGACTCGGATACAGCGAACCTTCTTCGCACCGGAGTTGTCTGCCACAACCAGATTTGTTTCTTCCTGAATCATACGACATTCTTCACATAATTATTTTGCTTTTTCGACAATTTCTACAATCCTCCACCGTTTGTTTTTACTCATGGGACGCGTCTCCATGATTTTTACTACGTCACCAGCGCCCGCTTCCTGCTTTTCATCGTGAACCATCAACTTGGTGGTCCGGGTGTAATACTTTTTATAAATCGGATGGGCGATCCGGCGTTCGATGGCGACTATTATGCTCTTTTGCATCTTGGTACTCACCACCTTGCCAAACCGTACTTTGCGCGTTGTTGATCGTTCTGCCATGTTGTGTCTCATCTGCCTTATTTACTTAACCGGAGTGGGGGTTTGATCTGCCGCCTGCTTCGCTTTCATTTCCATCGTTTTGAGCAATGTTTTCATCCTTGCAATATCCCGGCGGACGGTACGGACCTTTATCGGACTTTCCAGCTGGCTGGTTGCTTTCTGGAATTTGAGATGACTCAGATTTTCCTCTTCATCATTTAGACGCTTCCGCAATTCCAGTTCCGACATTCCTCTTATTTCAAATTTCTTCATATTCTTCTTTCTCCGTCAGCCGCCGCTGTAAGTTCTTCGCGTGACCATCATGCTCCTGATCGGCAGTTTGTGTATCGCGAGATTCATCGCTTCCGTCGCAATGTCCTTTTTAATGCCTCCGAGCTCAAACATGATCGTTCCGGGTTTTACAACTGCAACCCAGAATTCCGGCGCCCCTTTACCGCTTCCCATGCGGGTTTCGGCGGGTTTTTTGGTTACAGGCTTATCCGGAAAAATACGTATCCAGACTCTTCCCTCGCGTTTCATGAGCCGGGTAAGGGCAACACGCGTGGCTTCGATCTGCCGCTGTGTGATCCAGCCCGGTTGAAGAGCCTTCAATCCAAAATCACCGAATTCAATCGTATATCCCCGCGTCGCCTTTCCTCTCATACGGCCACGCTGTATTTTTCGGTATTTTACTCGTTTCGGTACTAACATAGCTTTTCTTTATTAAGTAATTAACGTGCGTATCGTTCGAGAACTTCACCGCGGCATATCCATACTTTAACGCCTATCGCTCCGTAAATGGTCCTCGCTGTTGCCTGAGCATAGTCTATGTCTGCCCGAAGCGTATGAAGCGGAATTCTTCCTTCCTTGTACTGTTCGGTCCGGGCAATTTCCCCTCCGCCGAGGCGGCCGCTGCACATTATACGGATTCCTTCTGATCCCATCCGCATTGCGGAGGTCATTGCCATTTTCATAGCCCGGCGAAATGACATGCGGCCTTCCAGCTGGGATGCTATATTCTCGGCAACAAGAGAGGCATCGAGTTCTGGTCTTTTTATTTCGTGTATCAGAATTTTCACGTCTTTGCTTGTTATCTGTTTCAGTTCCTCCTCCAACTGAGTAATTTCCTTGCCGCTGCGACCGATCACAATGCCCGGGCGCGACGTATGTATCGTTATGACCGCCCTCTTCGGTGTCCGCTCAATTAATACCTTCGAAATGCCCGCCTTCTTCAACCGATTTTGTATGTAAAGACGGATTTTCAGATCCTCTTGCAGTTTTACGGAAAATTCTTTTTCATCGTACCAATTGGAGTCCCATGTCCGCAAGACTCCGAGACGAAAACCAATCGGATTAACCTTCTGTCCCAAGGATTCTCTTCACTCCTTTGCTGTTGATGATTTTTTTGTAGCTTGCTTTTCTTTTAGTTTGACAGCCATCTTCTTTTTTTCGATCCGCTGCGCAACGATTATTGTCACATGGTTTGAACGCTTTACGATCCTGTACGCGCGGCCCATCGGAGCCGGGAGCATCCTTTTCAAACCCGGTCCGCCATCGACAAATGCTTCCTTCACGAAGAGGGAATCTGCATCAACCCGATTTGCTTCGTCCTTATTCTGGAGATTGGAGACAGCCGACCGCAGAACTTTTTCCGCAACCTTCGACGCGTGTTTCGTCAAAAAGTGCAGTATATTCAGAGCATCGGGCACCGATTTACCGCGGATGAGATCGATCACCAGCCGCATTTTCCGCGGCGATGAACCGATATATCTGTTGATTGCACGTGCCTCTAACATATTATGATCCTTCACCCGTCGCTGATTCACTCTTCAGACCCGGATGGCCTCTGAATATACGCGTTGGTGCGAACTCGCCTAATTTATGTCCCACCATTCCCTCGTGAACGTAAACGGGGATAAATTTATTGCCATTGTGGACAGCCAGCGTATGTCCGACGAAATCCGGTGTTATGGTCGATGCGCGGGACCAGGTTTTGATCACCTTTTTCTGGCCCGATTTTGTCATCGCTTCCACTTTTGCAAAAAGCTTCGGATCTACGAAAGGTCCTTTTTTCAGTGAACGACTCATATCTTCACATTAATACTTTTGGTTAATTATTTTCTTCGTTTTACGATATATTTATTGGATTGCAATTTCTTATGTCGAGTTTTCTTACCCTTGGTATGCCAACCCCATGGCGATACAGGGTGCGGATTTCCCTGCGGCGATTTCCCTTCACCTCCGCCGTGTGGGTGATCGCAGGGATTCATAACGACGCCGCGTGATTGCGGACGAATTCCGAGCCACCGTGAACGTCCTGCTTTTCCGAGACTCACGTTTTCATGATCGATGTTACTTACGACACCGATTGTTGCGTAACATTCAATTGGTACGTTCCTGATTTCTCCGGAGGGCATCCGCAACTGCGCGAACTTACCTTCCCTTGCCATGAGCTGGATGGAGCTTCCGGCGCTTCGCGCAATCTGACCGCCGCGGCCGGCACGGATTTCTACGTTATGAATGAATGTACCGACCGGGATGTTCAACAGCGGCATTGCATTCCCGGCTTTTATCTCTGCGCTCTGACCGGCCGAAACGACCTCGCCGACTTTGATGCCGTCCGGTGCGATAATGTAACGCTTATCCCCGTCCTTGTACTGGATAAGTGCTATGCGCGCCGAACGATTTGGATCGTACTCTATTGCTATGATACGTGCTTCTATCTCTCTTTTATCACGTTTAAAATCGATTACTCTGTAGAACCGTTTATGACCTCCGCCTCGATGACGCGAAGTGATGTGGCCGTTGCTGTTCCGCCCTCCCGATTTCTTCAACGGTCGGAGGAGCGATTTTTCCGGTTTACTCTTTGTGATTTCCTCAAAGGTCGGGATTGTCATCCACCGAGTACCCGGCGTATTTGCTTTTAATATTCTAATGCCCATTTTATTTTTCTTTCAGGTGAATCGTTACACGTTTGCAAAAAGATCTATTTTCTCACCTTCTTTGAGGGTCACGATGGCCTTCTTGTAGTGAGATGTCCGCCCTTCGAAGCGGCCGCGTCGCGTCATCTGGGTTTTTGCTTTTCCTTTAAAGTTCAATGTCCGTACGTTTACAACTGTCACTTTAAACTTTTTCTCAACGGCGCGTGCGATTTCTATTTTATTCGCGTCCGGATCCACTTCAAACGCATATATTCCCTTTTCTTGCAGGTTTGAAATTTTTTCCGTTACGATCGGTTTGAATAGTATACCAGTCATATTCTTTATAAATGAAATGTGTTTTCGATTACTTCAACGGCGCTCTTCTGAATAAGAAGGACCTGATTATCCAACAGCTCATACGTTGATGCTTTTGCAGCTTCAATTACGTTGAACCTTTCGATGTTCCGTCCGGATTTATAAACTTGTTCATCCTTCGCAGTAACGAGGAGAAGGATTTTCTTATCCGAGATCTTAAGGGCTTTAAGAATCGTAACCATT
>CAYGZY010000041.1:0-4777 GCA_964354485.1 uncultured Chlorobiaceae bacterium | reverse complement strand
GGATGGAATCTTCTATCGCTTCCCATGAAAGTTATTGATGGTGAAAAGAGTTCTCTATTCCCATCTGCCATTTCAGACGCTTTCATATATCAAGATAACTACCTGCCCAAAGATACGTTAGAGAATGGTTACGGATTTTGGTTAAAGTTTGATTCAGCAGAGACCTTTATATTAAATGGTGAAGCAATTCACCGGGATACGGTTAATGTTACTGAGGGTTGGAACATGATCGGTTCAATAACAAAAATTCTCCATGTGGATATGATTAGAACTGAACCACCCGGAATAATCGTTTCTGATTTTTTTAATTATGTTCCAGAATCTGGATATGAAGCATCAGATACAATCAAACCAGGAGTAGGATATTGGGTAAAGGTGAGTCAGAACGGTTCAATCATATTATCTTCTGGACCACCCTGTCCTGGATTACCAACAGTTACCTATGCTGGTAAAGTATATAACACAGTGCAGATAGGCAGTCAATGCTGGTTAAAAGAGAATCTTGATGTTGGCACGAGGATAGATGGAAACCAGGAACAAACAAACAACGATACAATCGAGAAATATTGTTACAATGATGACCCAGCAAATTGTAACACTTACGGTGGCTTATATCAATGGAACGAGGCGATGCAATACACGACTGCAGAAGGAGCTCAAGGAATCTGTCCCTCTGGATGGCATATACCGACTTACGCAGAATTTCAAACTCTCAGAACGGCTGTAGGCGGTGATGGCAATGCATTGAAAGCAATCGGACAAGGTACTGTAGATGGAGCCGGGACAAACACGAGCGGCTTCTCTGCTTTGCTTTCGGGCTTCCGAGACGTCAATGGTTACTTCCACGATTTGTCCTACGGCGCACTCTTTTGGAGTTCCACGGAGTACTATTCGGCGTACGCAGACTTCATGGGCCTGTACTACAGTAGTAGCTACATCACCTTGTACTACACCACCAAGGAAAGCGGGTTCAGTGTGCGCTGCGTGAAGGATTAGCCCTGTGAAATAAATCCAAATTTTGAGACCATGGAAAAGTTTTATTATGTGTATATATTGCAGAGTCTAAAAGATAGGAAGCATTATGCTGGTTACACTCAAAATTTGGATTTGAGATTTGAGCAGCATAATAACGGAGAAGTTGAATCGACAAAACACCGAAGACCACTGAGGCTAATCTATTTTGAGGGATGTCTTAATAAAGAAGATGCTTTGAAACGAGAGAAGTATTTTAAGACTCATTATGGTAAGATGTACCTCAAGAATCGACTTATGAATTGGAGAAATAAAGATAGCTCAAATCTCATTTCACAGGGTTAATCAATTTTTCTATTTGAATTTTCCCCGCGAAGCGGGGCAAGAATTTCAATACGGCGGTTATGAACCACTTCAAAGCCAGATGATCCAAAATCGATCGATCTTATGAATACCTCTCTTTAGCGATACGGCTCAGGACGATCGCTCTAATTAACACATCGCTTCAGCGAGGTGACTATGAACAAAGAGTGATCGTGAAACCGTTTTAACGGTTTCATTCCCTCTGCTACGATGCTCCCCAGATGAGATATAGCCATCATCGTGAGTATGAATGGACATGCGTGTCCTCCCTTCTGTGATTGTATTGTTCTATAAGTTGGAAGCTGTTGAAACAGCTTCCTAACCTCTCCCTTTGTGCAATTCACACCGATGAATCGGTGTGTTAATGAGATGCTGGTCATAGGTTCTATAGGGATATACTCATTATCGAATTGATCAGTGATAACTGTAGGAACAGAGAGTCGGGAAAACCTATAATTTGCTTTTGCTTATCTTGCAAAGCTTGCGAAATGCCTGCCCTGAGCTCAACGAAGGATCTGCCTTCGTAAAGTTACCCCCGTTGGCTTCAGAAGAAAGATGCTACGCTTAGCGTAAAATAGAATCTCTTGGGATCCGTAAATCGATAGGTTAAATCCGCCCGCAGGAGGTCGAATATCCTGCTCACGCCGATACCGGCTTCTGAGTACCATCCATGCGAGGTCGATGCTGATTGCATCCACGTCTGTGCCGCGGCGCCGTGCACTATAAGCTCAATGCCGTTGCGGTAGAGGAAAGGAATATTGAGAAGAAGGAACGGGACGCTCCGGAAATTATGTTCCACATTAACTGCGATAAACCGGTCGCCTACAAATTCTTTGACGGATGCCCCTTTGAGTACACCGTACGGAGCATAACCGCTCGCACGTGAATCGGTGTAGAAGAATCTCTGGGGCGGCAGCGTACCACAGGCGTATCCGCCGACTGCCCGTATCCTGAGGTTTGGTGGAAAGAGAAGAGAACGTGAAAATGTGGTAAATGTAACATCCACGACCGCGTTATAACGTGTGAAGGTGAATGCGCTTCCAAGAAGATGCGGCTGAGAGTGTTCTACTTCAATTTCTACGGCATTGCGAGAGACCATATCAAGAGGTACCGGTGGTTCTCCAAGTCGGAGGTGGAATTGTAAACTGCTGAGTAAACCTTCCTCAATCCGGGGATTCGGGCGATAGACCTTCTCACGCGCAAAAATACTGTAGTCGGTTTCGTTCTTGAGCGATCTTTGATTATCGCGCACGTAGGTCACTTCTGCGTCTACCGTTCTGGAGGGAGTATATCGAAAAAACAGAGACCATGCGTTCGACAGATAATAATCGCGGTAATCGTTTTTATCAATAAGCGCCATCAGGGAAATGGAGAGAGGTCCATAGTATCCTCCGTCGGGGAAATTATCGACACTTCTCCGGACTTCAGCGCCAATTCCAAGGTTCCTTTTTTTCGAGCTGAAAAGTGTGCCCCGGATACGGTATTGAAAAAGTTGGGCGGAGAATCCATACCCTACATTACCCTCAATATGAACGAAAGGTAAAAGACTGTCACTCTCAATTTTGCCGCCAAGGTAAAAACCCTCAACACGATTGAAACGTGCGTCAATATGTTCCAGGGCAGAAATACTCTCATCGCCAGCAAGAACTGCCAGCGGTCCCGACGGTTTGAATTGTTTTTCAAGCGTCTGTGTACTGTCAAGATTCCGGTATGATGCTTGCTCCTCCGGTGTGAGAGGAAGAACTTCGTTCTGAACCCAGTAAGTCGAATCATATTTCAGCGATGACGAATCAACAGTAAGACGCTCTCCGTGAAGTATTGTGTCCGGAATAGAAATGTTCAGGTCATAGTCATAGAGGGAAGATGTTGCCTCAATTCCGATGCGCGGCATTGATATACCTAGTAGACTGATGCTGAGACCCCCGTTGATCCGGTTGTCTATGGGCATCCAGAAAATTGTGTCGAAGAGAGCGAACTGCTGACGGTACCGTAATTCGATATCTTTAAGGAATGGAATGTTAAGGGTCTCATTCGGGTTCACATCGACACCCATCACAGCAAAAGTCTCGTCGGCAATGGTGATAGTGCCTTCAAAGAGCGGGCGGAGACGCGATTTCGGTATCATTCGGATCTTGTAAATCTCAATTCCGTTCACGACGGAAGTTCCGGTTAACTTGTAATCGTAATAATCGAGAGCGTTGGGTGCAGTAGGCCCTATGAAAGTGAATGCAGACGATCTGCCGCCGGTGATAACATTGAAAAGAGAAATTTCATCCTCATTGAAATTGATGATTCTGTGAACAGCCGCAAAGTTCTCCGTTCCCGGAATGTTCTCAGTCTGTCGTTTCTGCTTTACAATTTCACGCAATGTATCGCCGGCTAGCATATAACCAGTGGTGTATGATTCTGTAATGCTTGCAATAGCCGTATCCCGCCGGAGAACCTGACGCGTAAACGCCTCAAACTTGTAGGTTTTTAACTTTTCCATCCATTTATGCTTGTTGGCGATTGCCTTTCGGATAATTTCGATAGCAGGATCTTCCGCAAGAATGAGAACCTCCGGCATCTGGATGGGAGATGGTTCCAATGTCACATGACGGGTGAGGGCACTGTCGAGTAAAACGGTGAGTGTGTCGGGGAAATAGCCGAGGTAACTGACAACTATCATATATTTACCCTCAGCGAGTGATAGTGAGTAATCACCTGCAGCATTCGTTATGGTGCCTTTTGAAGTGCCGAGCACGCGGACGTTCGCAGCCGCAAGAGGTTCCTGTGTTGCCGCATCACGCACTGAACCACGGAGAACATAGTGTTGCTGAGCCAATAGGTTCTGGCTGATAAAAAGGAACGTTAAAATTATTGTGATCGTAAATGACATGGTGTAGTCAATAATACGAAATTTTCAGGATATGTTTCGTCATTTCGGAAGCGCATAATGCGTCCTCATGGAAATAAAAGTGCCACACATCAGAATTACGGATGTGTGGCAATGTATGCTGAAAGACTATTACTTCGCGAAGACTAACTTTTTAACATGAGTAAACGAACCGGCCGTCAGACGGTAGAGATAAACTCCGCTTGCGTAGTTGCTGAAGTCTACGCTCACCGTATGTGAGCCGGCTTGATATTCAGCGTCTACCACATCCGCCACCTCTTTCCCAACAATATCATACACTATAAGCTTTACATCGCTCTTTATTGGTAGATCGAATGATATGGTTGTTCTTGGATTAAACGGATTGGGGTAGTTCTGATAAAGACTGAAGGTCGATGGGATCGGTTTTGAAGTCGGGATAGTAATGCAAATGGACCGGTTGCCGCTGTACTGAACTGTAACAGTCTGATCAGTAGTTAGAGTATGCTTAGCGGTGACGCTGTTATTCTCGACTTCTTCAATCAGAAGAGTTTTTTCGGCGAAGTCGTTCAGCCTGCATGTCACTGT
>CAYGZY010000040.1:0-1784 GCA_964354485.1 uncultured Chlorobiaceae bacterium | reverse complement strand
GATACGGAAAAATACAAAGCGCCTGACAGCGTGTACAGTGCGCTGCCGGGATGCTGTCTCTACCGCAGCAAATCAACGACACATTAACCGCAGAGATTCCGCTCCGGATCACGGCGCATATATCGAGCCGCGGTCCGGAGCTCGGAGCATATTTCTGTTTGTAGAAAGGAAACAGCCATGAAAATAGTTACCGTTATGCTCCTGTTAATTTGTTCTCTGATTTCTCTGTCGGCGCAGAATGATCAGGATCTTACGGGAGTTGTTGCAGAAAAAACTGATGACGGGAAATTCATCCCGGTTGCCGGCGCGAATGTCTACTGGCTCAGTACTGCGGTTGGAACCATCACGGATAGTTCCGGCGCATTTTCGATCCCACTGAATACCGGCAGTAACCGGCTCGTCGTGCGTTCTGTCGGATATAGAGCGGATACACTCACTGTTCGGGACGGAGAATACCGGCGGATCGTCCTAATACCTGAGGCGAAGCAAGTGGGTGAGATGGAAATTGTCGGCGAACGATCCAGTACGATTTTCGAATATAAGAGTGCCCCCATGGTTCAGATAATGACGGAACGCGAACTCTTCAAAGCCGCATGCTGTAACCTCTCGGAGAGCTTCGAAACCAATCCATCGATCGATGTATCGTTCACCGATGCGATAACAGGAATGAAGCAGATTGAAATGCTCGGTCTCGCCGGGACATATTCCCAGATTACCATCGAAAATATGCCTGCTGTGAGAGGACTTTCTTCCGTTGTCGGACTCACCTTTCTCCCCGGGATATGGATGGAGAGCATCCAGGTATCGAAGGGGGTGGGTTCGGTAGCGAATGGATATGAATCGATTACAGGGCAGATTAACGTTGAACTTCGTAAACCTGAAAGCGAAAAGGAGCAGACTATATTTTTCAATCTCTTCGGCAATCAGGATCGGAGAATGGAAGGTAATCTGAACTTCCGGAAAAATCTCAGCAGTACTCTTTCATCAATGACGCTCCTCCACGGAAGTACACAGCGGTACGCTGTCGATGGAAACAACGACCGCTTTCTTGACATGCCTCTCACGCGGACATATAACATTTTGCAGAGATTTCACCTGTCCTATCCTGATAGATTCGAGAATCAGTTCGGGATTCAGTTTGTGACCGATGAAAAGGAGGGAGGAACTTTAGGCGGGTATAACCTTGACAGGGTTGCACGAATAGAGAATCCAAAGGAATACGGTTTTGGTATGAATACCCGGCAGTTGCGTATCTTTGGTAAGACTGGATACATCTTTGCAGGGAGTCAATACAAGAGCGCCGCTATCCAATGGTCGTATAATCGATACCGTCAGAACGCATTCTTTAATCTTCGTGAATATAACGCGAATGAAACGATGGGATACGTTAATTTTCTATTCCAATCAAGTATCGACAGCACGATACATAAGTATCGATTAGGATTGAGTTTTTTACTAGATGAGTATGATGAAACATTCACAGGTACCCGATTACAGCGAATCGAAAGAGTTCCGGGTATTTTCCTAGAGTATACGTACAGTCCCACAGACGAATTCACACTGATAGCAGGTCTTCGAGCCGATCGTCATAACATATTCGGGACCTACGTTACCCCCCGATTGCATGTCCGCTACACACCGCATGAAGACTGGGTATTGCGTCTGATAGGAGGACGGGGCGTTCGGACCGGCAATGCACTTTCCGAGAATATGGCATATTTTACAAGCGCCCGGAACGTTACAATTATCCCGTTGCGGAACGGGTATCCGTTCAATCAGGAGGC
>CAYGZY010000039.1:0-13127 GCA_964354485.1 uncultured Chlorobiaceae bacterium | reverse complement strand
CTCTGCGGCAAGGCGTCCGCTACCATCGGCCCGCTCGTTTACGGTTTTGTCGCCGATTTTACCCCCGAACGCACCGCTATCGCCGTGGTTGGAATTTTTTTCCTTCTGGGTTTTGCAATCCTCCAGAGAGTAGAGGAACCGGAGAGAGTCATATCTGCATAGGTAGTGAAATTTTTAGATTAAATAATTTTTTCTTTAATTACATAAGAATATCCAGGACATTGATACCATTAAACATATGAAAATCCTATTTGTCATAATTACCGCATTATTCCTCACTTCGTATAACCAGAACGGTCCGGGTAAATCTTCCGCCGAGAACGAGCACGTCAGCGTCAGCATTACAATAAAACAGCAGACCATGGCGGGTGGCGATTCCGGAGAAGTTTTGATTAAATTCAAACCGGAAGATAAATACTATATAAACATTGAGCCTCCGCCGAGCGTTAAGCTTGACAGCAATAAAATTGTAGCTTCCGTCGGAAAAATTCAGTTACCGAAAGCCAAAAAACCGGATTACGTTAACACATCCGAGCCGGTAAGACTTCCAATTACGCTCAGGAAGGATGTAAAGAAAGGCATCCACGAGCTTAAAGGCACACTAACGTACTTTTTCTGCTCAGGCGAGGATGGATGGTGCAGTAAATTCAAGCAATCTTTTACTTTAAAAATAACGGTCAAGTAATCCTCCCCAATGTCACGCGTCTACTTCATGTCGGATGCTCACCTCGGTCTGCACGATCGTGCAACAGAACGGGCAAAAGAGGACCGGCTCCTCGCCTTCTGGGATAGTATAAAAGATAGCGCGCATCAGCTGTTCATTCTCGGGGATCTGTTTGACGCCTGGATCGAATATCGCACTGTCATACCGAAAGGATTCCACCGCACTCTTACTGCACTCGAGGATCTCCGTCGTAGGGGTATTGTCATTCACTTCCTTGCCGGAAATCACGATTGCTGGCTCAGAGACTACCTGAGCGATGAAATTGGTTTAACAATACATCACCAGCCATTCGACACAATCCTGGACGGGAAAAAAATATATCTTCACCACGGTGACGGACTCGCGCTGAACGACTCGGGATACCAAATCCTCAAAAAAATTCTCCGTAACCGGACGGCCATTTGGTTCTTCTCATGGGTTCACCCTGATGTCGGCTTGAGGCTTGCCCGTTCATCATCACATACGAGCCGACGTTACTCCGCCCAAAAACACTTCGGAGAGGAAGACGGTATGCTGAAATTTGCCCGGGAGAAAATCGGGGAAGGCTACGATTACGTTATCATGGGACACAGACACCTCCCGGTGGTCACAACCGTAAATGACGGCGTCTACGTAAACCTCGGCGACTGGATTGAGCACATGACCTATGCAGTCCTCGAGGATGGTGCGCTGAAGCTCAATAAATGGGAGTAGCCGATGACCGCTGGTTCTTTCATAAGATCAAAAAGAGGAAAGCTGCTTGCAGTCATAACCATTCTTACGGTTCTGTTCGCAGTTTATCTTGTTTATCTTATCTCAGGACTTCCATCGCTGGAGCAGCTCGAAAATCCTAAACAGGAATTATCCACCAAAGTTTATTCCATAGACGGCGAGATACTCGATTGCTTTTATATCAAGAACAGAACTTCCATTTCTCTTTCTCAGCTCCCCCCACACCTCGTCAATGCGCTTATCGCAACGGAAGATAAAAATTTTTACAAGCACTGGGGCGTCGATTTGCCGAGATTCATGCGTGCAATGGTAAAGAACCTATTCACCGCTTTTACAGAAGGGGGCGCGAGTACGATCACCCAGCAGTTAGCCCGCAATCTCTACGACCTCAAAGGTACGAAGGAATCCATCTTCAGGAAAATCACCCGTAAAGTCAGAGAGTTCATCACTGCCATTCAAATCGAACGGAACTATACAAAAACGGAAATCCTCGAAATGTACCTGAGCGTTTCGTATTTCGGCAGGAGCGCCTACGGTGTTGCGTCCGCATCGCAGATTTACTTCGGGAAAAGTCCCTCTAAACTGTCGCTTACCGAGGGCGCTTTGCTCATTGGTATGCTCAAAGGTCCGGCGACCTATGATCCTTTTAAGCACTCCGAGCGCGCTCTCAACAGAAGGAACACCGTAATCGAGCAGATGGCAAAGTACGACTTCATCACGGCTCAGGAGGCGGAGCAGATAAAGGAAGAACCGATCGCCATTGTTCCGCTCGACGTGGAGCTGCACGCCGGAATCGCGCCACATTTCGTAGAAATGATCCGCCAGGAGCTCCTCCAGAAAGCTGAAGTGTACGGATTTGACATCTATAGGGACGGGCTGTCGGTATACACGACTCTCGACAGCCGGATGCAGAGGCATGCCAATCGTGCGGTTGAAGAGCACCTCGCAGAATATCAGCCTGCCTTCAACAAGTCGTGGAACTGGAAACAACACAGGGAAGAATTACGGCTGGCAACTTCGATGGCGATCCGTACCTCCGATGCGTACCGTGGCGCAGATTCCGATGCAGAGCGGGACAGTATTTCGCGCAGCCTGAAGAAAAAGCCGGCGTTCGCAGACTCCGTGAAAAAAACCGCTTCACAGATTGAGGTCGGTTTCGTTGCACTCAGTCATGAAAACGGCAATATCTTAGCTATGGTGGGGGGATCTGAATTTAAAACGTTTAAGTATGGATTGAACCACGTGACTCAGATAACCCGACAGCCGGGATCTGCATTCAAACCTTTCGTTTACACAGTGGCAATTGACAACGGTTACCCACCGTGCTATGAAATTCTAAACCAGCCGGTCACCCTCGTAATGGCAGATGGCAAGCGATGGACGCCAGGCAACTTCGACGGACTGTTTGGCGGGCTGTGTACAATCAGAGAGGCAATCAAACAATCGATCAACCTCGTTGCCATCCGTGCAATAATGGAAATCGCGCCGGTTACAACTGTGATTCAATACGCAAAACGTATGGGGATACATTCGGATCTCCCCCCATACGAATCACTCGCAATAGGTACAGGCGAGGTACAACCCCTCGAAATAACTTCCGCATTTGGCATCTTTCCCAACGAAGGTGTATACGTCGAGCCGATATCGATCCTCCGGATCGAGGACAAGGATGGGAACGTTATTGAAGAGAACCGGCCGACGAAACGTGAAGTTCTCAGCAAGGAAACCTCATACATCATGACCGATCTTCTGCGGGGGACAGTCGACGGCGGCTCGGGTGCGCGCGTGAGGAACTACTTTCTGCGGCCTGCGGCAGGAAAAACGGGAACGACGCAGGAGTATGCGGATGCCTGGTTCATCGGGTTTACACCGGAGATCACTGCAGGCGTATGGGTCGGATTCGACAATAAATCCGTACATTTCACATCTGCAGACGGACAGGGAGGAAGAGCGGCAGCACCCATCTGGGGACGTTTCATGAAATATGTATCCGAGGATGAAGCTATAAGATTACCGCTCGGTTATTTCCGTGAGCCTGACGGTATTGAACACAGAATGATTTGCAGTGAAACAAAGCAGCTGGCGACACAGTACTGCCCTGAACAGGAGGAGGAAATCTTCAATAAAAAATACCTCCCGGGGAATTGTGAAAAGCACACATCCTGGAACTGGCGGACAAATGACAAGGGCTCGATAAGGTTTTAATCATACCTGCCGGTCCGCGGGCAGGTAAAGTTTTGTTATTTCAAGTCTCTTGAGAAAATATCCGATTCAAAATCCCACTCCGATTCATCTTCATCCGGTCTCTTCTTCTTCAGGATCAGAAAAACGGGAATGGAAATTGCCGCGATAATACCGGCCCATGTAAGAATTTTTTTTAACGAATTGCTGTCGCTCATGAAAGAAAACCTTTTATTCACAATCTAACGGGAATTGCAGAAAAGAATTGTGACGATAGTCACATCAAAAGTGGCAGTAATTCCCGAACGCGGGCGATAAGATAATCCAGTTCGAATGGTTTTGTAATATAATCAGCAGCGCCTTCCTGTTTCGCTTTTTTAGCGGCTGCGAGATTATTAAACGCGGTGAGGTATATGAACGGTATTGAACGGTAATCCCCTCTCTTTTGTATCTCGGAGAAGAAGTCGAAACCATCGATCCCCGGTAATCGAATATCGGCAATTATCAGGTCGGGTTTTATCCCCTGCAACCTTCGAAGTCCTTCTTCGCCTGTGGTCACTTCCTCAACATCGTACCCCTGATCCCGGAGGAGTGCCCCGAGCGTTTGCAGAAACTCCAATTCATCTTCCAGCACTAATATAATCTTTTTATCGTTCATGCAGGGTTAATTTAGTTTCATTTTACTTACACAAATATACTGCTTCCCATTCCGAAAGTCAATAATACGGGGACCTGTGGAATAATAGAAAATCATTCGGTATATTTAAGTTCTTCAATAGGAAAAGAAGATGATTGAAAGATCGGGGAAATACGATACGAGGAACTTCATAATCAACGCCTCGGAGGGTGCGCTGTTCATGATGGGATCTTCCCTGATATCATCCTCAACCGTCCTGCCCGCGCTCGTCCGCCGGCTGGGCGGGAACAACATTGCGGTCGGTCTCCTCAGCATCCTCGTATGGTTCGGATTATTCCTTCCTCAAATCTTTGCTTCCCGCTACGCGCTTCACCAGCAGTGGAAAAAACCCGGCGCAATCCGTCTCGGCTTTATCCAGCGGATGGTTCTCCCATGCATAATATTTGTACTTCTTTTTTCCGGGAGCGGCCATCCGCAGATTGCACTCGTGCTTTTTTTCTTCTTCATATTTTTGTACCAGGTGTGCACAGGCGTAGCAACCCCAATCTGGTATGATATGTATGCGAAGCTGACACCGGTAGGACTCAGGGGTAGGTTATCGGGGATACGGACGTTTATTGCTAGCATTGGTTCGCTTCTCGCGGCATTCGCGCTCACATGGATTCTCACACAATTTCCCTTCCCCCTCAATTTTGCACTGATATTCCTCGGCACTTTCATTTTGCAGTATACATCCATCCTTCTCCAATTTTTCCTTATTGAAGAATCACCCAGTCCGGCAGCAGCGCCGCTATCCTTCCCCGATTTTTTCCATCAGCTGAAGACAGTGTTTCGGACTAACAGAAAATTACGGAAATTTATCGCTGCAACAAGTGTATGCACACTGGCGACCATGCCCCTCGGATTCTTTACCATATACGGGCTGAACACATACCGCGCAGATGAAGGTATTGTCGGAGAGTTCACAATTATCATGATTATCGGGCAGGGATTGGGAGCCATCATTAACGGATACATAGCAGACCGACGGGGAAACAAAGCGGCTCTCATTGCGGCCGGCGGCGGAATGCTGGCCGCAAGTACAACGGCACTCTTAGCTCCGACACTTTTTTACTATAAATTCATCTTCCTTTTCCTCGGAATGAACTTGGGATCGGAACTCATCACACGGCAAAACCTCGTTCTCGAGTATAGTCCGGCCAATCAGCGGTCGATGTACGTCGGTCTCATGAACAGTCTCCTGGCGCCTCTCTACTTTGTTGGAATTATCGGCGGATGGATCGCAGAATACTTCGGTTACACGACACTTTTTCTAATCGGAATTATTCTTTCCGTTCTCGGAATGATCTTGATTACTGTACTTGTGGTAGAACCTCGCCACCAGAAGGCGTGAATACTCCCCGCAGAGTGAATCAGCCAAGTACCGATACGAGGAGCGCCATGCGTACCAGCACTCCGTTGTGCGTCTGAGTGAAGTATGCCGCACGCGGATCGGAATCCACCGACGGAGAAATTTCAAGCAGTCGGGGAAGGGGATGCATGATGAGGGCGTGCTGAGGCAGCAGCCTCAGGAAATTATCATCAATGAAGTACTGAGATATGGTTTCGAGCCGCTCGCCCCGCTGTGTGAGGAGTTCCGGCTCGATGCGAGTGCTGTACACAACATCAACCTCGGGAAGGACCTTCTTCAAATCACTTTCGAGAGCAAACCAGACGTTGTGCTTTGAGAGGTAGTCGAGGATATCCTGCTTGATCTGAAACGACGACGGGGCGACGAAGTACAGCTTCACCCGTTCGAATTTACCGAGAAGATATGCCAGCGACCGCACTGTTCGGCCTTCAGTAAGGTTACCGACGAGCGCGACCTTGACACCTTCGATGGTTTTAACACCTTTGTAGATCGTGTACAGGTCAAGAAGCGCCTGCGTCGGATGTTGCCCGCCTTTGCCATCGCCCGCATTGATCACCGGAACGTTTGACACCGCGGCTGCACGCACCGCTCCGCCAATTTCATTGTGCCGGAGGACAATAACGTCGGCATAGTTACCGACGACACGAATGGTATCTTCGAGGGTTTCGCCGGCGGCAACCGATGAAAATGTATTCGCCCGCTCCGTGGAGAGAATCTGGCCGCCGAGACGGAGCATCGCCGATTCGAAGGAAAAACGGGTCCGGGTTGAATGTTCATAAAAGAGCGATGCCATTATCTTGCTGTGGTAATCCATGGTACCGCCGCGTCTGAGGACATGTTCCATCTGATCGGTGAGGCTGAAAAGATCGACGAGCATCGGTAAGGTAAACTGTTGCGACTCTATAACGTGATGTAGCTTCATGATTTTTCCCTTCCGTGAATGTGTGTTCCTGTTTTGCCGTCGAGCCCGCTTACGATGTGGTCCGGATCAGTGATAATCACTTCCTCTCCCCCTCCCTCGAGAAAATCGATCGCCGCTTCAATCTTAGGTTTCATACTCCCCTCGAGGAAGTGTCCCTGCGCGAGAAATGTCTTCGCTTCCTCTATACCGGCATTCCGTATCGACCGCTGAGTGGATTTTTTATAGTTCAGATACACTTCCTCAACTTCGGTCGAGATGATAAACTTCTCGACGGCAAGTCTGTTGGCAAGGAGCGCCGAGGCTCTGTCTTTGTCGATCACCGCCTCGATGCCGACAATTTCACCGTTCGATAATACAACCGGAATACCTCCCCCACCTATGGCAATGACAATGATCCCCTTTCCGAGACATTCCCTTATCACGTCGATCTCGATGACATCGAGCGGCTGGGGGGAAGGAACGACCCGCCTGTAACCTCTTGCGGCATCTTCGATGATGTTCCAACCCAGTTCCTGCCGTTTTTTCTCTGCAACTTCCACCGAGTAAAACGGACCAATCGGTTTTGTCGGATTGAGAAATGCGGGGTCGTGCTTATCGACAACAACCTGAGTGATAATACCGGCAACAGGGATAGGCATGCCGTGACGTCTTAAAAGTGATTGGATAGCCGTCTGCAGTATGTAACCGATCTCTCCCTGCGTCGTGGCTACACACACGTCGAGCGGCAGTTCATAAGTCTGAGACGAACCCGCCTCTGATCGCAGAAGCTGTGAACCAACCTGGGGACCGTTACCGTGCGTTACGACGATACGATATCCGCGCTTCGCAAGCTCGACAATCTGTTCCGCCGTCGTCCGTGCATTGGCAGACTGCTCAGGGATAGTACCCTTCTCACCCGCACGGATTAACGAATTACCTCCGACAGCTATGAGGAGCGACTTTTGCAGATCAGTTGCCTTCCATGAGAGTAAACATGACGGCTTTTTGCGTGTGGAGACGATTTTCAGCCTCGTCGAATACGACCGAATTCTTTGAATCAATCACATCGTCTGTAACCTCTTCGCCCCTGTGGGCGGGGAGACAGTGCAAGAACAGCGCATCCGGTTTAGCATATCCCATCAGCTTCTTATTTACCTGGTACTCTTTAAAGATAGTCTTCCGCTTTTCCTTCTCGGCTTCCTGACCCATGCTCACCCACACATCAGTGTAGATAACATCCGCTTTCATTACCGCCTCACGCGGATCGTGTATTATCATGACCGTGCTTCCCATTTTTTTAGCAGTGGCAATCGAAGTTTTAAACACTCCCTTATCTGGTTCGTATCCTTTCGGAGTCGCGGCCACAAAATTCATCCCTACTTTACCGGCAAATAACATCAGAGAATGGCAGACATTATTTCCATCTCCGACATAAACGAATTTCTTCCCTTTAAAACTGCCGAGATGCTCCTGAATCGTCAGGAAATCACCTAGCGCCTGGCAGGGATGTTCACGATCGGTAAGCGCGTTGATTACCGGTATGCATACCGCTTTCGCTAGATCAGTACAGGTTTTGTGAGCATAGGTTCTCACTACAATACCGTCGACCCACCGCTCGAGGTTTTTGCCTGTATCGTAGACCGATTCGCGTTTTCCGAGACTGATATCGGCCTGGGTGAGGTATATTGCATGGGCACCGAGTTGGTGAATACCGACATCGAATGTCACATGCGTCCGCAGGGACTGCTTCTCAAATATAGTAGCAATCGACCGTCCCTGCAAAGTGTTTACAAAATTCGCAGGATAAATTTTTACTTCCCGTGAAAGTTCAAGCAGCGTGAGAAGCTCATCGGTTGTCCAATCTGCAATGCTGAGAAAATCTTTTTTCATGCTTTATCTACCCTTATAGTTTTTTAGAAAGTTATGCAGTATTTCTTTCAGGTCAGGTTTCGTCGTTTCATCAAGCTCATATTGAACACGAACCGATGGCTTATTCATCTTGATAATCCTGCGCAGATCGATCGGCGTACCGATGATAACCGTATCACACTCAACCCGATTGATCGTTGTTTCAAGATCATGTATCTGTTTCCCGCCATATCCCATTGCAGGAAGGAGCGTTCCAATGGAGGGATATTTTTTGAAAGTTTCCGCGATGGAATCTACAATCCACGGCCGCGGATCAATGATCTGTGAAGCCCCGAATTTCCGGGCTGCTAAGATTCCCGCCCCGTACGCCATTTCCCCGTGGGTCAGTGTCGGTCCGTCCTCAACTACGAGAACGCGCTTACCGCGGATGAGGGCTTCATTCTCGACAGATATAGGTGATGCAGCTTCAACGATAGTAGCATTTGGATTGAGAGCCTGGATATTCTTTCGCACGATGGCGATATTTTCTTTTGCGGCAGATTCGACTTTATTGATGACGACGACATTCGCCAAAATGATATTCGAAGCGCCCGGATAGTATGACACCTCATGTCCAGGTCGGTGCGGATCTGCGACCGTTATCGTTATATCGGGCTGATAGAACGACATATCGTTATTACCGCCATCCCAGACGATTACATCGGCTTCCCGTTCGGCCTGTCTAATTATAGCTTCATAATCTACCCCCGCGTAAATGATGGTTCCTTTTACGATGTGCGGTTCATATTCCTCCATCTCCTCTACCGTACACTCAAACTTCACAAGATCATCGAGAGATGCATACCGCTGAACTTTCTGTTTTACCAGATCGCCGTACGGCATCGGATGGCGTATTGCTACTACTCTCTTTCCCATGTCGCGCAGAATTTTGCAAACCTTCCGGGAGGTCTGACTTTTCCCGGAACCGGTTCGAACCGCAACCACGGCAACAACTGGCACGGTGCTTTTTACCATCGTCGGACGTGCCCCGAGGACCTTAAAATGCGCGCCTGCGGCCACGACCATGGAGGCTTTTGTCATCACGTAGTTGTAAGAAACATCCGAATAGGCAAAAACAACTTCATCGACATTGTTCTTACTGATCAGCTGTACGAGTTCGGTTTCGGGATAAATGGGAATTCCCTGAGGATAGAGTTTGCCGGCAAGTTCCGCCGGATACTTCCGACCGTCTATATTGGGAATCTGAGTTGCCGTAAAGCAAATTACGTCAAATAACTCATTATCCCTGTAGATTGTATTGAAGTTATGAAAATCTCTCCCAGCCGCACCCATAATAATAACTTTAATCCTCTTCATACAATTTGATTTCCTTATGATTTTTTTACGGATGATAGAAAAGCCGATTACTTTCTGTAATCGACATATTCGGATAGAATAACCGACAATTAGAGTGTAAACTTACGATTTTTTCCGATGGGACACAAAATTTTATGGATGCATCCGGCGCAGTTCACATCGATGACCGGGAGGGCTGTAAAGCACCTTGGACACCTTTCCACAAAAGGACTTTCGACCACCAGTCCGCAACGGAGACATGTTCTTTTCTCAGCCTGCAATGTTTCAGCAAGAGATCTCGTATTGGAGTTTACTTTTCCCATCTCTTTCCCCCTACATCACCAGGTGGGAGACGATACCTCCGACGATGAAGGCTGCAAGCCATGTGCCGAGCCAGATGACCATACCGATCTTCAGACCGCGTTCTTTAATCATGACTACGACCGATGCGATACACGGAACGAACAACGTTATGACTATAAGGGCAACGGTAACCTGTAGTGGCGTCAGCGCGAGGTGGTAGAGACCTGCCGCACCAAAATCCCGCCGCACGACACCCATTATGAATGCCGTTGTGGCATCACCAGGGAGCTGTAACCAGTGAACCGTTACGGGACGCAGTAATTCGCGGAGCGCATCTAGGATTCCAGTATTCTTGGCAATACCTACAGCAAGCGCTCCGACAAAAAACCAGACTACCGCCTCTTTCATAAAGTTGAGGGTACGCAGTAACATTTTTCGGGTCACATTCTCGAGCCTCGGCAAACGCATGGGCGGGAGATCGAGAAGCAGGGGAACCGGCTTCCCGCGAAGCAATTTGTTCAGCACAGTGCCGAGCGCGACAAGAACGATGAGAATCGTGACGATATATATCACCAACGCCTTGAAGCCCGCCCCGGCCATGAGTGCGCTAATGACCGCTAGCTGGGCGGAGCACGGAACGACAAACTGCAGGAGAGCTGTTGCGATTGTTTTTTCCCGCTCCGATGTGAGAATACGCGTTGTCATCGTAGCGGAGGTAACACACCCGAATCCAAGTATCAGAGGAATAATCGCACGTCCATTCAGGCCGAAACTGGTGAGACCACGGTCAACCATCGTTGCAAGGCGCGGAAGATATCCGCTGTCCTCCATGAGCGATAATATCAGGTAAAATGCGGTCACCAGAGGTAACAGTAAAAACAGCAGATATGTCGTGGTCATTGTGACGATACCAAATTCACCAACCAGCAGATCATTCAGCCATGAATCGGGAGCGATAAATGCTGCGAAGAGACTGCGAATCCACGGTTCCCAGTGGTTTTTTCCAATCTCCACCGAGGTGAAGTTCACAACATCCTGTGCAACGAAATCGCCGATGAAGAGAAAGGCAAGGTAGAGCGTGGCTATAAAAATCGGAATACCGGTCACGGGCCGGATGACTAACCTACTCAATCGTTCGGAAAACCTCAGCAGGGTCGATGTATCGGTCCAGACCTGATTGACTATGTAATTGACCCTGTTGCGGCGGTTGATATAAATTTCATCACGAAGTGTTCCGGGAGGTACTCCGTGCCTGCTCGCGACGGCCTCATCGCCCTCAAGAATGAGTAGTGCCTCCGCCTGAGAACCGACCATCTTCAGCATTGAGTGGAGAGAAGAATGCATTTCCTTCCGCTGAGTTCCCTCATGGGCTTTTTCGATGGCATCATGGAGATTTTCGAATCCCATTTTCTTCACAGCAACGATCGGAACAATCTCAACACCAAGGAAGCGGCTTAATTTTTGAATATCAATATCGATCTTATTAAGCCGGACTTCATCCATGAAATTCAGGAGGATGACGACTTTTTTCCCCATGTCGATCAACTGTTGCGTAAGAAAGATGTCTCGTTCGAGGTGGTTCCCATCGACGACATTGAGGATAATATCACCGGCAAGAATAACATCGCGGGCAACCCGCTCTTCATCGTTGAAAGAAGAAACTCCATAGACACCGGGAGTATCGTAGATTTCACATGAACGGTAGGTACCGCGTAGGATTTCCACCGTTGTGCCGGGATAATTGGACACCTCTGCGCTTAAGCCGCTCATTTCGTTGAAGATCAGGGACTTTCCCACGTTGGGATTTCCCACGAGGACAATCTTTACTTTTCCGATCTCCCTTTCTAGAAACGACAGGTTTGGGTGCCGGTGCTTTTCGTAATGCTTACCGTTTGTGGGCTTCTCGTCCATGATCACGATTCTTTATCTTCGATGAGTGTTACATGAATCTGTTTGGCTAATTCATGCCCGATCGCTATGTGCCGGCGGTGTTTCTTTAAAACAATCGTGCCGCCCGGTAAGCGTTCAAGGCACTGCATTCGCTCGCCTTCGTGAATCCCGAGTCGTATGAACTGCGCTTTAATAAGTCCGTGAGGAACCACAAGAATCCTTATTAATTGACCGGTTTTGACTAAACTCAGTAAGTGTGGTTTCTGTGATGTTTGCATTTTGATCAGCGTTATTTCAATACGTATAACAAATTAAACATCCGGAAAGTTTTAACCGGTCGATCTTTATATTCCTATCCCTCTGACTTACGGTGAAAAAGGTTCCATACGAATCTGTGGATACGGTGAAAAGAGAAAACCGGCGGTGCGAACATCATGATGCATTTCCCCGCAATGACTTTGACACCGTGATCCCTGCAGAAGGAAATTGCGGAGTCAGATTCGGAGCCCTGCTGAAGCCATACTCTCGGAATACCTGCCGCAGCCGCATCTCTGACAACCGCTTCAGCCTGTTCCGGCGGTACGACTACGATAGCGCCATCGACCTTCTCGGGTATTTCGCAGAGATTTCTGTAGCAAACATGGCGGCCGATTTTCTCCATGTGCGGATTGACCGGAATGACGCCGAATCCCTTGTCTGACAATTCTTTGTAGACGTAGTTACCGAATTTTTTCGGTTCCCTAGATACGCCGACTACGGCAAACTTTTTCTGTTGTACAAATTCTTCAATCGTAGCACGATCGGTTTGCATTATACTTTATCCAATGCTTTTGCAAGGTCGTGTATGATATCACTCGTTTTTTCCAGGCCGATAGATAACCGAATCCCTCCCGGATCAAGCCCGCTCCTGACTTGTTCATTGAGGGGAATCGCCGAGTGTGTCATTGAACTTGGATGTTCGATCAACGATCGTATGTGTCCCAAGCTCACGGCTAATGTAATACTGTACGCATGTTTGGCTATGTTGTTGATAAACCTTTCTCCTCTGGCGTGCCGTGCCCGGGGTGTGTTCCCTTTGAGAATGAAGTACAGGAGACTTCCCGGTGCAAATTTCCCGTCATAGTCGCGCATCTGTTTCTGGGCAAGTGCATACTGAGAAAAAGAG
>CAYGZY010000038.1:0-4609 GCA_964354485.1 uncultured Chlorobiaceae bacterium | reverse complement strand
TCCTTAATCTGATTGAGTGAATTTTCCTCCGCTTTCCGGACCGCTTTCAGGTTCTCTTCGTTGAGCGGGAATTTTATTGCTGGATTGTCGATCCGGGGCCAATCAAATTTGGGGAAGTAGTCAATCTTCACCGGATCAGTATTGGTAAGAGACAGTGTGTAGCCGGTACGGCCGTGGAACGACTGGCGGAAGTGTATAACCTTCATTTTCGATTCGTCATTGACTCCCTTATACACACCTTTTGCAATATTCTTCCGCATTTTCCAATCGAATGCTGCTTTGAGTGCATTCTCAACGCCGAGCGCACCACCCTCGATGAAGAATACATGAGGAAGGTAATCGGGCATGGCTATACGGGCAAAGGTACCGACAAACTCGGCCATTTCAACGCAGTAAACGTCTGAATTTGTCGGCTTGTTAATGGAAACGTATGCCATTTTCTCTTTGAATTCGGGAGTGGTCATCTTCGGATGATTTAATCCTAACGGTACGGAGGCAACAAATGTGAAGAAATCAAGAAGCTTGCGATTTGTTTTCGAATCCCAGATGTACACTCCTTCACTTTTTTTCAAATCAATTATAAAATCCAACACATCGACAAGCATATGCTTCCCGATGATGGATTCGACATCCTTAGGATGTATATTAGTAACTTTTGTCATGGTCATATAGCACCTTTAGAATAATAGAATTAATAAAACAGGAATTAAGATGAGGGAAAATACAGTCTTAATAGAATTCCTGGTGCTCGTAGAGGGAAATAATATACGGTCTTCCGGATGTAAGGAAGGAAATATATTGAATAATCAATATTTCAATATGTTGGAAGATTTTCACGATTAAATATAAGAAAAATCTGAGAAATCTCCAAGGTTGTGACTCAACACCATAAAATACCTACAGCGAGGGGAGAAATAAGACCAAATCAACTTATTTTTTTATAAACGTCCCATTTCTATACTCCTCAAACGCCTGCTTCAGTTCCGCCTCCGTGTTCATAACGACGGGACCGTACCATGCAACCGGTTCGCCGATCGGTTTCCCTGAGATGAGGAGGATGCGCATATGTTTTTCCCGGGTATTAACCGAAATACGGTCTCCATCATCGAATAGAACCAGGTTCCCATTGGTAAAAAGTTTATCATTTTTATCGAAATATCCCTCTCCATCAATGACGTATGCAAAGACTGTATATCCGGGATCTGTCGGATGAATGAATTCTGTTTTGGGCGGAATGGTTACGTCTAAATACCCGGGATCTGTAACGATATCATCCACGGGTCCTTTTATTCCATTCACTTCGCCACTGATAACTCTTATTTTTACACCCTCGTTTGCCGTAATTTCTGGAATCTGATTCCCTTTTATCTCCCGATACCTGGGATCCATCATTTTCCGGGATCGGGGAAGGTTCGCCCACAGCTGAAAACCCCAGTTGCTTCCGTTTTCATCGCTCATTGGCATTTCCTGGTGTATGATCCCGCTTCCTGCCGTCATCCATTGAACGTCCCCGGGACCGATGACACCTTTGTTTCCCAGGCTGTCACCGTGTTCCACTTTCCCCTTCAGCACATACGTAATTGTTTCGATGCCCCGGTGCGGATGCCACGGAAATCCTTTTATGTAATCCTGCGGATTGTTCGACCGAAAATCATCTAGCAGGAGGAACGGATCAAAAGCCGGCACTTCATGAAAACCAAATACTCTTTTCAGGTGAACGCCCGCTCCCTCGATTGTGGGTTTGCTCGTCAGTATATTTTTTATTGATCGATACTTCATGTATACTATTCTTTAATAGTAGCATCCTTGATAGGTCAGGACAGAGTACTGACCTACAGTTATTGATTATCTATTTGCGCCCTCTGCAAACCGCCGCTGTAATCGATGTACACTGTTTTCCATTCACTGAAAAACTCGTACACCGTCCATCCACCTTCACGATGGCCGTTTCCAGTCTGCTTCACGCCGCCGAAAGGCATATGCGCCTCGGCTCCTATCGTGGGAGCATTTATATATGTAATACCGGCTTTCACATCCCTGATTGCCCTGAAAGCATCATTAACATTCTTAGTGTACAGAGAAGATGAAAGTCCGTACTTCGTATTATTCAGGACAGTTATCGCCTCATCGAGGGATTTTATCCGTATGACAGAGAGGACCGGACCGAATATTTCCTCTTTCGCAATCCGCATTTCAGGAGTCACATCTGTGAATATTGTGGGCTGGTAGAACCAACCTTTATCAAGGTCTTTCCCTCTGCCGATATCTCCGCCGCAGGCAAGGGTCGCACCCTCCTTCAAGCCAATCTCTACATAACTGTGGTCGGTGTTGCGCTGACTCTCATTAATGCAGGGACCGATATCTGTCGTCGGAAGTAAACCGTCGCCAAGTCGCAGTTTCTTTGTTTTTTCCACGAGCATCGAGAGTAATGTGTCGTGGATTTTTTCGTGAAGGATTAACCGGCTCGTTGCTGTGCATCGCTGGCCGGTCGTTCCGAATGCTCCCCAGAGAACCCCATCGAGGGCGAGATGGAGATCGGCATCGTCCATTACAATTTGGGCATTCTTTCCACCCAGTTCGAGTGACACGCGCTTGAGCGTTTTTGCGGCGAGTTCTGAAATTTTTATCCCCACCGCCGTTGAGCCGGTGAAGCTGACGAGATCGACGTCCTCATGTTCGACGATAGCCATTCCGACCTCACTTCCGCCGCCATGCACAATATTGACAACACCTGCCGGGACACCTGCTTCCATAAGAATTTCAACGAGGACCGTTGCGGTTGCCGGTGTATCGGACGCCGGCTTGAACACCACCGTATTTCCGCACAGGAGCGCCGGAAAAATCTTCCACGTCGGGATTGCCATGGGGAAATTCCAAGGTGTAATAATGCCCGCGACACCGATCGGAACACGCTGAGCCATGTTAAACTTGTTAGGAAGCTCCGACGGAACTGTCGCACCGAACAATCTTCTCCCTTCCGATGCGGCGTAGTAGGCGGTGTCGATACCCTCCTGCACGTCCCCTCTCGTTTCCACGAGCACTTTACCCATTTCACGGGTCATCAGTTGGGCGATCTCTTCTTTCCGCGAGACCATGATATCCCCGACCTTCTTAAGGATGTCTCCGCGCTTCGGCGCCGGTACAAGACTCCATTTTTCATACGCAATCCGAGCCGCTCTCACAGCATCATTCACTTCTTCTTTGCCGGATTTCGGGAAGGTACCGATAAGCTCGCTCCAGTTTGCAGGATTCCGGTTTTCAAAAGTTTTTCCCGATTTGGCATCTGCCCACTTCCCGTTGATAAAATTCTGATACTTTTTTGTCATGAGGCTACTCCAATTAAAGTTAGTGACCTATATTCCACCGATTAAAATAGGGGGCTATTCATATAGCCGAATAGATTAAGATGGATTTAAATTCCAACCTGTTTAAAAATATAATCAACATTGCGAATGCTTTTTGTGAGATCGAAAAGTTCCTGCAGTTCCTTTTCAGAAAGGTGCTGTCTCACACTTGCATCCGACAGTAATAATTTTTTAAAGTCGGTTTTGACACGCCACACTTCCATCGCATGCTTTTGAACAACCGCATATGCATCCTCACGCTTCATCCCTTTTTTTATCAGTGCGAGGAGGACCTCCTGCGAGAAAATCAGACCGTGCGTCAGCTCGACGTTTTCCTTCATCCGGTCAGGATAGACCATGAGTTTTTCGACCACTTCGGTAAAAATTGAGAGCATGTAATCGAGCAAAATGCAGGAATCCGGTATGATGATGCGTTCGACGGAAGAATGTGTGATATCCCGCTCATGCCAGAGGGGTATATTCTCCATGGCTGCCAGTGCGTTTCCACGGAGCACGCGCGCCAGTCCCGCTACGCGCTCACATGTGATTGGATTTCGCTTGTGAGGCATCGCCGAAGATCCCTTCTGTCCTTTTGAAAAATATTCCTCAACCTCCAAAACCTCCGTTTTCTGGAGATGACGGATTTCTGTGGCAAATTTTTCAAGTGAACTTCCGATTATCGCAAGTGTCGATATAAACTCGGCGTGAAGATCACGCTGGAGAATTTGTGTAGATATCGGCGCGGGGCGTAATCCTAATTTTTCGCAGACGTACCGCTCGACGAAAGGATCGATATGGCCATACGTACCCACCGCACCGGAGATCTTTCCGCAGGATATCGTGTCCCGCGCCTGTTCTAGCCGTCTGATATTCCTGCTTATTTCATCGTACCAGAGAGCCAGTTTCAGACCGAATGTAATTGGTTCGGCATGAATACCGTGAGTCCGTCCGATCATGACCGTGGATTTAAATTCCAGTGCACGCTTTCTCAGTAATTGGTGCAGTTTCTGCAGCGCCGATAGAAGCAAATCTGCCGATTGCTTCATCTGGAGCGCCAGACCGGTGTCGAGAATATCCGAGGAGGTCATGCCAAGGTGAATGTAGCGGGATTCGGGACCGACGTATTCGCCCACGTTCGTGAGAAATGCGATAACATCATGTCTGACTGTTTCCTCTATCTCGCTGATTCGCTTTTCGTCGAACCGCGCTCTCTGCCGTATGAGAGCGGCGGCATCCTTTGGAATGACACCCATCTCCGCCTGCGC
>CAYGZY010000037.1:0-7679 GCA_964354485.1 uncultured Chlorobiaceae bacterium | reverse complement strand
GAGAGCGTAAACCCATTCCCGTGGATTTGCCTGTAACTGACGCCGGATATGCTGTTGGTCAGAAGCCTCAATTGGTATTGAACGGTCTTAGCGTTGAAGAAAAGAGCATCATTATTGAATTCATCGGCTTTAACCAACATGAGCAGGTAGTTCAGCCACAGGCGCTTGTTGTAGATATTAATATTAAACCACTTATGATGGTTGTATGGACGGGTGTTGTTCTTATTATTGCAGGAACTGTAATTGCTTGGCGCCGCCGTGTTGTCCAAAAAACATAATGAAAACAATTTGCTGTTTTCCTGAATTATTATTATATTTTATTTAAGAACGAGATAAAATAGAAAAATTTTAACACTACTGGGCGTAAGCCCGGTGGTCCTACGACCCCGTCCTCCACCTCCTAGGATGGGGTTTTTATTTTCACCGGGTGACAAGTTTTTCATATATAATTCCGCATCAGCATCACCGGTTTTCAGTCGTTGACTATTGTTGTCCCATTCCTTACTTTCCAGTTGTCTTTTATCTGAATTTTACCATAATATCTCTACACCCACATATAACGGAGAAAGAAATATGAAACAGATGACGAAAGCAAACCTCGAAGCCGCATTCGCAGGCGAAAGCCAGGCACACATGAAGTACAGCATCTACGCAGAGAAAGCCGAAAGAGAGGGATATCCTCACGTGGCGAAATTGTTCAGGGCTATTTCCTATGCTGAGAAAGTACATGCATCAAATCATTTCCGCGCTCTTGAGAAGGTGCATGATACTGCGTCGAATCTGCTTGATGCAGCGGCGGGGGAAAATTACGAAGTGACGGAAATGTATCCCGCCTTCGAAGCGGTTGCGAAACTTCAGGATGAAATGAGCGCGGTGCGCTCCATACAGTATGCAGTTGAAGCTGAAAAAATTCACGAGGTGATGTACCTGTCGGCGAAGGACAACGTCACCCAGGGCAAAGACATCACCGCGTCAGACACCTATGTCTGTCCTGTGTGCGGTCATACCGTAATCGGCGAGCCGCCCGATGCGTGTCCGGTCTGCCGGCTTGCAAAAAATAAGTATGTAAAATTTTAACCTCTCAACTTGAGATATTGTTGACTGTAAATAATAATGGCAATGCTTCTTAATTGAACACGTCCCGGCATTATGGATCAATGATTTACACACTGCGGGAAAGCAGGGACCCGTATATCAGACGGTAAGAACGCCTTCTCATCGGGTAGTTCCCTTAGTTTTTCACCACTATCTTTAACTTAAACATCTCACCAAAAGAATATAAGAATTGTATCATGGTGTGGACCATGATACGCCATGCAGGGGGGGTGATGTCAAAAGCATCTCATTAACACACCGATTCATCGGTGTGATCTAACCAAGAGAATACGGAGAAGCTGTTTCAACAGCTTCGATGTTGGGAAACAATGTAAAACGGAAGGGAGGGCGAACATGTCTATCATTCGTACGCACAGTGCCGATTACAACTAATTTGGTGAACTCTGCCGAGGCAGATCAATATTCGATAAATATAGATGGTGTATTAATACTTATAGTTTGGGGTCATGGGAAACATCAAGGATTGAAACCGTTAAAACGGTTTCACTTTTTATCCTTATCCAGAATCACCTCGCTAAAGCGGGGTGTTAATAAGATCGATGTGGCGTATTACTGGATGTGGGTGATATCACCCAGCATCTTTTATTGGAATTCCGTATCTTAAGGTACTAATTATCCAGAAACCGCATACCGATGTTCGTATCCCTTGGTAGAAAAGTAATATTCGCAGTAGCCGTGGTTTTTTTGATCGCCGGAGGTTTGTTTGCCTATTTTGCGCATCAGACCGGATACATGATGCTTGAAAAAGGTGCACAAACCAAGGCGCATGGTGTTGCGGAGTTTGGCAAGGCGATTCTCGAATATATTATGCTATCGGGTGAGACTGAGAAATTGCAGGAAGCAATGGCACGGGTAGTCTCATCAAATCAGGCTCGTGATATTATAATCCTCAGAGAAGATGGTACTGTCACGCTTCGAGCGCGTCCCGAGAATCTTCATGATACGCTTCCGCTCGGACAATTCAGAGAATTGTCGCTCTATCCGGGCGACAAGTTTTTTCTTCAGCAGGAGGGAGACTCTCTCTATGAGTACATCATCACCCCAATCGTCAAGAAACAGGATTGTTACCCCTGCCATCGGGATGCCGCACCGACGATCGGCTACATGGCTGTAAAAATTTCCATGGACGATGTAAGGAGTGTGGCGCTGGAGCATCGCACGATGAACATTTTCATGACGGTGATTACATTTCTGGGATTAGCGGGTGTTGTCGTTGTGACATTGCTTTTTCTGGTTATCCGTCCGGTAAGCACGCTGCGTGACCAGATTTCCACCATTGAGCGCCAGACTGAGCTTTTTGAACAGGGTGAGCATGTTCGCTTCTCTGAACTCCGGGCGTCAACCCGGCGCGATGAAATTGGAGGATTGATCAACGCTTTCAATGCATTAATCCGAAGATTGAATGCCGCAAATGACAGATTACGCGAGCTGCATCATGTAAGACTGGAACATGCCGACCGGCTTGCCACGAGCGGTGAAATGGCGGCGAGCATTGCACACGAGATAAAAAATCCGACATCGGGTGTACTAGGTGCCCTGCAAGTCTTGCGGAGCGAACTGCCGCCGGATGACGAGAGGGGAGAGATCTTTGACGAAATGATATCCCAGCTGGAGCGTGTCACTCACACCGTCAATGATCTTCTCAGTTATGCGAGGCCGACGCCGCCGTCGTTCGCCAGCGTTGATCTCGTGGAGGTTTTCCAGCGGACAATCTCATTGCTCTCCAGGCAATGCACAAAAGAAGGAGTAAAGCTTAGCGCTACATTCAGTAATCCTTCAATTTTAATTTATGCCGACAGGAAACAGCTGCAGCAGGTTTTCTGGAATGTTATCATGAATGCACAACACGCGATTGCCGGAGTAGGGCGAATCGATATAACTGCAGACGAAAGTGATGATTCTGTGGTCATCCGAATCGATGATTCAGGGAGAGGTATTCCACAGCACGAGATTGAGGACATATTCAAACCGTTTTTCACCACGAAAAACAAAGGAACCGGCCTCGGGATGACAATCACAAAACGGATCGTGGAGCAGCACAATGGAACCATAACTCTCAGGAGTGAAGTTGGCAAAGGCACGCATGTCATGATTACTCTCCCCAGGAAGCAAGATAACCGGTGACGAGCCATGGTCTGTAAATCTATACTGGTCGTGGACGATGAAAAATTAATTCGGTGGTCCTTGAAGAAGGAACTGGGGAAAGCGGGATTTATCGTCTATGAGGCAGAGCATGCGCAGGAGGCGCTGAGGGTACTTCGCGAGCAGGAACCGGATCTCATAATACTCGACCAGATGCTACCCGATGCCACGGGTCTTGATATTTTACCGGAGATTCACCAGATCGCACCCTCTCTGCCGGTTATCATTCTGACGGCCGTCGACAAGTCGCAGACTGCAGTCCAGGCACTGAAACTGGGAGCGTTCGATTACATAACGAAGCCGGTAAACATCGAAGAGTTGAAGATCGTCATCGAAAAAGCGTGTGAGGCGACACGTTTAAAGAGACAGGTTGCACAGTTCGTAAAAGACCAGCAGGCAACTTGCGGCATGTATGGTCTGCTCGGTTCTTCGCCTGCCATGCATTCAATCTGTGAGCAGATCAATAAAATTGCGCAGAGCAGCGGAACCACCGTTCTCGTTACCGGTGAGAGCGGCACCGGCAAAGAACTTGCAGCAAAAGCCATTCATTACATAAGCGATCGGCGTGATCGTCCGTTCGTTCCGATCAATTTTTCTGCTCTCACCGAGACTCTGGTTGAGAGTGAATTATTCGGTCATGAAAAAGGAGCTTTTACGGATGCCCGATCGCAGAAGAAAGGATTATTCGAGATTGCCGATGGCGGAACTATACTGCTCGATGAAATCGGAGACACATCTCTAAAAGTTCAGGTAAAGCTTCTCAGGGTACTTGAACAGAAAATTGTCCAGCGGGTCGGCGGTACCAGAGACATACCGATCGATGTTCGTATTGTTGCCGCAACGAACAGACCTCTCGAACTGCTGATTGAGGAAGGAAAATTTCGATCCGATCTTTACTACCGACTTAACGTCGCTGCGATTCACATCCCACCGCTCAGGGAGCGGGGGAATGACATTATCATACTCGCCGAGTTTTTTCTCAACGAATTCAATATTGCATTCCATAAGAATTTTAAGGGATTGTCGGAGGACACCAAAAAACTTTTCATTGAACATGATTGGCCCGGGAATGTTCGTGAACTGCGGAATGTGGTGGAACGCGCGGTTCTGATGGACGAAGGAGATTACATTTTTTCTCACCACGTCGAGCTGGGGCACATACACTCGCTTAAACGCGAAACTTCATCTGTCGCTTTCGAGCTTGATGCATCAGGACGATCTCTCAACGAAATGGAAAAGGAGATTCTAGTTAAAGCACTCGAAAAAACAAACTATAACCAATCTAAGGCAGCCCGCCTTTTAAAAATCAGCCGGGATACGCTCAGATACAGAATGAAGAAATACAACCTTCTCGCAAAGCCGGAGTGATGCATGAATTCCGATTTCTGACTTCGTTTGAACAAGAATAGAAATCGGAATTCTGACTCATCTCTTTTTACTTTTCATACGACACCGACTGGGAGGGCAGGCCCGACCAGAATGGAACAATACAACCTCTCCCCCTCTCCGAAATCGGAGAAGGGGACGGCGGGCAAGGGGGTGAGGTAGATAAGCTGGAGGTCAGAAGCTCCCCTGGAAAAATTGCAGGCCCGTTTCTACATCATGGGAGAGGAACAGAAATAAATGTCGGAGGTTTGCATTACGCAAATCCATGTGGCACACCGTTTGTACTCTGATCGATCAGATCCTGTTCTTTCGAACCATCAATTTATAATAGTTTTGAATAATAAATGTAACGATACATTTCCGAAAGATCCAAAATCCGTGAGGATTCTAATCGTGGAGGATGAAAAACTTATCGGCTGGTCAGTCGGCAGGCTCCTTCAAAAGGCCGGATTCGATGTCAGTATCGTAGAAACCGGAGAACAAGCTATCGAAAAACTTCACTCTCAAAAGTTCTGCCTTGTTCTCACGGATCTGCACGTACCACTCTGTGGAGGCCTCAGGGTAGCCGAAAAAGTGAAGAGGAATGATGATTCAACACCTGTAGTAATGATGAGCTCCTCCCTGCTTTCATCCGATGAAAAGGAAAGTTATAAGAACGTTGTCGATGTCTTCATTGAAAAACCTGTCGATTTTGAGGATTTTCTCGCTCTTGTAAAAAATCTAATTAAAAGGTTTGGGTGCGGCAAATGACGCAGGTTTTGTCAATAGCGATAACATTGTTAATAAGAGAAGTTAAAATATCCTTTTTTTACATTTTTTTAATATGGTCAGCAATCCAATTATCATAATTAGTGGCATAGCTATTGCAATTATTAACGTAATACTATAAGATTTTTCGCTGAAAACCGGTTAACCCGTTCAAATTAATTTAGAGAGGATTTACAATGAAAAGTGGTACAATTCTATTGATGGCAGTTCTACTGTTAGTGTGCTCCCAGGCGCTCTACAGTCAGGACCCCAACTACAGTGGTGTGGCAGTATGTCAGACTTGCCACAGTTCTTCGGACATCGGTGGAACACAATATTCAACCTGGTCTATGACACGGCATGCACGAGCGTATGATTCGGTGGCGTTCGTCCAGAAACAAATGTCCTGCTCACCCTGCCACACAACTGGCTGGGACACACTCCGAGCGAACCACGGCGCGGATGATTACATCACAAATAATGGCGACGGTTCGTTTACCGTAACCGATACTACTGAGTATAAAAAGAAAGTAAACGTTCAGTGTGAATCGTGCCATGGTCCAGTCCAAGATGGTGTTAACCATGGAAATTCATCTACAATAAATCTGACTGCAGAGCAGTGCGGTACGTGCCACGAGGGTACACATCATCCCTACTACAGCGAATGGTCAATGGCAAAGCACGCTATATCGGATACCAACGCTTCGGGATATTTAGCAAACCAGTTCCGTAATAATCCTAATTGTTCGGGTTGTCATACCGTTCAGGGATTCCTGGAATTTGTGAATGATCCGAACCTTGAGCCGTCGGTGGATAATCCGCCGGGAAGCAGTGCTCAGCCGCTCGTTTGTGTGGCATGTCATAACCCGCATTCGGATGAAAATACAGGTCAGCTAAGACTACCACCTGCACAGCTGTGTCAGAAGTGCCATAATCCCGAATATAATCCCGACACTCCGACTCCGACAGGCGAAGACCTGCATCATTCGACAGCTTACATGCTTGAAGGGAAGGGTGGTTATCAATATGCTGGGTATACCTATGAATCATCTCTGCATAGACTTGTTGCAACGGACAAGTGCGTAACGTGCCATGTTGTTATGACCCCGTACGTAAGTGAGGATGATCCTGCAACTACCGGACACACCTTCATGCCGAAGGGTATTAAGTGCGTCGAGTGTCATACAGACTTTGACACGCTTGCGGTTACATTCGACTACCGGCATGTTCAGACGGAAATCGACAGCCTTCTGACCGTCCTGAGCGGTAACCTTGCAGCTGCGACAACCGCCGACAGTGCGACGGACGAATTCATGAGGGCGAAGTTTAATCATGATTTTGTAGAGTCTGATGGAAGTCATGGAATACACAATACGAAGTATGCACGCGGACTCCTGCTTTCTGCAATCCAGAACTTTACTCCGACGGGTGTCGAATTAATTGATGAGACGGCACCGAGGGAGTATGCTCTGCAGCAGAATTATCCGAATCCGTTCAATCCAAGTACAAGCATTTCATTCAACCTCCCGAACCGGCAGTTTACATCCTTGAAAGTATACGATATCGTTGGTAATTTAATGGCGACGCTGGTAAGCGAAGATATGGGCCCGGGAAGCTACCGCATAAGGTGGAATGGCCTGAACTCAAATGGTTCTCAGGCACCGAGCGGTATTTACTTCTATACGTTGGAAGCCGGCTCATTCAAGCAGACGAGAAAAATGATCCTAATGAAATGAGTGCCAAGGTAAGGTGCTGATGTTCTTGTTCTATGAAAAGTTAGAACTACGGTAAGAGCCTATGAGCCGTAAAGCAAGAGGTGGTCGTTAGCAGTAATGCGAAGCGATAAGCCACCCGACAATGTAGCCTGAAACAGGGTGCTATGCAAAGGAACGGGTTGTAACGAAAGTGAACTTATAGGTAGCCTCGTAAAGATCATAAACAGAGAGAGACGAGCCTCTATTTTATAGGCGAAGTCAGCAGTGGCAGTCCCGCTGATAGGCAAGTTGAGGGCAGCCGCTCTCTCCGGGGTATCAGAGATGACACGTTCCGAAAGACATCAGAGCAACTTGGGATACCCTACCCCTGACTGGAAAACTCCAGCCGACAGCTGGGACAGTAGGAGACAGTGCCGATAAGGAAACGAAACGGCATTGACGGGGGAGGGAGTCGGACACTGCCATACTACTGACGATGGATATGCAGTAAAACATATCCGGAGGGAAGGATTGTGACTTGAATGGGGTTACACAAAGAGCGGAATGATGTGGCGATTGCCCGGAAGGGCTAGC